>JANRLY010000041.1:0-23793 GCA_033762075.1 Gammaproteobacteria bacterium
TCGCCTTTGAGCGCTAATAATGCAATTTCAAATTTAGCCGAAGGCGACCACTTCTTTCGAGACATACTTTCCTCCAATGGGAGGGCTATTATCTCTCAAAATTCTCAGTTTGGGTGGTCTAAATTGCGGGGGTCACTATAATGGACCCTGTAACGACCTACTTGTTACTCAATGCTGCAAGCGGTGGTAGTGGTGGGTGCTGCACGATTCTGTGATCCCACACATCCCCTCTCCATAAAAAATGGAGGGGGGGGTCTTAATCAAATCTCTACACGCAACTCTTGATCCGATAGGATATCTTTCTCTTCATTTTTTTCTTTAGCAAATAAACTTAATTCACTTAAAGAACTTATTTCTGATTTTTCTTCTTCTGTATCGTCATAACCCTTACGGCACAATGCTAAAACTTCTGGTTGCATGATAAATTGCTCGAACGGCATAAGCATTAATTCAGCCATGCGCGAACGAAGATGTCTCCCAGCCAAGTAAGCTTTAATTTTCACGTGAGTTTCTTGTGTAATCGATTCATTGTTATGTAATCGATAAAATAAAGCCATATCTGAAGCTTTTTCCATTATCCAAAGTTGTAAATTTTCGTGGAGCACGGTTTTTTTGATAATAAATCCAATTGCGAGTCTTTTTGCTTCTATTGAAATGCGCTTTTTGTCAACACAAGTTGAAATGACAAAATCCAGTGCAGTCAACTCATCATCCATCACGGGAATTTTTGCACCCGCTTCAAATAAGAGAAGTGCAATTTTCATATTATGATTTAACAAGGCCAGATGAAGCCCCGTATGATTCGACCCACTCAAGCGCTGCTCCAAGTCAACACCATGATCAATAAGAAACTGAATAAAACGCGGATACTCATATGTCACAGCAGCCTCGAGCGGGGAAAATTTTTTGCTATTGATGATCGCTAATTTCTGCTGTGGAAATTGTGCCAAAATGCGCCGAGCTCTTGGAATATCGCCTTTTTTTGCTGCACGGTAAAATGCATCTTTAGCATTACGCTCAGTCACTTCTCTTGAAGGAATGGCTCCCATAAAAATCCTTTTTAATCTTGTCTTATAACATCACGCACCTTGGCCAACACACTGTCTGGACTTCATCCGGCTCTGGGGGCATCGTGTAAAACCCATTGAGCACCTTTCCCGAAGCAGCCTTGGCTTCATTTTTTTCTTCCCACGCGGCCATACAATCTCTGATAGAAAATAATTCAACCGAGTTGAAGTCAGCCAGCAATGGAGAAAAATCTGCAGGTAATTTCGTGGGCAGGACATAAAGTAACTCTTCACGAATAACATCCCAGTCATCTCCATCTTCAAACGCATACGCCGCTTCATAAATTTCAAGAAGCAATTGATCGCAGTCAGATTTTTTGCACTCGATTTTTTTTAACATTTCAAACGGATTAAAAGGCAATAATGATAGTCGACGGGCACATTCAATGACCAATACTGATGGGTCGACAGGCTCTCTGAATGTTGCCGGGATTGAAATACAATAAATCCCTGCAATCAAATCAGCTGGGAAATTTTCTTTGATCAAATCAAAAGAATGCTTTAGCGATTTCTGATGGTCTTTCGCCTGTATTGCAAGCAATAAAAACTCATATTTGTTATCTGAAATACGTACATCGACAACAGACCAAGGAATCATATCTGTTTTATAGATGACCTGACAACGTGACAACCCTTGACGTTCATGCAGTAAGTGTCCTAAAAATTTTTTTAATGATGTTTCTGTGAAAACATAGCAGTAAAATTGTGGATCGGTTTTTTTTCTTAATCTTTGTTCTTCCTGAATAACAAAACGGATTTGATTCGGCATGGCGGAATCCAAGGAAATCTCTGTCATTTCATTTTTCATAAAAGTTCTCTCCTGCATGAGAAAGAATACCTGTACTGACTCGTGATCGATGCTCTAAATCTTCAAATGAGCGCACATCAGCATAACCGGCTTCATGAAAAAATGCACGCACGCTTTCCGCTTGTTCGTAGCCATGTTCAACAAATAATTGACCGCCTGATTTTAAATGATGTCGCGCTGTTAAAATAATCTCGCGCAAATCTTGTAACCCGCTTTCTTCTGAAATGAGTGCGTCGATAGGTTCATATTGTAAAGCTTTTAAATGTGGATCATTCTTTGCAATATAAGGCGGATTACTCACAATCAGATCAAAATATTGATCTTGCGGTAAAGCATCACACCAATCCCCACAATGAAAATGTATCGATTCGCAATGATGCGTCATTGCATTTTGCTTTGCAATTTCCAATGCTTTTTGACTTTGATCTGTAGCGTGAATTTCCCAGTGCTGTCTTTCATATTGAAGTGCAATTGCAATCGCACCTGAACCAGTGCCAAGATCTGCCACCCTCATGGATGATTTATTTTCGATTTTTAAAATCAATTCGATGAGCAATTCTGTGTCTGGACGTGGTATTAAAACATCTGGCGTGACAGCAAAATTTAATGACCAAAATTCTTTTTGGCCTGTTAAATAAGCCACTGGAACGCCTCTGAGGAGATCGGTTATTTTATTAGTAAAATCAACATGTTGAGAGATGTCTATTTTTGATTCTGGATAGGCAAATAATCTCGCGCGACTGACGGATAAAACATGTGCCAATAAGATTTCAGCATCTAATCGTGGTGTTTCACTCACCTGAGATAAAGCTTCTGTTGCATCACGCAGTATTTCAGCGATTGTGTTTTGCATTAACCACCCAAACTCGCCAACAAGTCTGCTTGATACTCTTGTGTTAGCGCGGTGATGACATCCTCTAATTTGCCTTCCATGATGTCGGGCAAACGGTAGAGCGTAAGATTGATACGATGATCAGTCAAACGACCTTGTGGAAAATTATAAGTGCGAATGCGCTCAGAGCGATCACCCGTTCCAACTAAATTGCGACGTGTTTCGGCAGTTTGTTGCTGTTGACGATCACGTTCAGCAGCTAATAGTTTAGATTGCAATAATGACATCGCACGTGCACGGTTTTTATGTTGCGAACGTTCATCCTGACACTCCACGACTAATCCTGACGGAATGTGTGTAATACGAATTGCAGAATCTGTTTTTTGGACGTGTTGTCCGCCTGCGCCTGAAGCACGAAATGTATCGATGCGTAAATCAGCGGGATTCATTTCGATGGATTCTATTTCTTCAACTTCAGGTAACACAGCAACAGTGCACGTTGAAGTATGCACACGCCCTTGTGCTTCGGTTTCAGGAACACGTTGGACGCGATGCACACCAGATTCGAATTTAAAGCGTGAATAAGCGCCTTGCCCTAAAATACGCATGATGATTTCGCGATAACCACCTTGTTCGCCTGTATTTGAACTGATAATTTCGACTTGCCAACCTTGCGCTTCTGCATAACGTGTATACATGCGACTGAGATCGCCCGCAAAAATCGCTGCTTCATGCCCCCCTGCGCCTGCACGAATTTCAAGAAAGATATTGCTCTTATCATGTGGATCACTGGGCAACAATAAAATTTCTAACTCTTTTTCTAATTCGACGCGCAATTTTTCACTGACATCAAATTCGTGTTTCGCCATTTCTTGCAAGGAAGGATCAGAATCTTTCATCAAGTCTGAAGCTTCTGCCTGATGCGTTAAACAACGTTGATATCGCTGAAAAATATCGACGACAGGCGCCATCTCTGCATACTCACGAGAGTACGCACGAAATTTATCTTGGTTGTTAATGACTTCAGCGTCTGACAATAATGCGCTTAATTCTTCGTGACGATCGACAACCGTTTGTAATTTTTTCTCAATTGAAGATTTCATGGAAGATCAATCCGTTCTGGTAAAGCGAATAATTCATGAGCTAATTGCAATAAATCCGTACGCCCTGAAAAACCAGCTTCACGTAATTGCACACTCGGCGTATGTAATATTTTTTGCATGAGTGCGCGCGCAAATGCTTGCATGACCACTTCAGGATCATCGCCGCGCTGTAATTTTTGCGACGATTTTGATAGCTCTGTTTGGCAAAGCATTTCCATTTTCGCCCGCCATGCGCGAATAGTGTGTGTCACAAGATCAATCGATTGTTGCCATTCAATAAAATCTTGCGTGCGCGCAACAATCACTTCACGTGCTTTTTCAGCTGCGTGTTCGCGATGTGTTAAATTTTGCTGCATGATGTCATATAAATCGTCGATCGAATATACTGCAATATCATTTAATTCAGCAACAGCAGGCTCCACATCACGCGGCACAGCAATATCGACAATGAAAAGAGATTTGTTTCGATGATGCACCATGTCAGCCGTCACAATCGGATGCGTGCTTCCTGTTGCAGAGATGATGATATCAACATCAGGCAAAACATTTTTTAATTGATTTAATTTGATCGCATGTGTTTGATATTTTTCGGCAAGCAATGAGGCAGATGTATCACTGCGACTCGCAACAATGACCTGTTTTGGCGCAAGCGGCATGAGGTGACGCAAGACTAAATCAATCGTTAATCCTGCGCCAATCAAAACGACGTTCGCTTTGTGAATATCCTGTCCGTATTTCTCCCGCACAAAACGTACTGCCGCAGACGACACTGAAACAGGACAAGCACCAATGGCAGTGTTCGTGCGAATTTCTTTAGCGACAGAAAACACTTGCTGAAATAATCGATTGAATAAAGGTCCCACCATGCCAGTCGCACAACTCTCTGAGAAGGCAGTTTTTAATTGGCCTAAAATTTGCGACTCACCTAGCACCATAGAATCCAATCCACAAGCCACTTCGATGATATGTTGAACGGCATCAGCACCTTCGTGGAGATAAAACACAGGCTTCAGTAAGGCAGTATCGACTGCATGTTGTTCGCAAAACCAATTGAATAATTGTTCAGGATGATCGGTATTACAATATAATTCAGAACGATTGCACGTCGAAAGCAATACCGCTTCGTGGATATTCTGTGAAGCCGCTAAATCTTGCAAATAGAGCGGCAATTTTTCTGCAGGAAAAACCACTTTTTCGCGCAAGGCAACTGGGGCTGATTTGTGGTTGATCCCGCAAGCGATGATGGGCATGCTGGCGCCTATATGTCCCGTAAAATGGCGCTATTGTAAGCTAGGCGAGAACTGATAACAAATCGAACTCACTTTACTTGTCATTTTAAGACATTAGTGTAGAATTGACTAAACAGAAATGATGCTTCTATTTAGTCATATTTAATATATCTATTTGGTTTTATGGATAATTTATTCGAATATAACAGAGATATCGCGCCCGCACTGGAGGAGTTAGCCAGAAGCTTTCCTGTGACCTGCATCACAGGCCCAAGGCAGTCAGGCAAAACAACTCTAGCTCGCCATTATTTCCCTACTAAACCTTACTTCAATCTCGAAGATCCCAGCGAATGCGCAAGACTCCAAGATGATCCCAAAGGCATTATTAAATCTCTTGGGAAAGAAGGCGCCATCTTTGATGAAGTTCAACGATTTCCTGAGTTATTGTCTTGGCTACAAGTTGAAGTCGATCAAAAACAAATCCGCGGACAGTTTATCATTACGGGCAGTTATAATCTTGCACTGATGGAGTCTATTACACAATCACTCGCAGGGCGCGTCGGTTTACTCGAATTACTTCCAATGAGCACGCAAGAACTTTTAAAAGCTAAAATACAACTTTCTCCTGACGAACAAATTTATACCGGTGGCATGCCGGCTATTTTTCGCTACAACATAAATCCAACTTTAGTTTACAAGAATTATGTTAAAACATACCTTGAGCGAGATATGCGAAATATTCTACATATTAAAGACCTTATGCAGTTTAGGCGATTCATGCAGCTATGTGCAACGCGGATTGGCTCAGAATTTGTTGCCGCAAATATCGGTAATGAGCTAGGCATTTCTTATCACACAGTACAAGCTTGGTTATCAGTCCTTGAAGCATCTTATATTGTTTTTCGTTTACAGCCGTATTTTGAAAATTTTGGCAAACGCATCATCAAATCACCCAAACTTTATTTTACGGATGTTGGATTAGCAAGCTATCTATTAGGCATAGAAAATTCAGAGCAAATAAGTCGCGACCCTCTCAAAGGAGCTTTATTTGAAAATCTTGTTATTCTTGATATTTACAAGCAATTATTAAATCAAGGAAAAGATGCTAGGATTTATTTTTATCGTGATCGCTCACAATATGAAATCGACCTTATTTGGCAATCGGGCCGTGAGCTGATTCCAATTGAAATAAAATATGGGCAAACATACAGAAGTGAATTTATAAAAAACTTAAATTACTTTAAAGAAATCACAAAAAATCGAGCTTCACGAGGATATATCGTTTACACTGGAGAAAGTTTATCTAGCGCGATCAATAACTATCAATTACTCAACTATCAAGAAATTAATAAGATATTTGAATGAGATGATCCATGAAAAAATTGACAATAAGATTTTGCCTGTTGCTATTATTTTTCTTGTGCGCTAGCTGTGCGACCGTGCAACGCCCGCAAAATCAACCACCTATCATCCAAACCCAGACCCGCGCCGACCAAGTTCGTTATTTCCAGGCTTTAAACAACTGGGATTTAGCAGGGGTTTTAGCGATACGCACCCAGAATGAGGCTGACAGTTTACATTGGCGCTGGCAACAACAAGGCTCTCATTACGTCATCCATTTATTTGGGCCATTAGGTATTGGTAATGTACGCATCACCGGAAAACCAGGGAGCGTCACATTAGAAACAGCCAACGGGAAAAAATTCACATCACAGAATGCAGATGATTTATTAATGGCACAAACAGGTTGGCCATTACCGGTTTCAAATTTATTTTATTGGATTCGCACCCTGCCGGTGCCGAATGTTCAACAGCACGCCATTTTGAACACTCAAAATCAACTTGCCACGCTCACACAAAAAAATTGGACGATTCAATACAACTATTCATCTGAAATGAATTTCCCTTCGCGTCTCACACTGCAAGGGAGAAATATTTTGATTAAAGTGGTTGTGAAGAATTAGGGTCCGTCCTCATTTACTTCGCTAAGGCGAAATGAGGCAATTTAAGGCTTAAGACCCAACCCCCCTTGCGCTTCTGGTTCGGCCTTCGACTTTCCTTTTTCGACACTGAGTGAAGGCGGTTCAATTTTCAAATTTTCGTCAGGCACACCAGCAAACATGATTTTTGCTTTCTCACTGACTGGACCAGATTGCTCGGTGACAGAAGTATACCAAGATTTTAAAGCGACTCTTGCATCATCTATTGCTTTAGAGGACGGTGTTTTTTCACCCGGCGCCATTTTAGGATCTTGAATGCCTTTCATTCGACACACAGCAAACCACATCGCCGCACGAGCTTCAGACATTTCGGATAATTTCGCTGATTTTTTTTGGCAATAGGAAGGGAGCGAACTATACAAATTTGCAACGTCAGTCGCAACATCTTCTGCTAATTGCAAAGAAGATAATGTTTTTCCTTTCTCAATATGTTTTTCTAATTTATGAACTGTCGTATTATTCTCGACTCTTTGACTTTGAATTGTTTTTGTCACAACGGGCGATCGAACCACACCTCCCTCTTCTTGATATCCAGAAACAATTTTTTCATACAATATAAATTTGTTTGCATCCACTTTTTCACGCGCAATAGAAATCTCATGCTTCCCTGACGATGTGAAATTTTGGCAAGCTTTTTTAGCACTTTCTTCATCGCCATACACTGTGACCTTATCACTAAAATGCGGCAACGCTTCACCTGTTTTAATTTTTTCAATTTGCTCTATAATTTTTTTGCTAGAACCTTCAGGTATTTTTAACTTTTCCTCTTCGACAAATGTCCCCCATCTTTCTGAAACGGGCTCTGAAGAATAGCGTTTTATCGGGCGAGGCGCTGGTGAGAAGCTATCTTTCATTTCATTTAAATTTTGAATTCTATATTTAATTTCTTCCTTTAACTCATTTTTTTTCTCTTCTACCTTAATATTTTCATCAATCCATTTTAGAAAACTCTTGATATCATTTAAAGCCGCTTCTATCTTTTTAAGCGCGTCTTTTTCTAAATCTACTGTAGGGTTTCGTTTAGCAGCTTCCACAGCAAGATACGCAGCATATTCGCTTTTAAGCACAAGATCCTGATGATCGGAAAATTCTTTGTTTTTAGCTTTCAAGTTAAACTCGTCTTTTGTCAGCGTTTTTAATCTAAGCCCTTTAACCTTACCTTCTGACGTTTTTTCGAGGTCATCATCTGCCCAATTCATTTTTTTAGTAGCAGCGTCAAATTGAACTTTTTTATGTTTCGGTTTTTCTGGCGCACTCAACGAGTCTTGAAGTGTGCCAAGACTATTCGCGTTTTTTAATTTCTCAATCAGTTCTTTAGCGGCTTTAGGGTCACTATCGGCACGCACGGGCTCTCCTATCCCTGATAATTTTTCTAGTGTACTGATAGAAATTGAATAACCTGACTTTTTGACATCTTTATGTGTATCAATATATTTTAAAACCATCTGAATAGCTTTTTCTTGATCCTCCTTTTTCCATTCGCTAAAATTTTTTATCTGCAAATGAAGAATCGTTTGCACTCTCTCTTTATCGATTCTGTTTTCGTCTATGAGACTTCCTTGAATAATTTTTTTATTTTGTTTACGAAGTTCTACCCCGACAGCTTGACCATTATCTTTAGGAGCATTTAGCTTCGCCATTTCTGTTGCAAGAGGATGCGTCGGTTGCACTTCACTAATAATACCTGCAACCGTCCAATCTCCACAGGACCAACCATTTTTCTGGTATTTGATAGAATCTGTTTGATTTGCCTCAACAAAAGCAACCGCCACTTCAGGAGGAGAGTTGCCAAAATTATATGGAATCTTGTAATAAGTCCAATGAGAATCTGAACAATGCGCAATAATTATGTCTGCTTTGTCACCCAACAAACCCATGCGATGTGCTTTATCTGCATCTGCCCACGCTCTTGCGAGTGTTTGTTTTCTGCTTTCTTCTGAAGCTCCGCTCGGCAGACAATACACAAACTTGGTTCTATCAGCGCTCACAAAAAACTCACGTTCTGGATGTACTACGCCAAGTTGGGTTTTAAGAACAAGACGGACATCTAGATCATCCATCCATACATTATCTGGACTATGTTCTTTTTGTTCAGCTGCCCCAGGCTTCAGAAGATCATGAAGAGCAGGTTCATCGTCAGGTTTTTTATCTTTACTATCTTTACTATCTTTACTGGGAAGCATAGCTCACCTTTTATCGATTGTTTAAGATCCAAGTACACCTTCCAAATTATGACACAAAACCCCGGTTTTGCCGGGAAATAGCTGCAAAAATTACTCTTTTTTCAGAAGAGAATTTTAAGCTTTTTCCCAAATTTATCAATCTCCTAGATTTTTTGCTGTAGCAGTCTTCAGATGCTTTCCATAGAGTCGAAACTTTTACCCTGTTTTTTCATCCATACTTGCAAGGCGCGCGCCAAGTGGGGAAAAGCTACCTTGTTGAATCTTTTCGCGAAAAATCCTTTACGAACTGCGTCACGATCAATTTTGAACTACAACCCGATTATAAAAACTGTTTGACTTCACTGGATCCTCAGCAAATCATAAACCGACTTGCCTGATTCAAGCTCCTTTTTTTAGACACAGGGCTCTCGCGGAGCTGGAAAGATTGGTTTTTGGTTTAGAATGAAATAAATTAGCGGCACATTTCTCACTGAGTCTCGCAGCTTATCATCAGCTAAGGATATACCGCTTCATTTACTGTCTTGAATTTACGGTAGCACACACCCACTCGAATCATCTAAATCTTCATCACGCCTATCCTGAAAAAATGGCTCAGGTTTTATTAAAACATCATTGTGATGAAAGGAGTCTTTTTGTTGCAGCAAAAAATAAAAATGCCAAAATATACTTCGCATAGTAAGTTTCCCTATTTTTTTAAATGCGAAGACCATGACAATCCTAGTCACAAGCACTATAATGCATGACGAGGATGTAGTAGCCCTCTGATGTTGTTAAGAACCTGGGTGAGTGACCGCTCACCTAGGCTCCCTTTTCCACCACTCCACTATTCGTCGGACAATGACTTCTTCAAACTTATGTTTGCGCAGCATAGGTTTTATTTTTTCATATGTCAATAATGTAATTAAAAATTAATTGGGTAAAATAAATAAAATATTTTTTACTGATAAAGCAGTATGGTATTGTAACAACGGTTTACTTTATGTCATTCACTTAGGAAAAATATTTATGCAAGAGCTCGCGGAAAAATTGTCCCATTTGTTGAGAGCAAATCAATTAAGCCAAAATGATTTAGCAGAAAAAATTGGAGTATCAAAACAAGTCATCAATTCATTATGCAGCGGTAAAGTTAAAAATTCTAAAGCGCTTTACCCGATTGCGAAATATTTTAAAGTTGAATATGACTGGCTCACCAACAAGATAAACGAAGAATCCATTTCCCCTGAACAAAACGGTGATATCTTGGTGTTGGATAAATTTCACAAAATACCTCTGCTATCTACTCGAGTTTTAAACACACAACTCCTCCATAATGGCAAATTAAAACTGGATGATGTCATGGATGATTTCGAACTTACCAATGACCCTGAGTATCAAAATCTATTTGCTCTCCTATCAACCAACAATTCGCTTAAATTCAGATTTGGCGATAATTGCTTATTAATATTTCACACGAGTCTTGCCCCCGCTAATCATGATTTCGTTATCGCACATTTGGCCGAAAAGGAATTATTTGTTTATAGAGATCTTATTATTCACAATCAGAAAAAAACACTCATACCTGTAGATGAAGACATTTACAAACCTATCACCATGAAAGACCACGATAAGATTGTTGCTGTTTTATATGAAAAAAGAATCAAAAGACCCTTCACGGAGTAACTTGCATATAAAATCTTCTGGCAAGTCTAAAGCTCGAAAAACTTGCCAGACATACTAAAAGTAGAATGCAGTATAACTTAAAATCTGCACTAACCTCAGAAACTGTAGAGCCACCATGCTTAGCTGAAAAAGAAATCAAAAAATACCCCAACACAGTAGCAAATGATCTTGATGAACGCATAATACCTGTGGCCAAAAATTCTCCCCTCTTATAGTGAGCCAGCAAGTCTTTTATTTTAGAATTTAATGTCGTCTGCAACAAAAACTCAGCGCACGCGAATATTCCGATCATCAACATAGGATATACAAAGTTTATCCGAGATTTACTAAAAAATAATCCAATTGTTAATATGACAAATGCACATACCAACAATAATGAGCTCAATGTGAGATTTCTATAATGATTAACAATGCTTTTTCTTTGAGCACCCAACATACCTATCCCAAACAAAATATTGACCAACGGATCAATAATCACAATCAATAAAGGATTAAACACAGTGGCTGAAACATCGTTCTTTAAAAAATAAAAGAACTGATTAAAAATGATTGTATTCGCGAGCCAGTAAGGAATATTAAATGCAAACACCAAACCAACAAACATCAATAGATTGTTATTTTTTTTGGCAAATGATAAAAAAATAACATACACTGATGCAACCAGGAAAGAAGACAAAACAATAATCCTAGTCAACTCCTGATAGTGCATAGCAAATAACACAATAAAAAAAAGCAAAATCAAATAAAAATAAAATTTGACGATTTTGATCTTGCTTATGTCGTCATCATGCATAAAAGGGTATAAAAACAAAGCGACCAACAAAGAAATAACCCCCACAGTAAAGCATGATTTAAACTCATTCACTTTATCCATATTGGATACAACCAATAATGCACCAATAATGCCTCCAAGATTAACAAAGATCTGATAAATATAATTACCTCTAATCCTCTCTTGATTTTTAATAAACTGCTTATTAATAAACATGATGATGTTAAAAAAATACAACCCACCACCGACCACATAAGTCGCGATACCTATTGGGATAAGCTCTGTTTTTTTAAACTGAGTAAAAATATCGAAAATATGCTCAAAGCAATGCCAACAATAAGTGACAACTTCTGTTTGCTGCAATCATGTAGCACAAAGGAAAAATACAATGAAGATAGAGCAAGCAAAGTATTTGCTGTAGTTGCGATGGAGTACGCTTCTTTTAAAAGTATACCCTGAGAATATAAAATATACGCTAAAGGATCTTTTAAGACATAATATGCTGAAAAAAAAACTGTATTGACAAAGACAATAGAAATAAAAGTAACATTTAAATAAGCATTTTTATTCTTCACTTGAAAGCAACTTCATTCTTGTATACTTTGGGCTACCAAATAACTGTACATTCCATCCGAACAATCATCGATAAGATCGAGCAAATTTAAATCATCGCTATTGCTCGAAAAGACCGGGCTATTGTATAGTTCCGCTTTCTGATAGGTGGATTTAGGTTCTAATATTTTAGCCATGATATCTTTCCATAAATAATTTAAAGATGCGCCATTCTGAATGAGACTTCCTAACATTTCAACCCTAACAACGCCTCAAAATAATCATCTCGCGCAACAAGTTGATGATTATATGCTCAACCAGATTGCGCGCCAACGTCACGGAATCCATCTCACTCAATTTACCCGCGAAATAATATTAAAAATCGTGCGGGACACATTATTTGATCTTCCAGTTCTTGACCTAATAACACAACTCAATCAGAAAATTCGGCTGAAAAACTTTATTTGCTTTGTATCCATTGTACAAAACAATAAAACGCTTGCTTGTATTCATAGGCCCGGAAACCAACTGGCAGACTCGATCTATTCAGCAGCCAGAAATTTAAAAAATATTCTTTCCCATAATATTAATAAGTCGTTCCATATAGAAATAAATATTTTATTCAATAAAAAAACATACTCTTATGGAGACAATAAGTTTATAAATAAATTTCGGATTGGAATAGATTCCATCGGAATGATTCACAAAAAGAGAATTGCACTTTTTAAAAATTCCGTCCCAATAAAATATGGATATTCTTGTCAACAGCTAATAGAACTGCTGGCTAAAAAATGCAATGCACCTCTTAACACCCTCTCTTCAGACAAAACAAGCTTGCTCATTTACGATACCATTGAATTTAGAGAAGACTACCAACCAGCAAGCCACTTTAATTTATATGATCTATACCGAGGAAATGGATTAATCCTACAAAGCGAAACCACTGAAACACACCTAAAAAAATGTGCGCGCATAACAGCAGTGAGACTACAATATTTTTTATCTGCTCTTCCGCATCCTATTTATGAATATGATTATCTTCACGACCACGCAATAAAACCTGAGTCCTCTGAAGCCGTGTTACGCGTTATTACTAGCATGACCGCCTTAGCAAACTACCACCCCAAGAGCATCGTCACATTAGAAAAAATAGCAGATTATTTTATAAATAAATATTTCGATAAAATCACAGGCTGTCTATCTGTAAACGAATTATCCGACCTAGGAATCAACGGTTGCTTTTTAGAAACCTTAAATACATTACACAATAGCAAATACAAGGATACTTCAGAAAAATTAGTTGCATTCATTTTTTTTATGTTTGACGATCTCAATCATAAATTTAAAATCGTGACCAACTCAAAACCAATTTCGCAATTTCACGAATCTGAATTCTATTTTCCGGGAATGGCCTTGTGCGGTTTACTCAGCTGTCAAAACAGAAAAGTTCAAGAGAAAGCCATTCAACTTGCAAAACATTCTTTTCCCTACTACCATGCTTTATTTAATAAGCACAAAGATGGAATCAAAATGTTACATTGGATGACCAAGGCATATGGCAAAGCATATCACCTCACATGCGATCCCATTTATAGTCGTTTTATCTTTGAACTGAATGATAAAGTTGCAGAAATGCAAATCCAATTGACGGAAGAAATCGATCTAACAGGAAGTTTTTCTAAGACAGGCAATGTACGCGCAACAGCAGCGATCCTAGAAAGCCTCATTGAAGCTGCAAAAGTGGCCAGTCTCAGCAAAGATTTCTTCAGACTTAAAATCTACGAAAAATGCATTCAACTAGGATTACGGTTCATACTCCAGACACAACATCGCGAAGACAACACATTCAATGCATCTACATTGGGCGGGTTCGACAACAACTTCTTCGATAAAAAAATCAGAATAGACAATTTGCAGCATGTGCTAAACGTGCTCAATGGAGTGCTTACTCCTAACATCCCAAAATCCTAACAACAGAATTTAAAAATTACCTCAATAATCTCATTGACATCCCCCGAGCTGGACAGCACAATAAGCGCCCGTGAATGGGGTGTAGCCAAGCGGTAAGGCACCGGGTTTTGATCCCGGCATTCCCAGGTTCGAATCCTGGCACCCCAGCCAGTTTCCCACTACAATAACGATAGAGCGATTCACCCCCCGACCACAAACGAGGACTTTAACGTGCCTGGAATGATGCTTTTCAGCGGCAACGCAAATCACCCACTCGCAGAACGTATTGCACATAACCTTAACATACCGCTCGGCAAAGCATTAGTAGACCACTTCAGCGACGGCGAAACCCGCGTCGAAATTCAAGAAAACGTCCGAGGTCGTGAAATCTTTTTAATTCAATCCACCTGCGCTCCTTCGAACGACACCTTGATGGAATTAATCATCATGGCAGATGCTTTGCGACGCGCTTCTGCAGCACGCATTGCTGCTGTTGTACCCTACTTTGGTTATGCACGCCAAGATCGTCGCGTTCGCTCTGCGCGCGTGCCGATTACTGCAAAAATTGTTGCTGACATGATGGCCGCCGTCGGAATTAGCCGCTTGGTCACAGTGGATTTACATGCCGATCAAATCCAAGGCTTTTTCTACATGCCCGTTGACAACCTTTACACCACTAAAGTCATGCTCGACGACATTGCACAAAAAGATTATCAAAACGTAATGGTCGTTTCACCGGATATTGGCGGTGTGATTCGCGCACGCGCCATCGCAAAACGTATTGCCGGCGCAGATCTTGCCATCATCGACAAACGCCGCCCGCAACCGAATGAAGCACAAGTCATGCATATCATCGGGGATGTTCGCGATCGTGATTGCGTGATCGTCGACGATATCGCTGATACAGCTGGCACTTTGTGCAAAGCCGCTGAAGCACTCAAAGATCACGGCGCTGCCCGTATCGCTGCCTACGTCACTCACCCTGTATTATCCGGCGAAGCACTCCATAATATTTCCAATTCCGTCATCGATGAATTGGTTGTCACTAATACCATTCCACTCAGTGATGCCGCAAAAAGCTGCAAACGCATTCGCTCTATCGACTTAAGCCCCATGATCGGCGAAGCTATCCGCCGCATCACAGATTTCTCTTCTGTCAGCAGAATGTTTCCGGATTGAAACTCGCCTAAATTCATGTACAATAGCGCTCCGCTTTCCGTTGGTCGCACCGGAAAGATTTATTCTATTTGGAGACAATACAACCATGGCATCAATCAAATTTGAATTGGAAGCCCAAGCACGTGAAGACATAGGGAAAGGTGCGAGCCGCCGCCTACGTCACGCTGATCGGGTTCCTGCTGTTATTTATGGTGGTGGCGAAACTGCTACAGCCATTACACTTGACCACAGTAAAGTCGCGAACGCACTTTCGCATGAAGCTTTTTATTCTCATATTCTCGATCTCAATACTAACGGAAAGAATGAAAAAGTCATTCTGAAAGCCATTCAACGTCACCCCGCAAAGCCACGTATTCAACACATCGATTTTCTACGTGTTCGTGCGGATCAAAAATTACATATGCATATTCCATTGCATTTTACTGGCGAAGCAAAAGCCCCTGGTTTAGCGGAAGGTGGTGTCTTTTCGCATTTAATGTCAGACGTTGAAGTCACCTGTTTACCCGCAGATTTGCCTGAATTTATCGAAGTCGATGTGTCAGGCATGCAGCTAGATGAAACACTTCACTTGAGCCATCTCAAGTTACCCAATGGTGTGCAAATTACCGCATTAGCGCATGGCGCCGATGAAGATCGTGATTTACCGGTTGTGAGCATTCATATTCCACGCATCATCGAAGAAGAAGTGATCGAAGCCCCTGCTGCTGAAGGCGCTGAAGCTGCTGAAGGCGCTGAAGCCGCCCCTGCAACTGGCGAAGCCTCCGCTGAAGGGAAAAAGCCTGAAGCTGAAGGTGGGAAGTAATTTTTTTATTTGAGATTAAATCCCCCTCAATCCCCCTTTTTCAAAGGGGGAGGCTTCTAGTGTCCTCCTTCTTAAAGGAGGAGGCTTCTAGAGCTCTCCTTTATCAAAGGGGAAAGCTTCTTTACCCTGTCATCCCGCGCATGCTTTTAGCGCGGGACCCAGCGCCTTAAAGCCACTGGTTTCCGTGCTAGAAACTGCACGGAATGACAGAGGTGCAATCATACCCCTTTGAAAAAGGGGGACTGAGGGGATTTTATAAAACGGAGCATCATTGTGTCTTCCGGTATTCGGCTCATTGTAGGTCTTGGTAACCCTGGACCAGAATATGCAAACACGCGCCACAATGCAGGCGCATGGTTCATTGATATGCTCGCAGCTGCCGAACAATGCACATTAAAACGTGAAACAAAATTTCATGGTTTACACGGAATTTTGCGCACGCGCAGTGAAGATTTACATATTTTATCGCCAACTACTTTCATGAATCACTCTGGACAATCTGTTGCAGCAGTTGCACGTTTTTATCAAATTCCTGCTTCACATATTTTAATTGTGCACGATGAAATTGATTTGCCCGTGGGAGATATTCGCTTGAAATTTGATGGTGGGCATGGTGGACACAACGGTTTACGCGATATCATTCGCCATCTCGGTACGCCACAATTTCATCGATTACGCATTGGCGTTGGGCATCCAGGCAACAGCCACGATGTCGTCGATTATGTTTTAAAAGCACCGAGTAAAGCAGATTTTACAATCATTCAAAATAATTTACGTGAAGCAGAAAAAATTTTACCTGATTTATTAGCAGGAAAATTTCAACACGCAATGCAACAACTTCACACTAAAGAATCATAGAGAGCTATCATTCATGGGTATTAAATGCGGCATTGTTGGTTTACCAAACGTGGGCAAATCAACACTTTTTAATTGTTTAACCAAAGCAGGCGTCGATGCGTCGAATTATCCATTTTGCACCATTGAACCTAATGTAGGTGTTGTTGCCGTGCCTGATCCACGTCTCGATGCACTCGCTGCTATCGTGCATCCTGAGCGTGTGTTACCTGCGGCTATGGAATTTGTCGATATTGCAGGACTTGTCAAAGGTGCCTCAAAAGGAGAAGGTTTAGGAAATAAATTTCTTGCCAATATTCGTGAAACTGATGCCATCGCACATGTTGTTCGTTGTTTTGAAAATGATGACATCGTCCATGTCTCAGGGAAAATTTCACCAGAAAATGATATCGAAGTCATCAACACTGAATTAGCACTTGCGGATCTTGAATCAGTCACACGCATACTTCAACGCACACAAAAATCCGCGCGCAGCGGCGACAAAACAGCGCAAACTGAAGCAGCTATTTTAGAGCGCGCACAAAAACATTTAGATGACGGTCAACCACTTCGCAGTTTATCGTTAACAACTGATGAAAAAAATTTCCTCAAACAATTTCAATTACTCACACTGAAACCAACATTGTATGTTGCAAATGTTGCAGAAGATGGTTTCAACAATAATCCTTGGCTAGACAGTGTGAAAAAAATTGCTGAAAAAGAACAAGCAAGCGTGGTTGCTGTGTGCGCCGCCATTGAAGCGGAAATTGCTGAACTTGATGAAGCCGAGAAAACTGAGTTTCTTCAAGAATTAAACTTAGATGAGCCGGGCCTCAATCGTGTCATTCATGCAGGCTATAAATTATTGGATTTAGAAACATACTTCACGGCAGGTGTAAAAGAAGTCCGCGCTTGGACCATCAAGAAAAATGCAACCGCACCCGAAGCCGCGGGTGTCATTCACACTGATTTTGAAAAAGGCTTTATTCGCGCAGAAGTGATTAGCTACACAGATTTCATTCAATACAAAGGCGAAGCGGGCGCAAAAGAAGCCGGTAAATGGCGTCTTGAAGGCAAAGAGTACATCGTCAAAGATGGCGATGTTATGCACTTTAGGTTTAATGTTTGAGCAATATATATTTTTGAGTGTATATTTTATTCGTTTTTTTGCAATTTATTTAGGAGTTCGATAGAGTAAATTTATCATATCAACGATTCACTCAAGACAAGGATGTCAGCCGTGAACAAGATATTAAAGTTACTTTCAGTGCTTCTCTTTTCCTCCCTCAATTGCTCATTGGCTTATGCAACAGCACCCTGGCAACATCCTGGCGTACTTGTCAACAAAGCGCAGCTCGACTTCATTAAACAACAAGTCAATGCACATGTTCAGCCTTACTATCAAGAATTCCTCAATGCGCAAGCCAGTTCGTATGGCTCAAAAACCTATAAAATACAAGGGCCCTATGCTGGCGGCGTCAATCAGTGCGGATCTTATTCTAATCCTAACCATGGATGCTCAGCCGCTAATTCGGACATCAGTGCTGCTTATATTCAAGCCATTCTCTGGTACATCACTGGCGATAAAACCTATGCAAACAATGCCATCAAAATCATGAATACCTACGCTTATCAATTTAAAGGATTTGCAGGTTATACCCCAGGCTACCCTTGCCCAACTAAAGGTGCTTGCACGAACGGTCCTCTACAAGCTGCCTGGGACAGTGAAAAATGGCCACGTGCTGCTGAAATTATTCGCTACGGTAATGGCGGCAGCGCGGGTTGGGCTGCCGCTGATATCACCGCTTTTTCTAACATGCTAAAAAATATCTATCTACCGCTGATTTATAAAGGCAGCGCCGGAAACGGTAACTGGGAGCTGAGCATGATCGACGGCATGATGGGTATTGCTGTTTTCAATGAAGATCTTGCTCTATTGAAACATGCTCAAGCCATGTGGACACAACGTGTTCCCGCTTATTATTATAATTACACCCTTGATAATCCCTTATATCCAAACACACATGCGCCTTTTCCTTCTGGGAAAAGTGCTTCTTGGAATGGGCAAGTCATATTCAATGCTAATACATCAGGTGTCACACAAGAAACGTGTCGAGACCTGGGTCATACAGAATATGGTATTGCGGCCACTATCAATGCCGCTGAAACTGACTACATTCAGGGTGGCACACTCACTGCTAATCTTTACACGGCGAATGGTGCGCAACGCCGTTTAGTGAGATCAATTAATTTAATGGCCGGCCTAGAATTGGCACAATCTACCACTGCACCAAAAAGTTTCTGCACAGGGGCTGGGAATAAGATTACCTTGAGTAAAAATGCAACTTATGCAATCGCATACAATCATTATCATAACCGTTTGAAAGATCCCAATATGGCTGCTTCTTCGGGTTCAACAGGATTACAAGGAACATCAAACACCTATCAGTGGATTCAAAAATATTTGCTGCCATTGAAAGTACCTACTGACGGAGGCTCCCATATGGCAGTTTTTGAACTACTCACTCATTATGGAAATGCAGTAGCGAAATAAAATTGCAGATTTTCTTTTTTACGCTACACTAGCGTGTTGTTTCATAGAAAAGACGACAATCGCTATGAAAGTATTAATCATTGAAGATGAAATTAAAATTGCCGAATTTCTTAGAAAAGGTTTAGCAGCGTCTGGATTCATTCCTGATGTTGTTCACAATGGCGAAGATGGTTTATTTCATGCCACAGAATTTGACTATCAACTTATTCTACTCGATGTCATGCTCCCTCTACGTGATGGCTTTTCTGTGCTCAGCGCATTACGCAAAGTAAATCAATCTGTCCATGTTATTTTACTTACCGCCCGCGATGCCGTCGAAGATCGCGTAAAAGGCTTAGAATTAGGCGCAGATGATTATTTAGTAAAACCTTTCTCATTCGCAGAATTATTAGCGCGTATCCGGTCAGCGTTACGTCGCAGCACACAACAAAAAGAAAACAAACTTACCATCGCAGATCTCAGTATCGATTTAAAAAAGCACAAAGCACAACGCAACCAACAACGGATTGATTTAACGCCTAAAGAATTTTCGTTACTCACCCTATTAGCGCAAAGAAAAGGTGAAGTTTTATCGCGCACTTTGATTGCAGAATTAGTTTGGGACATCCATTTTGATTGCGATAGTAATATTGTTGATGTAGCCATTCGACGTTTACGTCAAAAAGTAGATGATCCCTTCGAGAAAAAATTAATTCATACGATTCGAGGAATGGGGTATTTGCTTGAAGAACGATCCTAAAAATAGATTTCTCATTCCAAATCAATTATCCATTCAATCGCTACTCGTCACAGGCTACAGTATCGCTGTCACATTACTATTAACACTCACCGCTTTATTATTATATTGGCTAAGCTTTGATGTCGCGAAACGTAGCAATTATGATTTTATGAAAGATGAAGCACGTAATATTCAATCATTGCTTTCGCATAAAAAAACCGATTTTTCCTTGTTAAAAAAATACATTCTCGAAAACCCTGACCGTTCACGAAAATCTGTATACAGTTATTATGTGCGGCTTTTTGAAAATGACAAACTCATTCTCGAAACGCCTCACATGTCACAACTGATCCCAGCCGATATCACTAAAAATTATCCTGTCACAGAATCAAATGATACGGGCTTCACTTGGCATCACCAAGATAAAAAGTATGTTGTCATGATCACAAAACACAATCATTGGCGCATTGAAATGTTACTGGATACCTCGAATCAATCCGCGATTACTCACGAGCGTATTATTTTTTCAGCAATTTTACTCATTGGATTATTGCTAGCCATTGTCACAGGATATTTTGTGACTCGACGCGGTTTGGTTGGACTGAATACATTAACAGACACAGTTCATACCATTACATCAGGCTCTCTCAATCAAAGAATTAATCCTCTAGCGTTGCCGCCCGAATTACGCAAACTCGGTAAAGCATTTAATCAAATGCTGGCACGCCTAGAAGAAGCTTTTGCACGCCTGAAACATATGTCGGATGAGTTATCACATGAGCTTGGTACGCCGATCACAAGCCTCATCATGCAAACAGAATCTTTACTGGCATCCAATCTTTCTGAAACAGATTATCGCGAAACGCTTGCTTCTAATTTAGAAGAATTACAAAAAATGGCATCCCTAATTGAGAATATTTTATTTTTAGCACGCGCTGATAATGCTCAAGTAAAGATACAAAAATCTCATTTGCAAGCAGACAAAGAAATCCAAAAAATTCTCGAGTATTACGCACCGCTGTGTGACGAAAAAAACATCTCAATTGCCTTATCAGGCAATGCAGAAGTGACTGCCAATCCAATCATGTTTTCACGTCTGATGAGTAATCTCATTTCAAACGCTGTGAAATATTCCAAACAAAATAGCCGTATCCATATCGGCATCCAACAAACTGATACCAACGTACACATCCAA
Source organism: Gammaproteobacteria bacterium (assembly GCA_033762075.1). Lineage (GTDB taxonomy): Bacteria > Pseudomonadota > Gammaproteobacteria > DSM-16500 > DSM-16500 > VFKI01. The sequence continues at coordinate 21,438 of JANRLY010000041.1, forward strand.
GTTGAAGATACTGGGATTGGCATTGCAACCAATCATTTACCACACATTTTTGAACGTTTTTATCGCGCTGAAGCCAATCGCTCTGATCCACAACGCGGCACAGGGCTTGGCTTAGCCATTGCCCAGTCTATCGTTAAATTACACAATGGCAGTTTACAAATCGAAAGCACAAAGGATGTGGGTACGCGGGTTAAGATTATCTTTTAGTTAGACCATCATTGCATACTAAATTCAGAAATACATACCTTTATATTTTAACGGAAACCAGTATAATATACCTGTATATTTCTACGGGTAAATGGAAATGAAACGTTATCTTATTGATAAATTGAAAGATTGGCTATCAGCAGCGAATCGCAAGCCAGCCGTGCTCAGAGGCGCACGGCAGGTGGGCAAAACATGGATTGTCAGGGAACTTGCCAAGCAAACAGGTAAGCAGTTGATCGAGCTTAATTTTGAAAAACAGCGCTCTCTTGCCGTTCACTTCGAAAGCAATGATCCCTCCACGATTTTATTAAATTTAGAAAGCGCGCTGAATCAATCTATTCATCCAGCTGACTCTATTTTGTTTTTAGATGAAATTCAGGGGGCACCTGAGCTATTTGCAAAATTGCGATGGTTTTATGAAGATATGCCAGAACTTGCTGTGATCGCTACAGGATCATTACTGGAGTTTGTATTAGAAAATCATACATTTAGTATGCCCGTCGGACGCATTCAATATTTTTTTATTGAGCCATTAGGGTTTGAAGAATTTTTATTAGCAAAAAATGAAACGCATTTATTATCTGCCATAGAAAAAATTTCAATTGAAAAATCATTTAATACAGCATTACATGATAAAGCTAATCAATTATTTAAAGAATTTGTCGCTGTTGGCGGCATGCCAGAAGCAGTTTCTACTTGGATTAAAACATCTTCGTTGCAAGCGCTTTCCGAAGTGCATAATAATTTGATTAGCACTTATCAAGATGATTTTACGAAATATGCGGGGAGATTATCGATTACCTATTTGGATGCAGTATTTTCAGCTGTACCAAAATTATTAACCAACAAATTTGTTTATAGTCACGCGGATCCCAGCGGGCGACATGAAAGTATTAAACAAGCACTGAACTTGCTATTAAAAGCGCACGTGTGTCATAAGGTGCAAAATGTAAGCGCAAACGGCATTCCTCTTGGGGCTGAAATAAAATCAAAGATATTTAAAATCATCTTAATCGATGTGGGTTTGGTTTCAACGATACTAGGCTTAAAGCTCCATCAATTTAGTAACGTAGATGACATTTTAGTCATCAATAAAGGAGCTTTAGCGGAACAAGTCGTGGGACAATTACTACGCTTATTATCGCCATTTTACGTTGAACCCACATTACATTATTGGAGCCGTGAATCAGCAAGTTCGAATGCTGAAATTGATTATTTAATTCAAGACAATCAAAGATTGATTCCGATTGAAGTGAAAGCTGGTGCTGAGGGAAAACTAAGATCATTGCATCAATTTATGAGTGAAAAGCCGTGGAAACTTGCAATTCGTTTTTATGCCGGACCCGCTCAGCACGATCACATCAAATCAAAAACAACAACGGGTGATCTGAATGATTACGAACTCATTTCACTACCATTTTATTTACTGGGTCAGACATACCGATTGCTAGAACAAGCTTCATACTGAGCGCAAAAAACAGGCTATTCCGAGAAAAAGAACCTGAAAAATGGATAACTGTCACATCAAGTCTAAACTTTTACAGGCTCTAGCTGCCACATTAATTTTGAAGCACTACAATTTTAACATCATGCTCGTGCGACTCAATAATTCAGTATGTTTATCCAATTCTTCAATATGTTGCTGTTGAACCTGGGAGTGCTCAGCAATCACTTTTTTAAGCTGAGGCTGATCAGGTGTCTTCGTTAAGGTTTTTTGTGCAGTTGCAATAAATTGATTAAGCAATGTTTTGTGTTGCTGTTGCAATTGTTGATACTGCGCCACCAATTTTTCATGCTCCAGTTGTTGGGCCTTAAGTACATTCAATGCCTTAGTTAATTCTGGCTTATTGCTACCAGCATTTTCAATACGCATCATAATCTCTGCACTGTTTCCTGCATGTTGTGCGAGACGAGTAAGATGCTCAGTTAATAATGTTTTGTGTTTATTTAGCAACTCAATAACATCGTCCTTTTCATCTGATTCTTTATCTTCAGCCAACTCAGCTTCATGTTCTTCATGGGCCTCCTCTTCGTGCTCCTCTTCGTGCTCCTCTTCGTGCTCCTCTTCGTGCTCCTCTTCGTGCTCCTCTTCGTGCTCCTCTTCGTGCTCCTCTTCGTGCTCCTCTTCGTGCTCCTCATCGTGCTCCTC
>JANRLY010000042.1:0-5149 GCA_033762075.1 Gammaproteobacteria bacterium
GCGACACACTCGTTGTCTTCTCGCCCACATACCCACGGCGCAGTAACAAAGGTGTTTTTTATTTTTATTAATTTTAAAAAAGCGGAGAGGCATCTCTCAAAAAAATTTCGAGGGGTGGTCTAGACGTTGGGGTCACTTTAATGTTTCCCACTTTGTCATCCCGCGCATGTTTTTAGCGCGGGATCCAGCGACTTTAAGACACTAGGTCCCGCGCTAAAAACATGCGCGGGATGACAAGGTGAGATGCGCCGGATGACAAGGTGAGATGCGCGGGATGACAAGGTGAGATGTTCGGGATGATAATTTTACGCTATTCCCCCATCTTCAATTTTTCCCAGTATTTTTCATATAAAGCGAGGGCATCATCGGAAATGTCTGTTTGGAATTCACCATGTTTCAAAATGGCTTGCGTGGGATAAGCGATGGGATTGTTGCGAATAGTCGGCGGCATGATTTGACGTGCGGCAAGATTGGCGGAAGGATACCCATTATCAATACATGCATCGCGTGCTACATCTGCGCGTAAAATAAAATTTAAAAAACGATATGCATTGTTGAGGTGGGGTGCATTTTTAGGAATTGCAAAATTATCGACCCAGATGACAAAACCTTCTTTTGGAAAAACGAAAGATAAATTTTTATTTTCTTGACTTGCTTTAAAGACGTCACCATTCCAAGCCATTCCTATATCAATGTCGCCATCTGCGAGAACGCTGATCACGCCATCACTCTTAAATAATTTGATGTTAGGCAATATTTTACGCAATTTGTCGTATGCTTCATGAATATGTTTGGGATTACTGTCATTCGCAGAATACCCTAAGCTTTTTAATGCCATTGAAAACACTTCGCGCGAATCATCGAGCAACATGAGTTGATTAAGAAATTTTTTGTTCCATAAGCTTGCCCAGTTGGGTGTTATTCTTGTTGGGTACTTGTGTTTATTCACAAAAATCCCCGTGATGCCCCACACATAAGGCACACTGTAATTACTTTCTGGATCATATGGTTTATATAAAAAATCGGGATTTAAGTTTTTAAAGCCAGGGATTTTTCTGCGATCTAATTTTTCAAGCATGCCTTGTCGACGCATGCGATCGATGTAATAACTTGAAGGCTCGATGATATCGTATTGTGTGACTTTATCGGCTTTTAATTTGGCATATAACACTTCATTACTGCCATACGTTGAAAAATTTACTTTGATGCCCGTTTCTTTTTCAAATTGTTGAATGATGAAGTCAGGGATTTCGCCTGACCACGCATAAATATTCAAAATGTTTTGATTGTTATTTTTTGCGAAGGCGTGTGAGCTGAATATTACGCAAATAAATATGAGTAATTTTTTCACTGTTTTTTCCTGAGCAATAATTGTGAAGCAAGTACGATCATGAGGGTGAGGGCAAAAGTGATGCTGCATAATGCGTTAATTTCGGGTTTGACGCCTGACCGTACCATCGAATAAATTTTAAGCGGTAAAATTTCGAAATCAGGGCCTGCGACAAAGTAGCTGATGATGACATCATCTAGTGACAGCGTAAAACTGAGTAACCAGCCAGCCAATAATGCTGGCCAGAGCAGTGGTAGAATGACACGACTCAAGATGATGGTGTCTGTTGCGCCGAGATCTTTTGCGGCTTCAAAAATATATTCGTCGAAACTGACGATACGACTGTAAACAGTGACGACGACAAAAGGAATGCAAAACGTAATATGTGCTAACAGCAAACTCCAAAACCCGAGAGAAATGCCAACTAAACTAAATAAAATGAGCAGAGAAATACCCATCACAATGTCGGGTGATAAAATTAAAATAAAAATGAGCCCGGATAATAGTTGCCGTCCTTTAAAGTCGTAACGATATAAACTAATCGCAGCCAATCCACCAATACACACAGCAATGGTTGCTGCAAAAATACCAAGTGTTAAGGAATGCAAAACAGCAATCCATAAGTCACTATCACCCAATAATTCGTGATACCAGCGAAATGAAAAACCATGCCAGAGTAAAGAATATTGCGCATTGTTAAATGAATATGCGATTAACACAAAAATCGGCAAGTAAAAAAATAAAAAAATGGCGGAAATATAGAGCACTCTTGGAAGATTTTTCACGAGAGTAATCCCCCTTGCAGTCTATCGCGCATGCTGCGCCAATAAATAAGGAGCAAGATCAGTAATAATAAAGTGAAAATGATACTGACAGCGGAACCGAGTGGCCAATTCTGTGCAACTAAAAATTGATTTTGAATTAAATTACCGAGCAAAATTGATTTTGATCCGCCGAGTAAGTCGGGAATATAAAATAATGTCATGGCGGGCAAAAAGACTAAAATACATCCTGCCAAAATGCCAGGCATGGTCAGTGGCAAAATCACTTTACGAAATGTAGTAAAACGATTAGCGCCCAAGTCACGTGCTGCATCGATGAGTTGATCATCGAGTCGCTCAATATTGGTGAGTAAGGGTAACACCATAAAGGGGAGTAAATTATAGACCAAACCAATCATTACCGCGGTATCAGTGAATAATAATGGCAAAGGCTCATGAATCACACCTATCCACATTAATAATGAATTAATCACACCGCGCGGTTTGAGTAAGGTAATCATTGAGTAAGTTCGAATCAATGAGCTGGTCCAAAAAGGAATGATGATGAGCAAAATCAATAAACCACGAAAAGAGCTTTGCATGCGAGCAATGATATAGGCAAATGGGTAACCAAAAAGCAAACATAAAAGTGTGCATCCGCCAGCAACATAAAAAGATTCGCGAAAAATTTTGAGATAAACAGCGTTTCCGAGTTGTCTGTAATTATCGATTTGAAAAGGGAGTTCGATGAGGTGATTGTCACTGTGATTTAAAAAGCTTGCGATCGTGACAAGCCCAAAAGGTACGAGCGCAAATAACAATAGCCAAAACCAAATCACGGACAAGGAAAAATATTTAAAAGTGTTTTCAAGTCTCATAGTCAATATTCACAGAGTTAATAACGCGGTTAAATAAGTCTTCTGTAAATATTCGGTGAAATTCTGAGAAGCGCTCGTCATTACGAGTCCTTGTGACACCACATAGAATATTTACAATCTTCCTCTGCACGAATGGATAGGCGCTCAAAAGATTAAGTTTCATAGGGCAGGATGACCTCCCAGCCGGACAGCCACGTAGCATAGACTTTTTCACCAATGGTATATTCCAGGCGGTCATCATCTTCATCAAAAAATTCTGCGGCCGCAATGAGTTGATTGTTTTCGGTTAAGCGCACCATGAGATCGACTGTCGAGCCTTTGTAAATGACTTCTTCGACAATGCCGGGAAATGTATCCTCTGGTGTCTCAGTTTCAGAGCGATCGCGCACGCGTAAATCTTCGGGGCGTACAAGAATATGGGCTTTTTCGCCGACGGAAAATGTATGCTTACTTTTGACTTTACGCAGTTTACCCTGGATGTCGACAGTAATCTGGTTGTTGTCTGTTTCAATGACAGTGCAGTCAAAAATATTCACTTCGCCTATGAATTTAGCAACCGTTAAATTTTGTGGATTTTCGTATACTTGACGTGGCGTGCCTACTTGCTCAATACCACCTTCTTTCATGACGACCACGCGATCGGACATTGAGAGTGCTTCTTCTTGATCGTGTGTCACAAAAATAAAAGTGATGCCGAGTTTACGCTGTAATTGTTTTAATTCAATTTGCATGGTTTTACGTAAACGATAATCGAGTGAACTGAGCGGCTCATCCAGCAAGAGAACCAAAGGTTGGTTGATGACAGCACGCGCGATTGCGACACGTTGTTGTTGACCACCACTTAATTGTTCTGGTTTTCGATAAGCATATTTTTCGAGCTTGACCGTTTTTAACATTTCCCGGACGCGTTCTTGAATCTCAGGTTCAGGACGTTTTTGACAGCGTAAACCAAAGGCAATATTTTCACTGGCTGTCATATGCGGAAAAAGCGCATAACTTTGAAAAACAGTGTGGACGTGGCGACGATGCGGTGGCAAGCCTTTGACGTTTTTACCGTTGATAAAAATGTTTCCGGTGGTTGGTTCTTCGAAGCCAGAAATTAAACGCAGCAGGGTCGTTTTGCCGCAACCGGACGGGCCGAGCAGAGTGAGAAATTCGCCGTTGCGGACTTCGAGGTCGATATCGTAGAGAATTTCTTGGCCATGGATGGACTTCGACACCCCGCGAAGTTCAATGATATTTTGCGTCATCTCAATCAACGTCTCCTACTGGACACCCTAGACGCGGAGTCTAGCATATCCAGTTGAAGAATTTGAGGTGTTAAGTGATAGAGTTATAAGTTGTATGCTTCGCGATAAAGAACCCCAAAAGAGGTATACCACCAAGGAACTACCCAGAAGAGTGGGATAATGAAGATACAAGAGAAGCTAATGATAAAAAGGATAAGAGTCATCCCAATCATGCGTCCCCACCACCCTGACATTTTTTTGTAGCTGCTTGTGATGGCCTCAGACAAACTAGCTTTGCCGATGATCAACTGCATAGAGGCAAAAAATTGTAAGGGCACAATGAAGAAGAAGATCACGATGGCGCTGACGGCTAATAAAATCGCGCTCGTCGGTGTGGGTGGCGCGATATAAAAAAAGAATTGGGGAAGAGAAAATATAATCTCTATCAAAAGATAAAGGACAAACAATGCGCCTAATCTTCCGAAGCAAGCGCCGCAGGCTTCGCTTATTGTTAAAGTTTTCCCTAGGCATTTACTCACACACAGGACTGTGATGCTGTAAATAAAAAAAGCGGGAATAAAAGTAAGAGGTGAGACCAAAATAGCATAAAATGGATTACTAGGTATTTTCACCATAAAGAAATCACGTAGGGCAGGTAGTGATAGCGCCAGTAGGTTAAGACCAATGATGATGAGTAAGAGAAGAAAAACGTAACCTTTTAAGCCCCTCACCATACGCCAGCCGGCGCCGAGAAGCTCGAACACGCCATTTGGTTCCATGCGTTGATTCATAAGTGCACTCCTATGCTAATGTCGATTAGTCTAGCATGGCTTTCAAGGCACATCTATCTTAGGGCGTGTCCTCAATTACTTCGTTGGCTGCAAAATGAGCGGAATCGGCTAAAATTTCCGCAAATTTTCGTCAAATATAACCGGATATTCTCCTCAAATT
>JANRLY010000043.1:0-46344 GCA_033762075.1 Gammaproteobacteria bacterium
ATTTGCGGAAATTTTAGCCGATTCCGCTCATTTTGCAGCCAACGAAGTAATTGAGGACACGCCCTAACCATTTATTTAATCAATTTCTAAAGGAGTCACCATGCAAGGAAGATACAGAAACAGCAACAATGCAATCAGACAACCGCTTTTGTCTAGACAATCAGCAGCCAATCAAAATGAAGATCAAACAGGTTTTTTTCATTTAGCTGAAGATCATCCTATCAATAAAATCTATCAAACAGCAAAAGAGCAAGTTTCAAAGGAATGTTGCGTAAAGTCCGCATTTTATTTCACACCACCCAGTCTTTCTCTGCTCACTATGATCATCTCAGCGCACCATTATGCAGCAGAATGCCCTGAAAACGTAGACTGTGGTGTTTTTGCGAAATCATTTTTACTCGGACTTACTGTATTGGCATTAACTGCTGGCGTTTCAAAATTCATTTACGATCGCGCGCCGCGCAGAATATTTTTCAGCACTACACAGCCAGTTGAGGAAGATGTTTCTGAATGTAAGTATGTTGCATTGCGCGAAGTCGTTACTGACGCTAACTTAGAAGGCAGATACACTACCCCGCCCTCCACAGAATGGAAAGAACAACAATACCCACCTCGCAAGATTGTCGTGCAAATGGACTATCCGGAAAATAAAGAAAATGAAACTCAGAATCAATCTATTTCGCATGTCGCAAAAACGATTTCACAATTCAATCAAATGGCACAGCCTAGTAAAGAATTTGATGTTGAAGAGAAAAGACGTGATCTATTGATGAAGAAGAAATAATGGTGGATTCAGCGCTTCTTTGATATCTCAACTCCTCGCATTGCGAGGAGTTCAGCGCTCAAGATGCGTAATCCACCAAAGGTCTTAAGCAAATCTGTAGATCAGACCAAGATTAACTGCGTCTGTGCTAACGCGGCTAACACCTGTCTTCGGAGAGGAGTTAGAGGTATAAACGTATTCAGCACGTAAATCCCAATTTTGAGCGACGTTTGTCTGACCGCCCAAACCAACTTGCCAACCCCATTTCCAATTGCTACCAGAACTATTGAAACGTGTATCGATACCACCTAGACGGAGGTAAGCTAATACATTGCTGGTAATCATATAGCCTGGAATAAGACTTACACCATAATCCCAAGAGGAAGATACACTAACGGCGCTTGCTGAATCATCATCGATTTTAGCAACACCATCAGCAAATACTTCACCTGCGAGATACCAGTTTGGTGACACAATACCGCCGTAACCTAAAGAAAGCGTGCCGACGAAACCTTGGAAAGCTTCTGATGTATTGGCATAAGCTGTTTTCTTACCGATGCTAATACCGAGGTACGGTGCAACTGGGGGATTATAGGTAGGACAAGGCATTTCACCTTTATAAACACCTTTGTAAGCGCCAGCAAAAGCAGGGCTTGTTGTAACAGCTAAAACAGCACTTGCTATGACTAACTTCTTGAACATGACTTTCTCCTTGATTTAAGTTTTTGTGCAAGATGGGTTTCCTTACACTTCTGCTGAACAACGCCCGTCATGAACGCTCCCCCTTTATCGTCCGGATAAAAAGAGATATCAGCTTGCGCTATTATACATATTGCTTATTGTGATGGGAATCAGTTGTAAACATTTATGAGAATATGGGGTTAACCCGAAAAACAGCATAAACTCAGCTTTCATTTTCGTACATGCGGGCACGAGCACGATGAGTTCTTGTTGAAAGTTCGCCGAATATTTACGAAGAACATACCAAACGCTTGTGATGACTATCCAAAATCATGCCGTTTTTATCGGGAAACACTGTGCGAACACGGCCTGCACGGTTGATCACTAAGGCCCAGTGCGGATCATTCGCATGTGCGAAACAATACCAAAAAGTTCCATTTTCAACTTCTGTTTTTCCATTGGGCAAAAAAACAAGTTTATCGCGACCCCGCGGAAAAAGCCTTGCAAAAACGATACCCGCATAATGCTTAAACTGAAGCGCATGCAATAATTTCCCCGACTGAGATTGCACAATCAATCCCTGCTGCCAGCTACCGTCGCACGCAACTCCATCTGCACTTTTACAAATAATCGCTTTCTCATCACGCGAAGAAGCGGATGATCGCGCTGAATAGATAGCATATAAAATACTGCGACGAATAGTATTCGATTGTGCGCCTTGCCAGAGATGATCGAGGGAAATAAATGAAAAGACGGCAATGATTAAAGCAATCACCACCGTCAAAAGTAATTCAATTAAAGTAAAACCATCATGGTAAATATTCAGCGCTTTATGTGACAACCACGTCCTCGTTAATTACTTAGTGTGACCATCGACAGGCCTCATATGCGGAAATAAAATCACATCACGAATGGAAGGCACATCAGCAAATAACATAACGAGACGATCAATGCCAATGCCCTCGCCTGCTGTTGGCGGCATGCCGTACTCAAGGGCTGTAATATAATCTTCGTCGAATGGCATCGCTTCTTCATCACCAGCCTCTTTGTGCAACATTTGATGACGAAAACGTTCTGCTTGATCTTCAGGATCATTTAATTCAGAAAATCCATTTGCGATTTCACGCCCACCAATCATCAATTCAAAACGATCTGTGATGAAAGGATTCTCATCATTCCGCCTTGCTAAAGGTGAAACTTCAGCGGGATAAGCCGTAATAAAGGTAGGTTGGATGAGTTGATGCTCGACAGTTTTTTCAAAAATTTCTAATTGGATTTTACCTAAACCATCTTTTTTCTCAACTGGAATCTCTAAGGATTTTGCGATTTTGTGAGCGCCTTGAAGATCGTTTAAATCATTCGCTTGAATCGAAGGATTAAAATGTAAAATCGCGTCAAATAATGTCATGCGCACAAAAGGTTTTGAGAAGTCGATCACTTGACCTTGATAAGTTATTTCAGATTTCCCTAAAACCGTTTGACTCAATTCAACGAATAATTTTTCAGTTAAATCCATTAAATCTTTGTAATCCGCATACGCTTGATAAAATTCGAGCATGGTGAATTCAGGATTATGACGTGTTGATAAACCCTCATTACGAAAATTGCGATTAATCTCAAAGACATTTTCAAAACCACCTACCACTAATCTTTTTAAATAAAGCTCAGGCGCAATGCGTAAATATAGTGGCATATCGAGCGCATTGTGATGCGTGGCAAATGGTTTTGCTGCGGCACCACCAGGCAACACTTGCATCATCGGGGTTTCAACTTCCATAAAATCACGCGCTTTTAAAAAAACGCGAATGCCATCGATGATTTTGCTGCGCAATATAAAAACGTCGCGTGTTTCATCATTCATAATTAAATCAAGGTAACGTTGACGATAACGTGTTTCATGATCGACCAAGCCATGGTACTTATCAGGCAAAGGATGCAACGATTTACTGAGTAACTCTATATGGGTTGCCCGCACCGAAAGTTCGCCGGTTTTTGTGCGGAATAAATGGCCTTTAACGCCAACAATGTCGCCCATATCCCAGTGCAAAAAAGCTTCGTATTTTTCAGCTGATAATTCATTTTCACGCACATAAACTTGAATTTTACCGCTCATATCACGCACATGAAAAAAACTCGCTTTCCCCATCAAGCGACGCGTCATGATGCGTCCCGCGATCGAAACTGAAACAGGATGCGCTTCGAATTGTGCTTCTGTGGTCGCATGATATCGCTCATGAATATCATGCGCAAAAGCATCTCGTCGAAAATCATTCGGGTACGCATTTCCTTTTGCACGCAAAGCTTTTAATTTTGCACGGCGTTGTGCAACGAGTTCATTTATATCTATTACTGGTTGTTCGTCTGTCATAAGCCACCTAATAAACTTGCTTCAATGAATTTATCTAAATCGCCATCTAATACAGCTTGAGTATTAGAGATTTCAACACCCGTGCGTAAATCTTTGATACGCGACATATCTAAAACGTAAGAGCGAATTTGACTGCCCCAGGTAATATCCATTTTGCCGGCTTCTAATTCTTGTTGTTTCGCTTGACGTTTACGTAACTCTAATTCATATAATTTTGCACGCAATTGACTCATCGCGGAAGCGCGGTTTTTATGTTGCGATCGGTCTGATTGGCATTGTACAACAGTATTCGTGGGAATATGTGTAATACGCACAGCAGAATCGGTTCGATTGACGTGCTGTCCGCCCGCTCCACTCGCCCGATACGTATCAATGCGTAAATCCGCTGGATTGATATCAACATCAATGCTGTCATCAATCTCAGGAGAAACAAACACAGACGCAAAAGACGTATGACGTTTATGATTCGCATCAAAAGGAGATTTTCTGACGAGCCGATGGACACCTGTCTCTGTGCGCAACCAACCATACGCATACGGCCCGGAGAACTTCACTGTCGCACTTTTGATACCGACCACTTCGCCAGGAGATGCCTCTAAGACCTCTACCTGAAAATCATGTTGCTCGCCCCAGCGTAAATACATACGCAACAACATATTTGCCCAATCTTGCGCCTCAGTTCCGCCAGATCCCGACTGAATATCCACATAGGCCGAATTAGGATCTAATTCGCCGGAAAACATACGCTGAAATTCGAGTTTAGCGATTCTGTCAGTGAATCGATCTAACTCTGATAAGACAAATTGAACGGAATCTTCATCGTTTTCTTCAACAGCCAGATCAAATAAATCAGCCGCATCTTTCAAGCCTACATCGAGCTGATCAATCGCTGAAACAATATTATCGAGTTGGACACGCTCACGTCCAAGTTGCTGCGCTTTCTCAGGGATATCCCAGATTTTAGGGTCCTCTAATTCACGCTCAACCTCTTGTAACCTTTCACGCTTCAGATCAACGTCAAAGATACCTCCGAATCTCATCGAGACGCTGAGTCAAGTCTTTGATGCGTAGATGGGTTCCGGTCACTTCGATCATATTTTACTCCAACAGCAAAAAGGTCATATCGTATAACATTTCAGTGAAAGACTGTACTATCGAATCTTCGTTCATATTATCTGCTCATTTTGGCAATAGGCATTAACTCATTGAGGTTCATTCATTCAAACTCAGGGTCGCACATCCATGTGCTCGGTGCTCCCTTCATCCGAGTCGCAACGCCCTTCGTTTTGAATGCATGAACCTCTCTAAACAATTAGCGTCTGCACGATAAATGAATAGCTTGATCGTCATCATTTTCATTACGATTTTCACGAGATACTCTATCGAGCTCAACGCCGTCGATGGTAGCTTCGATTGTCTCAAGGGATTGCATAGGCCAGCTTAAATACTTTATTGCCCAGGACGGTAACTCAATACCGTGACATAGCATTGCATCAGCGTAGCAATATAATGCTTCGTCAACCCAATCAAACATCATTGTCATACGGGAATCAGCTCGTTCATGTATTCGCTGTGCTAGCCACTCTTGTTGAAATTCAGCATATTTTTTTTCATTCGCCAAATTGAAAATTTCTTGGCGTTCATCCGTCCAAAAGAAATCGTGATGATATAGTGCATTCACTCGATAGGGACCATGGTGATAATCAACATCAGATTTTATTCCTTTAAGAATTCGATCAATTCGATCTAGATAAAACTTTTTAACTGATTTCCAATCACCCTCTACGAAGGCATCTATCATGTGTAAATTTTTAGTTTCAAATTGCCATGGCATAAATAACTTGCCAGGATAACCCGCGCAATGCTTTTTTGCATTTCTGAGTAAAAATGTTTCATCTCGCGATTTTTTAGAATTGCGTAGCTGCGTATCTTCAAGCAAAAAATAAAATTGCCTGATAATGTCATCCTCAAAATATTTTCGGACATGTTGAAAATATGGATGAATAAAATCAAGCTTGATCGTTTGAATAAAAGGATTTTGTGCACGTAAACGACGAATAAATTTATGTCCTTCTGCAAGGGAAAATTCCATACCAGAGAGATCAACATGATATAACCGTTGACATCCTTGCAATGCATCAGCGAGCAAACGCAAAAAATCATTAGGCCTGTTATTACTTATATGGAAAAGATTATTTGATACATCTAAAAATTCTAGCGTATCTTTTTTTGTCTCAATCAATTTTAGTAAATCACTGAGATGTTGATCATTATTCATTTTCGCATTTGCAAGTGTTAATGATTTGAGTGGAAAATAATTTATCACCTCAAACAAGTCAGCATAAATAGGCTCATCTGCATGATATGTAAATGACTCTATCGCATGCGGCTGCTTTACAAAAGCCTCAGTATTTTTTGCATAAAACATGCCTATTAAATGCGCTGGAGAATGACATTCATCAAATAAAACATTTTTAACGGAAGAAGCGCCTATCAAAAGAGTTTCAATCGTCTTTTGAAAGCCAAAGGTATGTGTGAGGGCTGGGCGTTTGAATTCCAAGGTTTGAATCCGAGAAGAAGCTTTTATTAATGCTGCTAAAGCTTCGTCTGATTGTCCGTATCCATTTTCAACTGAAGACAACCTTAAGGTGTGAATGGTTGGATTTTTTTGAATGGCATTGAAAGCGGCAACCAACACAGCAGTAAATGTATTTTTACAATTCAAATGAAGTATTTCTAAATTTGAGAGTAACGGAATAACTTCCTGAAAAGCATCCATCAATTGATTTGTTTTTGTTGAGCCCGTATTAAGTGAAATATGGAGCTCTTTAACAGAAACATTATTTCTCATAGCCCACAAAAAATGTGTCGGCAGCATATCTCCTGCAATATCTAAAACTTCTAATGCGCAATTTTTGTCTTTGACAAAAGCTTCAAGTATTTCACTACATTCTCGAAGATCATTACCACCTAAATATAAATGGGTCAGATCAGGCTGGATGTCAATAGTTCTTAAAGAATAATGCACGGAAATGCTTTGCACAACGAGCTTCATCAAATCTGCAGGAAGATTTTGTTCTGAAAAATCTAGGTGAGTGAATCGACCTTCGAATATTACAGACATCAACTGTTCAACTTGATCTTGATCAATATGCGTCAGCTGATAATTGCGCAAGTTCAATATGTCGTTTTTTTCATTATTGTGTTTACGAATACTACTAATTAAATGATCAAAATCAGGTGCGGCCATAGTCATGGTTATTTCCTTTATTATTGTTTTAGCATCCCGCGCATGCCTCAATACTCTGTCATCCCGCGCATGCTTTTAGCGCGGGACCTAGTGTCTTAAAGTCGCTGGTTTCCGCGCTAGAAACCGCGCGGAAGGACAATAACTAAAATCTGCCCGAGAGATGACGAAGCATCTCAATGCTCCCGCGTCGTGCGGAATTCGATTTCAGGCCAGCGTTCCATTATGAGATTTAAATTGACCCGGGACGGCGCAAGATAAGTGAGCTGATCACTGCCATCCAACGCTAAATTTTCTTCACATTTATTTTTAAATTCTTCTAATTTTTTTTCATCGGCACAGTAAACCCAGCGCGCAGTTGCCACAGAAATATTTTCATATACACAGTCAACGTTGTATTCATTTTTTAAACGATAAGCAACCACATCAAATTGCAATAAACCCACTGCGCCTAAAATTAAGTAGTTATTAATTAACGGACGAAATAATTGGGTCGCACCTTCTTCGGATAATTGTTTTAACCCTTTCTGTAATGCTTTTAATTTCAGTGGATCTTTGAGACGCACTAAGCGAAATAACTCTGGCGCAAAATATGGAATCCCAGTAAATTTTAAAGGCTCGCCTTCCGTGAACGTATCGCCAATTTGAATGGTGCCGTGATTATACAAACCAATAATATCGCCCGGCCACGCTTCAGTCACTTGCTCACGCTCAGAGGCCATAAAAGTTAATGCTTGATTGATTTTAACTTCACGTCCTAAACCCACTTGAAACATTTTCATGCCAGCCGTGTAATGTCCAGAACACACACGTAAAAAAGCAATACGATCACGATGCGCCGGATCCATGTTAGCTTGAATTTTAAAAACAAATCCTGAGAATTTATTTTCTTTGGCTTCTACGAAACGTTCATGCGCCTCTCGACCCAAAGGCGCAGGCGCATACTCTGCAAAGGCATCCAATAATTCTCTCACGCCAAAATTATTTAGCGCTGAACCAAAAAAAACAGGGGTTAATTGGGCTTTTAAAAAAGCATCGCGATCAAAATCATGGCTCGCGCCGCGAATTAACTCAACACTCTGTCGCAGCTCATGAATTTGATCGCCGACTAATTCATCCAATAAAGGGTTATTTAAACCCTCAATCGTCGTGCCTTCTTGTTTAACGGCATTTTTTTGCGCTTCATATAAATAAATACGATCTTCTGCAAAATGATACACGCCTTTAAAATCACGTCCTTGACCAATCGGCCAAGTAATCGGCGCACAACGAATTTTTAAAATGTTTTCGATTTCATCGAGCAATTCAACAGGATCTCGTGCATCACGATCTAACTTGTTAATGAAAGTGATGATGGGTGTATTTCGCAAGCGACAGACGTCTAATAAGCGAATGGTGCGTTCTTCAACACCTTTTGCGGCATCAATCACCATCAATGCTGAATCGACTGCAGTGAGAGTACGATAGGTATCTTCAGAGAAATCCGCGTGGCCGGGTGTATCCAACAAATTCATGATGCATTCTTTGTAAGGAAATTGCATCACAGAAGTCGTTACGGAAATCCCGCGTTGCTTTTCAAGCTCCATCCAATCCGATGTAGCGTGACGAGATGCTTTACGCCCTTTTACTGTTCCGGCTAACTGAATCGCACCACCAAATAATAATAACTTTTCAGTGAGCGTCGTTTTACCGGCGTCAGGATGAGAAATAATCGCAAACGTGCGGCGACGTTTTTGTTGTTCGGAAAGTTGTGTCATAGCCTAATTTGTTTCCAGTAGATCACTACAGTATATTTGCTTTGTTCATTTCGAGAATGGCTGCCGTACTAGCCTGCATGAACAAGAAATTCAGTAAGAGTAAAAAAGTTATAGTTCTATTAAAAACACCAATGCATCTTCACGGCCCTCAGGCAAGGCATAATAATTTTTTCTTTCGCTGATCGCAAGAAAACCTGTTTGTTGGTACAAGGAAATTGCGCGCTGATTAGAACGACGTACTTCCAACCATAATTTGCTGACATGGTGCAATTGAGCTTCTTGTAAAACTTTTGCGAGTAATTGTTTGCCGAAACCTTGATGTTGAAAAGGTGGATCTACTGCAAAATTCAGAATATGACCTTCTGTTAAGGTATTAAAGGAAACAATGATAAATCCGACCAATACATCGTCAACTTCAATTCCCCAACAATCACAACTTGAAGTAAAGCATGTTTGAAATATTTCTTCGCTCCAAGGGGAAGCTTGCGTTGCAGCTTCGATTGCAATCATACGAGGAATATCTTGTGGGGTGAGGAGGCGAGGCAAGGTAAAGATCCTTGTATGTCCATCTAGAGATAAAATGTCATTCCCGCGAAGGCGGGAACCTATTTATCCTTAACACTCAAGGTGCCTTTAGCAGAATGGGTTCCCGCCTTCG
The DNA here is from genome assembly GCA_033762075.1 of Gammaproteobacteria bacterium. Lineage (GTDB taxonomy): Bacteria > Pseudomonadota > Gammaproteobacteria > DSM-16500 > DSM-16500 > VFKI01. Next base: position 9,475 of record JANRLY010000043.1, read on the forward strand.
CGGGAATGACAGGCTAGGCAGCGCTTTCTTCTAATTCCTTACGACCAACTAATTCAACAATTGCCATTGGAGCAGAATCACCCGCTCTGTAGCCACACTTTAAAACGCGAATGTAGCCGCCTGGACGATCTTTGAAATGCGGTCCAATATCATTAAATAGTTTTGTCACAGTGTCACGATCACGTAAACGTGAAAATGCAATACGACGATTGTGTACTGAGTCTGATTTTGCAAGCGTAATCATTGGCTCTGCGTACATTCTTAATTCTTTTGCTTTCGCAACTGTTGTACGAATGAGTTCGTGTTGCAAAAGAGAAACAGTCATATTTTTAAACATCGCTTTGCGATGACTCGATGTACGACTGAAATGTCTACCACTTTTACGGTGTCTCATGATGAAAATTCCTGCTTAATCTTTTAATGTTGTAGGTGGCCACTCATCGACACGCATGCCTAATGAAAGACCATGTGATGCTAAAACACTTTTAATTTCGGTCAATGATTTTTTACCTAGATTAGGTGTTTTTAATAAGTCCGCTTCTGTACGTTGAACAAGATCACCAATGTAATAAATATTTTCTGCTTTCAAGCAATTCGCAGAGCGTACAGTCAATTCTAAATCATCGACAGGACGTGCAAACAATGGATTCGCTGCTTGCTGATCAGTCGCATCTTTAGATAGAAGTGCTGATTTTAAATCAACAAATGGTGCAAGTTGTTGCTGTAAAATCGTAGCTGAACGACGAATCGCTTCTTCTGGATCGAGCGTGCCATTGGTTTCAATATCAAGCACTAAGCGATCTAAGTCTGTTCTTTGCTCAACGCGCGCGCTCTCAACAGCATAAGCAACTCGCTTAATTGGGCTAAAGCTTGCATCTAAACGTAAAACACCAATACCTGTTTTACCGCTTTCTTGCTCAATAAGGCGTGATGCGACGGTTTGATAACCACGACCTAGTACAACCTTAAGCGTCATATCGAGTGAGCCCACATCATTTAAGTGTGCAATCACCTGATCTGGATTAACAATTTCGACATCATGCTCCAATAAAATATCACCCGCAGTCACAGCACCGGGGCCTTTTTTACTCAAACGTAAAGTGACCTCATCTCTACCATGCAATTTAATTGCGACTTCTTTGAGGTTAAGTAAAATTTCAATCACATCCTCTTGAACACCAGTCATTGAGCCGTATTCGTGTAAAACACCATCGATTTTAGCTTCAGTGATTGCAGCACCTGGCATCGATGAAAGTAAGATACGACGCAAGGTTGTGCCAAGCGTATGACCAAAACCTCTTTCAAGCGGTTCTAATGTGATTTTGGCGCGAAAAGGTCCTATTGCTTCGACAGCAATTTCTCGCGGACTCAAAAAATCGTACGGATTATTTTGCATGCATTGACCTCATGAAGTGCCGTCGTTACTTGGAGTAAAGTTCAACAATTAATTTTTCAACAATATCGCTAGGCAATTCAGCACGTTCAGGGTATTGTTTAAATACACCTGATAATTCAGCTGAATTGACTTCGATCCAACTACAAGGAGTGCGTGCCTGTGAAAGCGCTAATGCTCCTTGAACACGTAATTGTTTCTTAGCTTTTTCCCTGATGGATATCACATCACCTGGGGTAACTGAGTAAGACGGTATATTAACAGATTTACCGTTCACCAAAATGCCTTTATGGTTGACTAATTGTCTTGCTTCGGCACGTGTTGAACCAAAACCCATTCGATAGACAACATTATCTAATCTTCTTTCAAGCAAGCGTAAAAGATTTTCACCAGTAGAACCTTTTTGACGCGCTGCTTCGTGGAAATAATTACGGAATTGACGCTCCATCACACCATAAATACGGCGAACTTTTTGCTTTTCACGCAGCTGGCCACCATATTCTGTAGATCTACCGCGTCTTGCGCCATGCATACCAGGAGCTGTATCTAATTTACATTTACCATCGAGCGCGCGAACACCGCTTAGCAAAGAAAGATCAGTGCCTTCTCTGCGAGATAATTTACATCTTGGACCAAGATACCTAGCCATCAACCTTCTCCTGAATTACACGCGACGTTTTTTTGGATCACGGCAACCATTAAATGGAATACCTGTGACGTCTGTAATTGATAATATTTTTAAACCAGCTGTATGCAATGAACGAATTGCCGACTCTCTACCTGGACCCGGACCTTTAACACGTACATGAACATTTTTCATGCCGAAATTTTCAGTCACAACTTGTGCTACTTTAGTTGCTGCTTCACCCGCTGCGTAAGGCGTAGATTTTCTGGAGCCACGATAACCGCAACTCGCTGCGCTTGACCACGCTACAGTATTCCCTTGAATATCTGTCACGGTGACAATTGTGTTATTGAATGAGGCATTAATATACGCAACACCATCCACTACTTGCTTTTTTACTTTCTTACGCACCCGTGCTGCCGGTGTCGACTGCTGGGATTTATTTTGTGTCATTGCCATTTACATTTCCTGCTAAATTGATCAATCAGATTTCTTAATGGGAGATCCCTTCTTACTGCGGCCCTTTCTTGTTCTCGCATTGGTACGTGTGCGCTGACCACGGACAGGTAAACCACGGCGATGTCTTAAGCCACGATACGTGCCTAACTCGATGAGTCGCTTAATGTTCATCGAAACTTCACGACGCAAATCGCCCTCGACTTTATAATGTTTGTCGATTTCTGTACGAATGGCTTCCAAGTCTGCGTCTGATAAGTCTTTTACTTTCATCGCAGGCTTAACACCTGATGCAATACAAATTTTTTGTGCTCTACTACGACCTATACCATAGATTGCGGTAAGCCCAATGACCACATGCTTATGTGGTGGAATATTTACGCCTGCAATACGGGCTGACATTCATTTACTCCTAACACTAACTATATTTCTCTATTCTTCCGAAATTACAAAAGTCGTCAATTTTAATCGCGCCATGACATAAAATCAATTTAGATCGCGCATTTTATGCAAAAAACACTTAACCCTGCTTTTGCTTGTGACGCTTTTCCTTACAAATGATACGTACTACACGCTTACGACGTACTACTTTGCAATTACGGCATATTTTTTTTACTGATGCTCCAACTTTCATCACTCACCCCACTAAAACTAACGATTCATCCCCATACCCGAACCCCCTCGACTGTTTGCTTTTTTGAAGAGAGATTCATACTGGTAAGACATTATGTGTGTCTGTACTTGGGCAATGAAATCCATGACTACAACAACAATAATTAGCAAAGAGGTGCCTCCAAAATAGAAAGGAACATTCCAAGCTAAAATCATAAACTCAGGCAACAAACACACCAGAGTGACATAAATAGCGCCTGCCAAGGTTAACCGTGACATGACAGCGTCGATATAGTTTGCTGTCTGCTCTCCAGGGCGTATCCCTGGGACAAATGCGCCTGATTTCTTTAAGTTGTCGGCTGTTTCTTCTGGGTTAAACACCAACGCAGTATAAAAGAAACAAAAGAATATAATTGCCGCAGCAAAAATAATCATATGGGCGGGCTGGCCTTGTTGCAGCATTAAACCCAAATTACCTAACCATTCCATGCCTTTGCTGTGACCAAACCATTGCGCTAAGGTGGCAGGAAACAAAATAATACTCGATGCAAAAATAGGCGGAATGACTCCCGACATATTGATTTTAAGAGGTAGATGACTCGCTTGTGCTGAGTACATACTGCCGCCCTGCATCCTTCTCGCATAATTAATTGTGATACGTCTTTGGCCGCGCTCTATAAAAACAACGCAGGCTACAACAAGTGCTACAGCTAATGCAATCAATAACAGCATGATCGGCTGAATTTGCCCTTCTCTCACTTGTTCAAATGTGCGAGAAACCGCTGCTGGCAACCCTGCTACGATGCCTGTGAAAATGATAATTGAAATACCATTCCCGATGCCGCGTTCAGTGACTTGCTCTCCAAGCCACATTAAAAACAGTGTTCCCGTCACTAAAGTAATCACTGTTGTTGCATAAAACGATATATTTGGGTTCAAGGCAATGCCATGCGCTGCTAGCATTTTTGCAACACCAATGGCTTGGAAGGTTGCAAGAAATAATGTGCCATATCGCGTATAGCGATTGATCTTACGTTGACCCGCTTCACCCTCTTTACGTAACTCAGCAAACTGTGGCAATAAAACCGTAAAAAGCTGCACGATAATAGAAGATGAAATGTAAGGCATAATACCCAACGCAAATATGCTTAATCGCATCAGTGCGCCACCCGAAAACATATTGAATAAGCCAATAATGTTATTTTGTTGGGTGTTAAAAAGAGCTTGTAACTTTTCAGGGTCTAATCCTGGAACAGGAATGAAAGAACCTACGCGAAAAATAACAATCGCCAATAAAACAAACAACAGACGTGAAACGAGATCTGCTACACCGCGATTTGAAGTACTCACCCCGCCAGTGCGAGATCCATTCGATCTGTTGTTCATGAGAGTTATGCCTCTACTTTGCCGCCAAGTGCTTCAATGGCTTTTTGTGCGCCCGTACTGACCAATAAACCCTTAACTGTTAAAGCGCGCTTGAGTTCACCGTTTGCAATGATTTTGACAAACAACGTACTTTTGCGAATCAAACCTGCGTTTTTTAAGGCTTCTAAGTCTATCACTTCAGCTGCAAGAAGGTTGAGTTCTTGTAAGCGTATTTCTTCACGAACCAAAGCTTTTGCTGAACGAAAGCCGGATTTTGGAATACGTCTTTGTAATGGCATCTGACCGCCTTCAAAGCCGACTTTATGGTAACCACCCGCACGAGCTCTTTGACCTTTATGACCTTTTCCGGAGGTTTTACCTTTACCTGAACCGATACCGCGGCCAAGTCTTTTTGCCGGTGTTTTTGAACCAGGTGCTGGTTTTAATGTGTTTAGGTTCATTTTATTGTGCCTCTTCGACAGATAAAAGGTGCGTGACCTTGTTAATCATTCCGCGATTACAAGGCGTATCTTGCAACAAGACCATGCTATTTGTTTTGCCTAATCCTAAACCTTTCACACATTTCTTGTGATCTGGCTTTGATGCGATAACACTTTTCACAAGTGTCACGCGGAGTAATTTTCCTGTTTTTGTCATGATTTAGCCGCCTCAGTCACTTCTTTTAATGTTTTACCACGTTTTGACGCAATGTATTCTGGCGTGGAAATGCTTGAAAGTGCATTTAAGGTTGCTCTAACAACATTGATAGAATTTGTTGAGCCAATAATTTTTGCTAACACATTTCTGACACCCAGTACTTCGAAGACTGCACGCATTGCGCCGCCCGCAATAATACCTGTCCCTTCTGATGCAGGCTTCATAAAGACGCGTGTTGCACCATGTTTGCCTGTTACACCAGTGAAAAGTGTGCCGTCAGCCAATTGAACAGATTGCATATTTTTTCTGGCATCATCCAATGCTTTTTGAATTGCAACCGGCACTTCGCGCGCTTTACCGCGGCCAATACCAACGCGGCCTTTACCATCGCCTACAACGGTTACCGCTGCAAAACTGAAAATTCTGCCACCTTTCACGACTTTCGCATTACGTGAAACAGCTACTAATTTTTCTAAAACACCATCACCCTTTGTCGCTTGGTCAAAAGTCGCCATAATAAACCCTTAAAACATCAATCTTAAAATTTCAATCCATTTTCCCGAGCCGCATCTGCTAGTGCTTTGATACGCCCATGATATTTGTAACCTGAACTATCAAATGCAACATCTAACAACCCTGCTTTAACAGCACGTGTAGCAACGAGTGCACCGACAATCTTTGCTGCGTCAGTATTACCACTTGATTTTAGCTGCTTTTTCACTTCTGGATCTAATGTGGAAGCACTCACAAGTACCGTTCCACCATCACCAGAGATGACTTGCGCATATATATGTTTTGGCGTCCTATGGACACACAAGCGAGTCGCCTCATGTGCACGCATTTTCATGCGTGAACGTTTTGCACGACGTAATCTAGATTCTTTCTTGGTCATAGTGTCACCTTAACTATTTTTTCTTGGTTTCTTTCAATTCAATTTTTTCATCAGCGTAGCGAACACCTTTCCCTTTGTAAGGTTCCGGACTTCTGATAGCACGAATGCAAGAAGCAACATGGCCCACGAGATGCTTATCAACACCTTTGATCGTAATTTCAGTTAACGTAGGTGCTTCAATAGTTATACCTGCCGGCGCTTTAAATGAAACAGGATGTGAAAAACCCAGTGTGAGGTGTAATTCAGTACCTTTCATTTGTGCACGATAACCGACACCAACTAAAATCAATTTGCGCTCGAATCCTTTTGTGACGCCTTGAATTAAATTAGCAATTCGAGCTCTTGTTGTTCCAGCGATAGAATTATTTAATTTTGATCCAGAGCCAGTACGTGAATAAGCCTTAGTTGCGCTAGGTTTAATTGTTAATAATTGTCCCTCTACTGCGACAGACAGCGTCGAGTGAATAGGGAAATTCATTTGTCCTTTAGGTCCTTTAATTTGTAAATCAGGCCCATTTACTTTGACATCAACGCCAGTAGGTAGTGCTATGGGTTTTCTACCAACGCGTGATGTGATTGCCATCGTCATTGTCGTTTTCTCCCCGACCCTACTCTACTGAACACAAAATTTCGCCGCCAAGCTTGCGGGATTTAGCTGTTGCACCAGTCATCACACCTTCAGAGGTTGAAACAATCACGATACCTAAACCTGATGTGACAACAGGTAAGTCATTCACGCCTCTATAGACACGCATACTTGGCTTGCTAATACGTTTAATTTTTTGAATAACAGGTTTACCTTGGTAATATTTCAGTTCAACTGCTAATGAACTCTTGCCTGTTTTTGTTGCTTTACGTTTGCCTTTTGCAGCAACAGTTTCTTCTGAAACTTCGAAACTATTGATATAGCCTTCTTGTTGTAAGACATTCAAAATCGCTTTTTTTAATTGCGATGCAGGCAAACTTATATTTGTTTCGCCAACTGCCTGCGCATTACGAATGCGAGTCAGCATATCAGCGATAGGATCTTGCATTGACATTCTCAATTCCTCTAACCATTCATGTCTTTGTCGAAGACGCTCATATTTTGGTGCTCGTGAGCCTAGTGAAGGACTTTCAATAATGCTACTTCGCAGCTATATTTTAAGATCTTTCGCCAGCCTCAGAATGACACTAAATCTGAACGCATAGTGTTACATTAAATTCCGTAAATATTTACAATCAATTCTTATTCTCTAAACGTAAATAAAGCTAAATCCTACCAACTTGCTTTACGCATGCCTGGAACATGACGACTCATAACGGCTTTACGCATATGAATACGGCACAATCCTGTTAAACGATTAAATGCTCTTGAACGTCCACAAAGCGCGCATCTGTGACGTTGACGTGATCGACTTGAGTCACGTGGCAACTTTAATAAAGCGGTTTGTGCAGCTGCACGTTCGTCATCTGAGGCTGTAATGCTACAAATGATTTCTTGTAATTGCTTACGCTTTTCACCGTAACGACGAAATAATTTCATCCTGCGCTTTTCACGCTCTACCATTGAGGTCTTTGCCATAAGTGTTAGCCCGCTTCTTTTTCTCTAAAAGGAAAACTAAATGCCTCTAATAATGCTCTCGCTTCTTGATCATTCACTGCCGAAGTCGTGATGCAAATATCTAAGCCCCTAAGTGCGTCGATTTTATCGTACTCAATTTCTGGAAAAACAATTTGTTCTTTGAAACCTAAGCTATAGTTACCACGACCGTCAAAAGATTTAATACTTAATCCACGAAAATCTCTCACGCGCGGTAAAGCAACAGTGATAAGTCTATCCAAAAATTCATACATTCTTTTGCCGCGAAGTGTTACTTTACAACCTATCGGCCAGCCTTCCCTCACTTTGAAGCCTGCAATAGATTTGCGTGACAAAGTAACAACTGGTTTTTGACCAGCAATTTTCTCAAGGTCAGCGACACCAGACTCAACGATTTTTTTATTATCCACTGCTTCGCCAAGACCCATATTTAAAGTGATCTTTGTTACTTTTGGCGCTTGCATAACAGAAGAATAGTTAAAGCGTTTAACGAGATCTTTGACTATTTGTTTACGATAAAGTTCCTGTAATCGTGCCATCTCAATTCACCTGTAATTACACATCAACGAGTTCGTTACTACCTTTGTAGAAACGAACAAGATTGCCGTTATCTTGTTTTTTAATTCCAACGCGACGCCCTTTACCTGAGGTAGGATCGTAGAGCATGACGTTAGATCTATCAATTGGCATAACCTTAAGGAGAATGCCGCCTTTTTCTTCCATATGAGGATTCGGTTTAACGTGCTTTTTAGCTGCGTTAATGCCTTCGACAAGCAGTTTTTTGCCGCCTTTCAGCACTGCCTGAACGGTACCTCTTTTGCTTTTACTTTTACCTGCGATGACTATCACTTCATCGCCTTTCTTAATCTTTTTCATTGAAAGAATCTCACTTACAGAAAATTCATAATACTTCAGGCGCTAATGAAATAATCTTCATGAAGTTTTCACCACGAAGCTCGCGTGTCACTGGCCCGAAAATACGTGTACCCACTGGTTGCATCTGTGCATTGAGTAGTACAACTGCATTTTCATCGAAGCGAATAAGTGAGCCATCAATACGTCTGACGCCTTTACGCGTACGGACGATGACAGCATTCATCACTTCACCCTTTTTAACTTTACTTCTAGGGATAGCTTCTTTAATGCTAACCTTAATTACGTCCCCGATATCAGCATACCGACGACGTGAGCCGCCAAGTACCTTGATACACATTACTCGACGGGCACCACTATTGTCTGCTACTTCTAGCATTGTCTGTGTCTGAATCATGCAACACCCCAAATACAGCGGAAAACCCGGGCGCCAATACTACCACGTTTAAGTTAGAAATAAACGCACCCAGGTAAAAATATTATTCTGCAACAGGAAGATCTTGTGTGTGATGATCTACCACTCGCACCAACGTCCAACTTTTGTTTTTCGAAATCGGTTTGCACATTTGAATTTCGACGGTATCTCCTTCTGAGGAAAGACCTTCTGCATCGTGCGCATAAAGTTTTGAAAAACGTGTAATGAACTTACCATAAATTGGGTGCCTAACTTTACGCTTTACACGCACAATAATAGTAGAGTTCATTTTTTTACTGCTTACGACTGTCCCGGTCATTAGGGTACGTCGAGGTGACTTTTGTGTCTGTGTAGCCGTCATGATGACCCACCCTCCATTTCAGTCAATACTGTTTTGATTCTTGCAATATCTTTTTTCAATTGGCGAAAAAGATGGGTTTTCATTTTAGACTGAAAATTACGTTGCATACGCAAAACAAAAAGTTGTTTTGCTAACGCTACACATTCTGTCTGTAATTCATTCGCTTTTTTAGCTCTTAAGTCGCTTGCTTTCATCACATAATCGTCCGTACTTCAAAAACTGTTTTGACAGGAAGCTTATCTGCTGCGAGTCTGAGGGCCTGACGTGCTAATTCTTCAGTAACACCTTCGATTTCGAACATCATGCGACCCGGCTGAATTTGTGCAACCCAATATTCAACGTTACCCTTCCCACTTCCCATACGTACTTCTAAAGGTTTTTTAGAAATAGGCTTGTCTGGGAAAATGCGAATCCAAATTTTGCCACCACGCTTAATGTGACGTGACATTGCACGTCGTGCTGCTTCGATTTGCCTTGCTGTCACTCGGCCTGTTTCAACGGATTTTAAGCCGTATTCTCCAAAGCTTACACGGTTACCACGTGTTGCTACACCGCGATTACGCATTTTAAATTGCTTACGGTATTTTGTTCTGGCTGGTTGCATCATGACTGTTTATCTCCTCGCGCTGCTGGTGTTTTTTCTTGCGGCGCGTCAGCTGGTGGTTGTTCTCTATCACCAATGACTTCACCCTTGAAGATCCAGACTTTAACGCCAATCACACCATAAGTTGTGAAAGCTTCTGCAGTACCATAATCAATGTCAGCGCGCAGCGTATGCAAAGGAACTCTGCCTTCTCTATACCACTCGCTACGTGCAATTTCAGCACCGCCTAAGCGACCAGCAACACAAATCTTGATCCCTTTTGCACCCTGACGCATCGCAGTTGTCACTGCACGCTTCATGGCTCGTCTAAACATCACACGTTTCTCAAGTTGTTGTGCAACTGTTTCAGCAACTAATTTAGAGTCCAGTTCAGGCTTGCGCACTTCTTCGATGGCCACATGAACCGGCACACCTAAAATTTTATTAATTTCGTCACGCAATGTTTCGACGTCACGACCGCTTTTACCGATAATTAAACCTGGTCGCGCAGTATGAATCGTAATACGAGCATTTTTAGCAGGACGATCAATTTGAATTTTGCTAATACCTGCTGCCATTAATTTCTTTTGTAAATAATCACGAATTTTGATGTCAGCATATAAAGTTGCTGCGAAATCACGTGAATTTGCGTACCAACGTGAATCCCAGTCATGCACGATGCCTAGTCGTATTCCCATTGGGTTTACTTTTTGTCCCATTAGCTAGTCCTCTCGTCAGAAACAACAACCGTGACATGACAGGTTGGTTTAAGTATGCGGCAACCACGACCTTTTGCTCTCGCATGCATACGCTTAAATGTTGAACCTTGGTCTGCGAACACAGTTTTAATTTTAAGCTCGTCTATATCAGCTCCGTTGTTATGTTCAGCATTGGCAACAGCAGACTCGACAACCTTTCTCAGAATGAGTGCTGCTTTCTTTTTCACGCTGAAACGTAAAATATCGAGAGCGCCTTCGACAGATTTGCCTCGAATCTGATCGCAAAGCAATCTACACTTCTGTGCAGATAATCTCGCGTATTTCATTGTTGCTGTGATTTCCATTACTTTCCTCCAACAGATGCAAGTGTTGTGACTTGCAAGCTGACTTAGTTATCGTTATTTCTTTTCTTCTTTCGCCTTTCTATCACCAGAATGGCCTTTAAAGGTGCGTGTTGCAGCAAACTCACCTAACTTATGGCCTACCATGTTTTCAGTCACAAGAATCGGCACATGTAATCTGCCATTGTGAACAGCGATTGTGAGACCGACCATTTCTGGCAGAATGACAGAGCGTCTTGACCATGTCTTAATTGGGCGTCTGTTGCCTGCTTTAACCGCTTCCTCAATTTTTTTCATGAGGTGCATGTCGACAAATGGTCCTTTCTTTACTGAACGTGGCACGTTGGTATCCTCAATTCAATTTCTCAACTGTTATTAACCTAATATCTATTTTTGCTTAGTTCTCGCTTTCACAATAAAGCGCGTTGTACGTTTATTTTTACGTGTCTTGTAACCCTTAGTTGGAACACCTGTTGGGCTAACTGGATGTCTCCCACCTGATGTTTTACCTTCACCACCACCATGTGGATGGTCGATTGGATTCATCGCTACACCACGTACTGTCGGTCTAACACCACGGTGTCTAGAAGCTCCCGCCTTACCTAAAGAACGTAAGTTATTTTCCGGGTTACTGACTTCACCAATGGTTGCACGACACTCAACAGGCACTTTACGCATTTCACCTGAACGTAAACGAAGCGTTGCATAAACCCCTTCGCGAGCAACAAGCTGTACTGATGTACCAGCGCTTCTGCAAAGTTGAGCACCTTTACCTGGCTTCATTTCAATGCAATGTACTGTCGAACCCACTGGGATATTAGCCAGCGGTAAGCAATTGCCTGGCTTGATAGCTGCTGAAACGCCAGAGTTAATTTCATCGCCTGCTTTAAGACCATTCGCCGCAATAATATAACGACGCTCGCCATCCTTATATAAAACGAGTGCGATATGCGCACTGCGGTTAGGATCATATTCGAGACGTTCGATGATGCCTGGAATACCGTCTTTATTACGTTTAAAGTCAATAATGCGATAGTGTTGCTTATGCCCACCGCCAATATGACGGCAAGTAATACGACCTTCGTTGTTGCGTCCACCTGTACGTTTTTTAGTCGTCAGCAATGGAGCATGTGGTCGCCCTTTATATAATTCGGGATTAACAACCTTTATGACAAAGCGCTGCCCAGGCGAAGTCGGTTTTAGTTTTTCCAGTGCCATAATTTCCTCAGTGTCTTTCTCTTCGATTAAATCCTAATGATTTAACGCTTACTCTCAAAACGCGCCATTATATAGCAGTGGCGTTAAATTCCAAGCTAAAAATGTAAATATCCAGTTGTTTTTTGCAAGTGCTTAACGTGTAAGGTAACTATGCTTGAAAACCGCTGAAATCTATTTGTTCACCACTCTTTAATGTGACGTATGCTTTCTTCCATGCCTTAGAACGTCCTTGGATTTGTCCAAAGCGTTTAGGTTTACTTTTGACATTGACAACACGCACACGATTCACTTTAGTGTTGAACATAAGCTCTACTGCTTTACGTATGTTATCTTTTGTTGCTTCTTTTACAACTGAAAAGGCATAGGTTGAATCAGCGCCTGTTGAGCGCATGGTTTTTTCAGTGGTAATCGGCGCAATCAATAAATGCATTAAACTTTCTTGACTCATGCTAGCATCTCCTGAATTTGTTTCATCGCTGGCACTGTGACAATGACTTTGTCGGCTTTGATTAATGCAACAGGATCTAAAGCCATCACATCACGCACATCGACATTGGGAAGATTTCTAGCAGAAAGATAAAGGTTTTCACCAACAGCTTCGCTGATCAATAAAAATGAATGGTCACCCGCAAGAATATCTTTTGCTTTTGTTAAAAATGCTTTGGTTTTCGGTGTTTCCACTTCGAATGCATCCACAATATGTAAGCGATCTTGGCGGATTAATTCCGAAAAAATTGCTCGCAATGCGCCACGATACATTTTTTTATTGACCTTTTGTTCGTAGCTACGTGGTTTAGCGGCGAAAACAACACCACCTTTTCTCCATAACGGACTTCTGATTGTTCCAGCACGTGCGCGTCCTGTGCCTTTTTGGCGAAAGGGTTTAATACCACCACCTCTCACTTCAGAGCGTGTTTTTTGTGCGTGAGTTCCTGCGCGCGCTGCTGACAGATAAGCTGTTACGACTTGGTGAACAAGTGGACCGTTAAATTCAGTGGCGAATATAGCGTCTGGTAATTCTAATTTACCCTTTTGGGAGCCTGTATAGTTGAGTTCCATTAGCTTTTACCCCCATCTGTTTGTTTTGCTTTCACTGCAGGCTTAACGATAACATCGACGCCGGGCGCACCAGGTACACCACCGTAGACCATGACAAGATTACGTTCTAAATCAATTCGAACAATCTTTTGTAACTGGACTGTACGCTGAGCATTCCCTAAGTGGCCTGACATTTTTTTACCTTTAAAAACTTTACCAGGCGACTGTCTTTGACCGATAGAACCGGGAACACGATGAGAAAGCGAGTTACCATGAGTAGCATCTTGGCCAGCAAAATGGTGACGTTTGATGGTACCTGCAAAGCCTTTACCACGCGTCACAGCAGTCACATCGACCATTTGATCAGTTGTAAAGCGGCTCAAAGTGATTTCAGAGCCGACTGCGATATCCTTGAGCTCATCATGCTGAACTCTAAATTCCCAGAGGCCTCGACCAGGTTCAATACCTGCTTTGCCATAATGTCCCGCTAAAGGACGTGCTACTTTTGAGCGTTTACGCGCACCCGTTGTGACTTGAATAGCTGTATAACCATCTGTTTCAAGATTTTTAACTTGAGTCACTTTATTGGGTAAAACTTCAATGACTGTTACAGGCACTGAGAGCCCATCTTCCATAAAGATGCGTGTCATTCCGCATTTTCGACCAACTAAACCTATTGCCATAATATTTGCCTCAAATTGCCGGCTCATTTGTAAAATTTTAAAGAGCTTTCTCTATTTCTCTACATCCACACTGATTTGAACATCGACGCCTGCTGCAAGATCTAGCTTCATCAATGCATCAATTGTCTTATCTGTGGGTTGATTAATGTCTACAACACGTTTGTGAGTGCGGATTTCGTATTGATCTCTCGCATCTTTATCAACGTGTGGTGACACAAGCACAGTATATCTTTCGATCTGTGTTGGAAGAGGTATAGGGCCCTTCACTTGAGCACCTGTTCGCTTCGCTGTATCAACAATTTCTTTTGTTGAACGATCAATCAATCTATGATCGAACGCTTTAAGACGAATACGAATCCTCTGATTTTTTCTTCCGACTGCCATAAATAAATACCCCTCGAAAATGAGATGCTTTAAACTTTAAAACATCTCATTTCGCATAGATCATCGATTTTGAAAATTACTCTAAGACCTTTGTAACAACACCTGCACCTACTGTGCGACCGCCTTCGCGAATTGCAAAACGCAATCCTTCTTCCATTGCGATAGGATTGATAAGCGCAACATTCATCTTAATGTTGTCGCCTGGCATAACCATTTCGACACCTTCAGGTAAAAAGACTTCGCCTGTTACGTCAGTTGTTCTGAAGTAAAATTGTGGACGATACCCTTTGAAGAATGGTGTATGACGACCGCCTTCTTCTTTGGATAATACGTACACTTCTGCTTCAAACTTAGTATGCGGAGTAATTGAACCTGGTTTTGCTAACACTTGACCACGCTCAACTTCTTCACGCTTCGTGCCACGCAATAAAACACCAACGTTATCACCAGCACGACCTTCATCGAGCAACTTACGGAACATTTCAACGCCCGTACACGTTGTTTTGATGGTGGGTTTTAAGCCAATAATTTCAATTTCTTCACCCACTTTAACGATACCACGCTCAACACGACCCGTGACAACAGTACCACGACCTGAAATTGAGAAAACGTCTTCAATAGGCAACAAAAATGGCTTATCAATTTGACGTTCTGGTTGTGGAAAATAGTCATCCATCGCAGCAACTAATTTATGAATCGCTGGCACACCAATGTCGCTTTGATCGCCTTCGAGAGCTTTTAATGCTGAACCAATGACGATAGGTGTTTTGTCGCCAGGAAATTCATAGCTGGTCAACAAATCTCTTACTTCCATCTCAACGAGATCTAATAATTCTTTATCATCCACCATGTCTGCTTTATTCAAGAAGACAACAATGTATGGAACACCGACCTGTCTTGCCAACAGAATGTGTTCACGTGTCTGCGGCATCGGGCCGTCAGCTGCTGATACGACCAAAATCGCACCATCCATCTGAGCAGCACCAGTAATCATGTTTTTCACGTAGTCGGCATGCCCCGGGCAATCTACGTGTGCATAGTGACGCTTGTCGGATTCATATTCGACGTGCGCTGTTGCAATCGTAATCCCACGTGCTTTTTCTTCAGGAGCTTTATCAATTTGGTCGTAAGCTAAAGCTTCGCCACCAAATTTATCAGCCATACAACGTGTTAATGCTGCAGTCAGTGTGGTTTTACCATGATCCACGTGACCGATTGTTCCGACGTTTAAGTGCGGCTTTGTACGCGCAAATACTGCTTTTGCCATAGGTTTATTCCTCTTTTGTTAATCTCGAAACTCACACCGTTGTTTTGCTGATGACTTGTTCAGCAATACTCGCGGGTGCCTCACTATACTTCGCAAATTCCATGGCGTAAGTCGCTCTACCCTGCGACATGGATCGAAGATCTGTTGCATAACCAAACATTTCACCGAGTGGCACTTCTGCTCGAACAACTTTTCCGGAAGGTGTATCTTCCATTCCCTGCAGAATACCTCTACGTCTGTTTAAATCCCCCATGACATCACCCATGTAATCTTCTGGGGTCACAACTTCAACTTTCATAACTGGCTCAAGTAAGACAGGTTTTGCTTTTTTAGCACCATCTTTGAAAGCCATAGAACCAGCAATTTTAAAGGCCATTTCACTAGAGTCAACATCGTGATATGAACCATCAAAAACAGTGACTTTAACATCGACCACTGGGAACCCAGCAATCACACCATTTTCCATTTGTTCTTGAATACCTTTATCGATGGCAGGGATATATTCTCTTGGAATAGCACCGCCAACGATGGCATTAACAAATTCATAGCCTGTGCCAGCTTCTTTTGGTTCCATTTTGATCCAGCAATGACCATACTGACCACGACCACCTGATTGCTTAACGTATTTACCTTCTTGCTCAATGCTTGTTCTGATGGTTTCACGATAAGCCACCTGCGGCTTACCCACATTAGACTCGACACTAAATTCGCGCTTCATACGATCAACAATGATCTCGAGATGCAATTCACCCATCCCAGCGATAATGGTCTGACCGGATTCTTCATCTGTATGAACACGAAATGAAGGATCTTCTTGTGCCAGCTTACCCAATGCAATACCCATTTTTTCTTGGTCTGCGCGCGTTTTCGGTTCAACAGCCACAGAGATCACGGGCTCTGGGAAAACCATTTTCTCGAGCACAATAACATTATTTGTTGCACATAAGGTATCACCCGTTGTGACTTTTTTCAGGCCCACAGCAGCAGCAATATCCCCTGCTCTAACTTCTTTAATCTCACTACGTGAGTTAGCATGCATCTGTAATATACGACCAATGCGCTCTTCTTTGTCCTTAATCGGGTTATAGATTGTATCACCTGATTTTAGAACACCCGAGTAAACACGAAAATACGTTAATGTACCGACATAAGGATCTGTCGCAATTTTAAATGCAAGAGCTGCGAAAGGATCTTCATCTGTTGGATGTCTTTCTGCAGGGGTTTCAGCTGCATCTAGTAAATGGCCTTTCACGGCGGGTACATCAGCCGGTGATGGCAAGTAATAAACCACTGAATCCAACATGGCTTGCACGCCTTTGTTACGGAAAGCTGATCCACATAACATCGGAACGATTTCATTACGTATCGTACGTAAACGTAAGCCTTTTCTAATTTCTTCTTCTGAAAGGGTTCCACCTTCCAAGTATTTATTCATAAGGTCTTCAGACGCTTCGGCAGCAGCCTCAACCATTTGGTCATGCCACTTTTTGCATTCTTCAGCCATAGCTTGTGGAATTTCACGCGCATCGTAGTTCATACCCTGGTTTTTTTCGTCCCAGTAAATGGCTTTCATGCGAACTAAATCAACAACACCTTCAAAGTGTTCTTCAGCACCAATCGGTAATTGGATTGGTATTGGATTCGCACCTAAGCGCGATTTGACTTGACCCACAACGCGAAGGAAATTCGCGCCAGCTCGATCCATCTTGTTGACGAAGCCCAAACGTGGAACGCCATAGCGGTTCGCCTGACGCCATACAGTCTCTGATTGAGGCTCAACACCACCCACAGCACAAAACACTGCGCAGGCACCGTCTAATACCCTCAGAGAGCGCTCAACTTCGATGGTAAAGTCTACGTGGCCAGGTGTATCGATAATATTGATGCGATGTTGCGGGAATTGTTTATCCATTCCATACCAGAAGCAAGTCGTTGCTGCTGAAGTAATGGTGATTCCGCGCTCTTGTTCTTGCTCCATCCAATCCATGACGGCTGCACCTTCGTGCACCTCACCTATTTTGTGAGAAACGCCGGTATAAAAAAGTACGCGTTCAGTTGTTGTTGTTTTACCCGCGTCGATATGGGCCATAATGCCAATATTTCGATAGCGTTCAATCGGTGTTTCTCGTCCCACAGTCCATACCCCTTGTTAATCTCTTTACCAGCGATAATGTGCGAATGCTTGGTTTGCTTTAGCCATACGATGTACGTCATCACGCATTTTAACGGATGCACCGCGACCCTCATAGGCTTCTAACATTTCAGCTGCTAAGCGTAATGCCATGGTCTTTTCACCACGTCCTTTTGCAATTTTTACGATCCATCTCATTGCCAATGCGAGACCACGATCAACGTCGACTTCAACCGGCACTTGATAAGTAGCACCCCCGACACGACGAGATTTGACTTCGACAGTTGGACGAATGTTGTTGAGTGCCTTTTCGAGGATCTCAATAACACCTGTACTTTTACCACCTGCACTACCTGCACTACCTGCACTACCTGCAGTAGATTCACCTTCACCATCCGCCTTATCTTTATGGTGGGAATCTTTGCCGCCTTTTTTAGTCAAGCGCTTTGCGGATTCTTGAAGTGCAGTATAGACAATACGTTCAGCTAAGGAACGCTTGCCTGCACGCATAACAACATTGATAAAACGCGCCAACCGTTCGCTTCCGTAAAGCGGATCTGGGAGGGTTGTTCTTTTAACTGCAGCTTTTCTTCTAGGCATTACATTATTTCCATTGATCTATCTTGATTAAAAACGCTTAAGATTTAGGTTTCTTAGCACCGTATTTCGAACGCCCTCTACGACGATTTGCAACGCCTGCTGTATCAAGGCTGCCGCGCACGATGTGATAGCGCACACCTGGTAAGTCTTTAACACGACCACCGCGAATTAACACCACAGAGTGTTCTTGTAAATTATGCCCTTCACCGCCGATATAGGCTGTGACTTCAGAGCCATTCGTTAAACGAACACGAGCCACCTTACGCAATGCTGAGTTAGGTTTCTTAGGTGTCGTTGTATAAACACGCGTACAAACACCGCGCTTTTGAGGACATCCCCCCAAATGAGGCACAGTGGATTTTACTGCTCTAATGACTCGTGGTTTTCTCACGAGTTGATTTATAGTTGGCATTCTTTAACTCCAGCCTAATGCTTTTAATGAAGCATGTTTTATTTCCCAACTCTTGCAAGTAAGAAGAGTGAGGCGCGATTCTAAAAAGGTGCGGGTGACATGTCAAGCGTACTCATTGAAATTCTGAGTATTTTTTCTATGTTTACCTGCTATTTTGCTTTTCAAAGGATCACCCGTGTAAGGGTTGTATACTTCCTTACACTTTATGACCCTTTGAAGCTAAATAAAGTGATAAATCCTATTTCACCTCTTCTATTGTGATGCGTTCGATTTTGCGCGGACGCTTACGAGCTTGGCGATCTGCATGATAAGCAAGACCTGTTCCTGCAGGAACCAAACGTCCCACAATAACATTTTCTTTCAAGCCTCTTAAATCATCTGTTTTGCCACTCACTGCAGCTTCCGTTAAGACACGAGTTGTTTCTTGGAATGAAGCAGCAGAAATAAATGACTCTGTTGCAAGCGATGCTTTCGTAATCCCAAGTAAAACGGGGTCATGACGCGCAGGTAGTTTTCCATTTTTTGTGGCACGATCATTTTCATCACGCAGGTGACCAAATTCAACTTGCTCACCTTTTAAGAAGTCTGTATCACCTGGATGCGCAATATTTACTTTACGCAACATTTGGCGAATGATTACTTCAATGTGTTTATCGTTGATCTTCACACCCTGCAAGCGATACACATCTTGCACTTCGTTAACAATAAAATTAGCTAACGCATTAATGCCTAATAAACGCAAGATATCATGCGGATTGAGTGCACCTTCAGCGATGGTTTCACCCTTTTCAACATGTTCACCTTCAAACACGCTAACATGACGCCATTTTGGAATGAGCTCTTCATGTGTATCGCCTGAAGTTCCTGTAATGACAAGACGGCGTTTGCCTTTAGTTTCTTTACCGAAACTCACAATACCTGAAATCTCAGCTAAAATAGCAGGATCTTTTGGACGTCTAGCTTCGAAAAGATCCGCGACGCGTGGTAAACCACCAGTGATATCACGTGTTTTTGAAGTTTCTTGCGGAATTCTTGCTAGCACGTCACCCACTTTAACATGCGCACCATCTTCGAAGTTAACGATAGCGTCGGCAGGCAAGAAATATTGCGCCGGCAGATTTGTACCCGCAAGATAAAGGTCTTCACCTTTTTCATCCAACAACTTAAGTAACGGCTTCAATTCTTTACCACCGCTGCGTTGCTTGGTGTCTGTGACAACAATACTGCTGAGACCTGTCAATTCATCTGTTTGACGATTCATGGTCACGCCTTCGACCAAATCTGCAAACTTAATTTGACCGGCTACTTCAGTGATCACAGGATGACTATGTGGATCCCAGGTTGCAACGATTTGACCCGCATCGACTTTTGAGCCGTCTGAAACAGATAATTCAGCACCATAAGGAATACGATAACGTTCACGTTCACGCCCATGTTCATCGACGATAGAAAGTTCGCCTGAACGAGACACTGCAATAAATTTACCACTGTGATGCTGGATCAATTTAATGTTATGCAGTTTCACTTTTCCGGCTAATTTAATTTGAACGTTATTCACTGCAGTTGCTCTTGATGCAGCACCCCCGATGTGGAAGGTTCTCATGGTAAGCTGAGTACCAGGCTCACCGATGGATTGTGCCGCGATGACGCCAACTGCTTCACCAATATTCACCTTATGTCCGCGCGCTAAATCACGCCCGTAACATGCAGAACAAATACCATAACGCGATTCACATGAAATAGGTGAACGGACGAGCACTTGATCAATTCTCAGCTCTTCGAGTCTTGCCACCCATTTTTCATCGAGTAATGTGCCCGCAGCAACAACGACTTCGTCAGACGCAGGGTAAACAATATCTTGCGCAACAACACGACCTAACACACGCTCATGTAAAGGCTCAACAACATCGCCGCCTTCGATTAATGGTGTCATCGTAACGCCATTTGTTGTGCCGCAATCTAATTCAGTAATTACTAAATCTTGCGCAACGTCAACGAGACGTCGTGTTAAATAACCTGAGTTTGCTGTTTTTAATGCGGTATCTGCGAGACCTTTACGCGCACCGTGTGTTGAAATAAAGTATTGCAACACGTTTAATCCTTCACGGAAGTTCGCTGTAATCGGTGTTTCGATAATTGAGCCGTCTGGTTTTGCCATCAAACCACGCATACCAGCCAACTGACGCATCTGCGCAGCAGAACCTCTCGCGCCAGAATCTTGCATCATGTAAATCGAGTTGTAAGATTCTTGTTTGACTTTTTCGCCCTTCGCATTTTTCACAATGTCGCTAGATAATTCAGTCATCATCGCTCTAGCAACTTGTTCATTGGTGCGCGACCAAATATCAACGACTTTATTATAGCGCTCACCTTGAGTCACAAGACCTGAAGCATATTGTGCTTGAATCTTGCCAACTTCATCTTCTGCTTGCGCAATAATCGATGCTTTTTCTTTTGGAATCACAAGATCATTCACGCCAATCGAAACGCCTGAGCGCGTTGCCCAAGCAAATCCAGAGTACATCAATTGATCGGCAAAAATAACCGCTGCTTTCAACCCAATATCGCGATAGCAAGTATTTAAAACATTTGAAATCGCTTTTTTGTTCATCGTGCGGTTCACAAAATCAAATGACATACCTTTAGGTAAAATTTCGGAAAGTAATGCACGGCCAGCTGTTGTTTCAACGAGACGTATTTGTTTGTTAAATGTGCCGGCTTCTTCGGCGGGTAAATATTCGGCGATTCTGACGCGAACTTGCGCTTGTAATTCAACCTGTCCCGTTTCAACTGCACGATGTACTTCACGTGTATCAGCAAAAATCATACCTTCGCCGCGCGCATTGACTTTAGTACGTGTTAAATAATATAAACCTAACACCACGTCCTGAGATGGCACGATAATCGGCTCACCATTCGCAGGCGAAAGGACGTTGTTGGTTGACATCATCAGTGTGCGGGCTTCGAGTTGCGCCTCAAGAGACAATGGAACGTGTACAGCCATTTGGTCGCCGTCAAAGTCAGCGTTGTATGCAGTACAAACCAATGGATGTAATTGAATCGCTTTACCTTCAATGAGGACGGGTTCAAATGCTTGAATCCCTAAACGGTGCAGAGTGGGTGCGCGATTGAGAAGCACAGGATGCTCACGAATCACTTGTTCGAGAATATCCCAAACAACAGCTTCTTCTCTTTCAACCATTTTCTTCGCCGCTTTAATCGTCGAAGCTAATCCTTGATGTTGTAATTTGCTAAAAATAAATGGCTTAAATAATTCGAGCGCCATTTTTTTAGGAAGACCACACTGATGCAATTTAAGTGTTGGACCCACCACGATAACGGAACGACCTGAGTAATCAACACGTTTACCGAGTAAGTTTTGACGGAAACGACCTTGCTTACCTTTGATCATGTCTGCGAGAGATTTCAGCGGACGTTTGTTAGAGCCTGTAATGGCACGACCACGGCGACCATTATCTAACAATGCATCAACTGCTTCTTGCAGCATACGTTTTTCATTACGCACAATGATATCAGGCGCATTAAGATCTAATAATCTTTTTAAACGATTATTACGATTGATCACGCGACGATATAAATCATTTAAGTCAGATGTTGCAAAACGTCCACCATCCAACGGCACTAAAGGACGCAAATCTGGCGGCAATACTGGCAGAACAGTCATCACCATCCATTCAGGTTTATTGCCAGAAGAAAGAAAAGCTTCCATTAACTTGAGTCGTTTGGAAAGTTTTTTGAGTTTTGCTTCTGAAGTAGTCGATAAAATTTCTTCGCGAATTCTAGTGGTTTCAGTCTCAAGATTGATTGCGCGCAATAATTCTTGCACTGCATCTGCACCCATGCGCGCATCAAATTCATCGCCATATTCTTCGATGGCATCGTAGTAAGCTTCTTCTGATAGGAGTTGACCACGTTCAAGTTGTGTCATGCCTGGATCAATCACAACATACGCTTCGAAATAGAGAATGCGTTCGATATCACGCAATGTCATGTCGAGAAGTAAACCAATTCTCGAAGGAAGCGAACGTAAAAACCAAATGTGTGCCACCGGGCTCGCTAACTCAATATGACCCATGCGTTCGCGTCTAACACGGGACAATGTAACTTCGACGCCGCATTTTTCACAAATAACGCCACGATGTTTGAGGCGTTTATATTTGCCGCACAAGCATTCGTAATCTTTAATAGGGCCGAAGATTTTTGCGCAAAATAATCCGTCACGTTCAGGCTTGAAAGTACGGTAGTTAATGGTTTCTGGTTTTTTAATTTCACCATAAGACCATGAACGGATCATGTCCGGTGATGCTAAACCAATGCAAATCGAATCAAATTCTTCAACTTGTGTTTGCTGTTTTACTAAACTTAACAAATCTCTCAAGGTTATATCCCCCTCATCATCAGATAGGCAAACGCAGTCATTATTCCAGTTCCATGTTGATTGCTAAGGAACGAATTTCCTTGATTAACACATTGAATGCTTCAGGCATGCTTGGCTCCATGTAGTGATCGCCATCGACAATATTTTTATACATTCGGGTTCTTCCGCCCACGTCATCTGATTTCACTGTCAACATTTCTTGGAGTGTGTAAGCTGCACCATAAGCTTCAAGTGCCCAGACTTCCATTTCCCCAAAACGCTGTCCACCAAATTGTGCTTTACCACCTAATGGTTGCTGCGTCACTAAACTGTATGAACCCGTCGAACGTGCATGCATCTTGTCGTCGACTAAGTGGTTTAGTTTCAGCATGTACATGTAGCCAACTGTGACGGGTCTTTCGAAAGCTCGACCCGTACGACCATCATGCAGAATGGTTTGTCCTGTTTCTGGCAGATCCGCTAACGCAAGCATCGCTTTAATTTCCTCTTCGCTTGCACCGTCAAACACAGGCGTCGCCATCGGCACACCACCACGTAAGTTACGCGCAAGTGTGATGATTTCATCGTCTGATAAACTCGCTAAATCTTCTTTACGAGTAGAATCTGAGTTATAAATGCTATTCAGCATTTGACGTAATTGTTTAACAGATTGTTGCTCTTCCAACATTTTATTGATCTTACGACCTAATCCTTTCGCTGCCCAACCCAAATGTGTTTCAAGGACTTGCCCCACATTCATACGAGAAGGTACGCCCAGTGGATTTAAGACAATATCAACAGGTGTCCCGTCTGCCATGTAAGGCATATCTTCGACAGGTACGATCGTTGAAATAACCCCTTTGTTACCGTGACGCCCTGCCATTTTATCGCCAGGTTGAACACGACGTTTAACGGCTAAATACACTTTAACAATTTTGAGAACACCAGGTGCAAGATCATCCCCTTGGGTAATTTTCTTAGCTTTAGCTTCATAAGCTTTTTCAAAATCGAGGCGCTCTTGTGCATGTTGCTTAGCAGCGGCTTCAAGTTGCGCATTCGCAGCCGCATCACGCAAGCGAATTTCGAACCACTTTTCGCGCGATACTTCTGATAAATAAGCTTTAGTGATTTTTGCACCTTTCTTAATTTTATTTGGACCGCCTTCAACAGTACGATTCAATAAAAGTTTCTCGATACGTTGGAAAATATCATTTTCACGGATACGTAATTCATCACTTAAATCACGATGCGCACGGTTCAGTTCGATTTTTTCGATTTCAAGAACACGAGCATCTTTTTCGACGCCATCACGTGTAAAAACTTGCACATCGATGACTGTTCCTTCCATGCCCGTTGGTACACGCAGAGAAGTATCTTTCACATCAGAGGCTTTTTCACCAAAGATGGCGCGTAATAATTTTTCTTCGGGAGTTAATTGTGTTTCGCCTTTAGGTGTCACTTTACCCACTAAAATATCACCGGAACTGACTTCAGCACCAATATAAACAATACCGCACTCGTCTAAACGAGAAAGCGCATGTTCACCTATGTTAGGAATATCAGCGGTAATTTCTTCAGGCCCTAACTTTGTGTCACGTGAGATACAAGTTAATTCTTGAATATGGATACTGGTAAAACGATCTTCTTGGACGAGACGCTCAGAAATAAGAATCGAGTCTTCGAAGTTGTAACCATTCCAAGGCATGAAGGCAACAAGTAAATTGTGCCCCAAAGCTAATTCACCTAAGTCAGTAGATTGACCATCGGCTAATAAATCACCACGACGAATCATATCGCCTTTTTGAACAAGAGGACGTTGATTAATACATGTGTCTTGGTTGGTGCGGGTATATTTGGTGAGATTGTAAATATCAACACCGGCTTTACCTGATTCTGTTTCGTCATCGTCAACACGAACAACCATACGTGTAGCATCGACGTAATCAACAATACCGTCACGTTTTGCGACAACTGTCACACCCGAATCTTTTGCAACTGAACGTTCCATACCGGTACCGACAAGTGGTTTTTCAGTTTTTAAAGTGGGGACAGCTTGACGTTGCATGTTAGAACCCATCAAGGCGCGGTTAGCATCGTCATGCTCAAGGAATGGAATCAATGCAGCAGCCACAGAAACAATTTGTCTGGGTGAAACATCCATGAATTGCACACGATCTGGTGTTGTTAATGTAAATTCATTTTTGTGACGCACTGGCACGAGTGAATCTGTGAGTCGGCCTTTGCTATCAAGTGTAGCGTTTGCCTGTGCGATTACATAATCCCCTTCTTCGATCGCAGATAAATACATCACTTCATCTGTCACGCGATCATTAATAACTTTGCGATAAGGGGTTTCGAGGAAGCCATATTCATTGGTCCGTGCATATACAGCCAATGAGTTAATCAAACCAATGTTTGGACCTTCTGGTGTTTCAATAGGACAAACACGCCCGTAGTGTGTTGGATGCACGTCACGCACTTCGAAACTTGCACGATCCCGCGTTAAACCACCCGGCCCTAAAGCTGAAACACGACGTTTGTGTGTAATCTCAGAGAGCGGATTATTTTGATCCATAAATTGCGAAAGCTGACTCGAGCCAAAAAATTCTTTAATGGCAGCAGAAACAGGTTTTGCATTAATTAAATCTTGCGGCATTAAATTTTCAGATTCAGAAAGACTGAGACGCTCTTTGACAGCGCGCTCAACACGCACCAATCCAACGCGGAATTGGTTTTCAGTCATTTCACCCACGCTACGCACACGACGATTACCGAGATGATCAATATCATCGACGGTGCCGTCGCCGTTACGAATGCTAATTAATGTTTTTAAGACGTCAATGATGTCGTCTTTCGTCAACACGCCTGGACCATCAATGTTTTGACGTCCAACGCGACGATTAAATTTCATGCGTCCGACTTCAGAAAGATCATAACGTTCAGGACTGAAAAAGAGATTTTTAAATAAGGCTTCAGCAGCATCACGTGTTGGTGGTTCACCAGGACGCATCATGCGATAAATTTCGACGAGAGCCTCAAGAGCATTATTGGTTGGATCAATGCGCAAGGTATCTGAAATGTAAGCGCCATGATCAATATCATTCACATAGAGCGTTTCGAATTGTTTGACGCCCGAAGCAAGAAATGCTTTTAACATGTCAGGTGAAATTAAATCATTTGCATTCGCAAGAATTTCGCCTGTTTCAGGATGAATGACATTTTTTGCTAATACTTTGCCAGTAAGATACTCGACGGGCACATCTAAATTTTTAATGTTAGCTTTTTGTAATTGTAAAATGTGGCGCGCCGTAATACGACGATCTCTTTCAACGATCACTTTGCCGCCTTTTGAAATTTCGAAAGGTGCAATTTCACCACGCAACCGCTCGGGGATTAAATCTAAGCTGAAAGTGGTATCGTGAATATGGAAAACATTATTTTCGAAGAAAATACCAAGGACTTCTTCGACTTCTAAACCTAAAGCACGCAATAAGATCGTTGCAGGTAATTTGCGACGACGATCGATACGCACAAAAATACAATCTTTGGGGTCAAATTCGAAGTCAAGCCAAGAACCGCGATAAGGAATAACACGTGCAGAGAATAATAATTTACCTGATGAATGGGTTTTACCGCGATCGTGTTCGAAGAAAACACCTGGGGAACGATGTAACTGAGAAACAATAACACGCTCAGTTCCATTAATAACAAACGTACCGTGATCTGTCATTAAAGGAATTTCACCCATATAAACTTCTTGTTCTTTGACATCACGAACGACTTTTTCATCGCCTGCTGCTTCACGATCAAAGTGAACAAGACGAACTTGAACACGTAATGATGCACCATATGTCAAACCGCGACTGCGGCATTCTTTGACATCGAAAACAGAGTCACTTAAACGATATCCAACATACTCAAGCACTGAACCACCCGAAAAACTGGTAATCGGGAAGACAGAATTAAATGCCGCATGCAAACCAAAGCTACCCCTTTTTTCAGGGGGAATCTCTGCTTGCAAAAATTTGCGGTATGACTCAATCTGCAATGCAAGCAACGGTGGCGCTTCAATTGCACTAGAGTGCTTACCAAAATCTTTGCGGATGCGTTTTTTCTCAGTGTAAGAGTAGACTGAACCCATGTAAGATCCTCTGCGTGGTGATCGTTATAAAAACAGAAAAAGCCGGGCATAAAAAAGCCCCGGCTACTCCCGCGTATCAACACATAATGTGTTGATACAATGGTACGTCCTTATTTAACTTCAACAGTTGCGCCTGCTTCTTCAAGTTGTTTCTTGATGTCAGCAGCTGTTGCTTTATCCACACCTTCTTTGATAACAGCAGGTGATGCTTCAGCAAGATCTTTTGCTTCTTTTAAACCCAAGGTGGTGATTGCACGAATCGCTTTAATAACATTAATTTTGTTATCGCCTGCTTTCGTCATCACAACCGTGAATTCAGTTTTTTCTTCAACTGCAGCGGCTTCGCCACCAGCAGCGACTGGCGCAGCCATTGCAACTGCTGCTGCAGACACGCCAAATTTTTCTTCCATTGATTTAATTAATTCAACAACATCCATCACACTCATTTCAGATATAGCTTGTAAAATCTCTTCTCTTCCGACAGCCATGATAGCTTTCACTCCACAAAAAAATTTAAATTCAGATTAATCTCTCATCCCCATGTAGCAATTAGCTCGCATTCTGCTTTTGATCACGAATAGCAGCAATAGTACGAACCAATTTTGCATGAGGCTCCGCCATAGTACGCACGAGTTTAGTAATCGGCGCTTTCATGACAGCCATTAACTGTGCAATTGCTTCTTTGCGTGTGGGTAATTCTGCCACACGATTTAAATCAGCCGCTGCAAGTAATTTGCCATCAATTGATAACGCTTTAACTTCGAGCTTTTCCCATTTCTTGACATATTCTTTAAAGATACGTGCAGCCGCACTGGGCTCTTCTCCAGAAAACGCAAGAACTAATGGGCCAACTAAAGCTGAATGCATACAGGAAAAATCTGTTCCATCGAATGCACGACGTGCAAGTGTATTACGAATAACTCGCATATAAACACCTGAAGCACGTGCGGCGCCACGCAGCTCAGTAAGCTGGGCGACTGTTAGACCACTATATTGTGCAGCAACAACAGAAGTTGAACGCTTAGCGACTTCTGCGACTTCTGCAACAATGGTCTTTTTCCCGTCTAAACGTAAAGGCATTAGTTGATGTACCTCCAATCCGTCCTTTATAAAACATAAGATGAGCTATCCTTGAAACTCATCCAACCGTCTGCGCAGGTTACAGAAATTGCTTTCTGTGATTAAGCAGGTGCACCTGCGGTCTTTGACGAGACTTCGCAGAAGTAATTTCTGCAAGGCACTCACAAAGTCTTTCTTAACAACATTCATCCATCGAATTGTCTTTCTTAAGCAGCAACACTCGATGCGTCAATTAATAAACCAGGACCCATCGTGCTGGAAATAACAATTTTCTTAAAATAAATACCTTTTGCTGACGCAGGTTTTGCTTTTTTCAGTGCAGCTAAAATGGATTCGATATTTTGTACGAGATCAGGAATTTCAAAATCGGTTTTACCCACTGGGCAATGCACAACACCGGCTTTATCTGTGCGATATCGAACTTGACCTGCTTTTGCGTTTTTAACAGCAGCTACAACATCAGGTGTCACAGTGCCGTCTTTTGGATTAGGCATCAAACCTCTTGGACCTAACACTTGACCCAATTGCCCCACGATACGCATTGCATCAGGTGTAGCAACAACAACATCGAAATTGATTTCACCCGCTTTCACTTGTTCTGCTAAATCTTCGAGACCAACCAAGTCTGCGCCTGCCTTCTTTGCATCATCTGCATGTGAAGGTGTTGTGAAAACAGCCACACGAATTTCGCGACCTGTCCCTTTTGGTAAAACCAATGAGCCACGCACAGCTTGGTCAGATTTACGTGGATCAACGCCGAGGTTCACACAAATATCAACGCTTTCACGAAAACGTGCCGGTGGTAAGCTCTTTAAAAGAGTCACAGCATCCAACAATGAATACACTTTACCGGCTTGAATTTTTTCTGCGATTAATTTTTTTCTTTTTGAGAGAGTCGCCATGATTAAATACCTCCTTCAACATCAACGCCCATACTGCGCGCACTACCAGCGATAGAACGCATCGCTGCTTCAAGGCTTGCTGCATTGAGATCAGGCATTTTCATTTTTGCAATTTCTTCTACTTGCTTGCGTGTTAATTTGCCGACTTTATTAGTGTTTGGCGTACTGCTGCCGCTTTCGATGCCTGCTGCTTCTTTAATTAAATGGGAAGCAGGTGGTGTTTTAATGATGAATGTAAAACTACGATCTTCGTACACCGTGATAATAACAGGTAGCGGTTTATTTTGGCGTTCAGGGGTTTGTGTTTGCGCATTAAAGGCTTTATAAAACTCCATGATATTCACGCCATGTTGACCTAATGCAGGCCCAACAGGCGGTGCTGGGTTAGCTGCGCCACCCTTCACCTGAAGCTTGATGAGTGATTTGACTTTTTTTGCCATTGCTTTCTCCTGTGGGTACTAACGCTTCGTTAAAGAAGCTCCCCATCAATAAATAATTAAACAAAAAAATTCATAGGACTTTTGCAAGCCCTATGTATTTAAAAACAGTGTTATCCTTTTTCTACTTGATCAAACTGCAATTCGACTGGCGTAGAACGTCCAAAAATAAGAACAGCAACGCGTAAGCGATTTTTTTCGTAGTTGACTTCTTCAACGACGCCATTAAAGTCTGCAAAAGGCCCATCAACAACGCGTACCACTTCACCTGCTTCAAACAATACTTTTGGTTTTGGTTTTTCGCTGCTATCTTGCATTCTCTGTAAGATATTGTCAGCTTCTTTAGGTGTAATCGGCGCAGGTTTATCACTTGTGCCGCCAATAAAACCTAACACTTTAGGTACTGAACGGACTAAGTGCCACGTTTTTTCGTTCATTTCCATTTCAACCAAGACGTATCCAGGGAAAAATTTACGTTCGCTTTTACGTTTTTGGCCTGCTTTTAATTCGATGACTTCTTCAGTTGGGACGAGTATCTCACCAAACTTGTCTTCAAAGCCCTCACGCTGAATACGCTCACGCAAAGCTTGCTTCACGAAATTTTCGAAACCAGAATACGCATGAATAACGTACCACAGCTTTTTTTGTTTAGCTTCATCAACCACAGCATTCACCCCTAAGATCTACCCTCTTTGTCCAGTAAGCCATCCTAGGAGCCAAACTAGAATACTGTCCATGCCCCACAAAACCAGCGCCAGAACAAGAACCATCATTGCCACAAAAAAAGTAATCTGCAAAGTTTCTTGCCGCGTTGGCCAGAAAACTTTACGCAGCTCAACTTGTGATTCACGCACAAATTCAATAAATGCTTTTCCCTGCGTTGTGGTGAAAAAAATCCCGCTAGTTAAAAGTAATAGCAATGCCCACCCTAACAGCCTAAATAGCAAAGAGTGAACATTGTAATAGTAATCAATCACCGCGCCTGCAAGCAGAAGACCAATGACCAAAACCCACTTGACTCGTTCGCCAAACATATTGCGCCTAGCTTCTACCTTCAGTGTCATTATCCATACCAAATTGCTAATAAAATAACTTGGATTCTCGTTTTATCTTGGCAGGCCAGGAGGGTCTCGAACCCCCAACCTGCGGTTTTGGAGACCGCCGCTCTGCCAATTGAGCTACTGGCCTAAAATAGTCTTGGCCTTCTTCCCTCTCCCCTGGAGAGGGCGGCCGTAAGGCCGGGTGAGGGGCAGATTAAACTTTACCCTTCAAAAAAACCATCTTCTCTGGAGCCCATAACCGGATTTGAACCGGTGACCTCTTCCTTACCAAGGAAGTGCTCTACCGACTGAGCTATATGGGCATGGAGCGGGCGATGGGAATTGAACCCACGCCATCAGCTTGGAAGGCTGAGGTTCTACCACTGAACTACGCCCGCTTCACAACAACTTACCAAGCAGAGATTTTTTAAATTCACTTTCGCGCGTAGTTTTAAAATTTAACTCTATTTTTTATGGTGTTACCACATACTACGCACTGGAGGGGGAAGGATTCGAACCTTCGAAGGCAGAGCCGTCAGATTTACAGTCTGATCCCTTTGACCGCTCGGGAACCCCTCCTCAAAAAAACTGGTCATGAATTCTGCTTTAGTATCGATGCAATGTCAACTTTCTTTTTACAAAATCATCAACATAACTGAAGCTAGCGGTCGGGATCGAACCGACGACCTACTGATTACAAATCAGTTGCTCTACCAGCTGAGCTACGCCAGCACATCACACTTCAGAAGTCGCACATTCTATGCAATAGCCGACACGATAGCAAAATGTTTTTTACATTTGTGAGAGATTTTTTCTTCCCTGCGCCTCTCGGCTGGCATAAAATGCCCCAGCAAACACAAAGACCCCCATTTTAAGGCTGATACTCCATGAATGCTTTTGAAAGAAAATCTGCTTTTACCCTTTCAATCATTTTAGCTCTGCGCATGCTTGGCCTTTTCATGGCACTTCCACTATTTTCTCTCTATGCGCTCCATTTAAAAAATGCATCCCCTCAGTTAGTCGGACTCGCCATCGGCGTTTATGGTTTAACGCAAGCCCTTTTTCAAATTCCTCTTGGCACAAGCTCAGATTATTTTGGTCGAAAAAAAGTAATTACGCTTGGGCTGCTCTTGTTTGTGAGCGGCAGTATCCTCATTGCACTATCAACCTCTATTCAATGGGTCATTGTAGGTCGCGCGCTTCAAGGTGCCGGCGCGATTGGCAGCACTGTCATCGCACTTCTCTCAGACTTAATTCGCGAAGATGAACGCGGCAAAGCCATCGCATTCATTGGCATGACGATTGGTATTTCTTTTTCAAGTGCATTGATTCTCGGCCCAACGCTCATGCCTTGGATTGGGTTTAACGGTATTTTTTGGTTAGCCGCTTTATTTGGTTTAATCGCGCTCTATTTATTGCATACGGCGGTACCTAATCCGGCAAGTCTTCCACAACGCCAAAAACTACCGATGCGTTCTACTTTTTTATTAGCCTTATTGAATCGCGACTTAATCCATCTCTATTTCGGTATTTTTATTTTGCATTTTATTTTTACCGCAAACTTTATGGCGCTTCCTCTGCATCTAAAAAACTTTATACATCTTGCAGGCAATCATCAATGGCACATTTATTTACCGGCGCTCATTCTAGGATTTTGCCTCAGTATTTTTTTCATCGTGATCGCAGAAAAAAAACGCAAAATTAAAATGACATTTTTCATTGCGGTTACATTTATTTGTGCAGCAAATATTTTATTATGTTTAGTGACAACACACATCGCAGCATATCTCCTAGCAATGCTGTTATTTTTCACGGGATTTTCAACACTCGAAGCCCTGTTGCCATCAACTGTTTCTCGATTAGCACTATCCACTAACAAAGGAAGTGCGCTTGGCATCTATTCCTGCTCACAATTTTCTGGTATTTTTGTTGGTGGTTTGGCTGGTGGATGGTTAATTGGTCATGATGGCACAACCAGCGTCTATCTTGTCAGTCTTATTTTAGGTATGCTGTGGATGCTCACACTCTTCGGCATGAAAAAACTAAAAAGCCCTCAAGCTGTTTCATCCAGCCCAGCATCATCGGGACTCTAATTACATATTTAAACACGGGAGAAATCTGTCATGGCAAAAGGCAGCGTTAACAAAGTTATTCTCATCGGCAATTTAGGCCGCGATCCAGAAATTCGTTACACACCGAATGGACTCGCTGTTGCAAATCTTGCTATCGCAACGACTGAAGTTTGGAAAGACAAACAAAGCGGCGAACAACAAGAACGCACAGAATGGCACAGAATTGTGATGTACAATCGTCTCGCTGAAATTGCAGGCGAATATTTGCGTAAAGGTTCAAAAATTTATACCGAAGGCAGATTGCAAACACGCAAATGGCAAGATAAAAATACAGGACAAGATCGTTACACCACTGAAATCGTTGCAGACTCTATGCAAATGCTAGACAGTAAAGGCGGCGCTGGCGCACCTGTAGATTCAAGCGGCATGCAATCGAATGAAGCTTCTGTCAGCACTTCATCCCCTGAAGTTGCAGCAGATACAGCAAGTAGTTTTAACGACGATATTCCTTTTTAAAAAGCACGCAGACACTTTTTGTTAAAAGTACCCTTATAAAAGCCTGCTTATAGCAGGCTTTTATTTATGCGTAGCAAGGATAAAATATTAATTAACGCTTTTACACAGAAGTTATAAAAATGAATATTCAAAAATTTTTAGATGATTATGGTAAAAGTCGTCAACTTAGCGGAACAATCATGGTGTCTCAAAATGACACCATAGTCGCAAACCAAAGCTTTGGATTTTCTGATCGTTGTGAAAATATAAAGTGTTACACGGATACTCAATATCTCATTGGGTCTGTAACCAAACAATTTACCGCTGTTGCTTTATTAAGAGCGCTATACGACCGTGCAATTGCAAGCGGTTTAGTCAAAGATAATCTTCTTGTTGCCGAAAAAAGAATTAATAAATATTTAAATGAACCTATCTCCAACTACTTGCCCGCAGAGCACGAAATATGGGCAGCAAGCATGCCTAAGTGGGCAAACATAGTTACCTTGCATCAGTTGTTAATACATTCTTCTGGAATAATAAACTATACATCCTTACCTGAGTTTAAAGACACTTTTCTAAATCCTCCAAAAATGCCGGCGCTGGTTAGCTATTTTAAAAATAATGATCTAGATTTTCCAATTGGCTCCAAACATTCATATAGCAATTCTGGTTATCTACTGCTAGGAGAAATTATTCAGCAAATATCAAATCAAACTCTAGATGCATACCTAGAGCAAACTTTTTTTAAACCTTTAAACATGTCAGCAACTTTTTTAGCTACCAAAGGTACTGTTCATGATTTGAAGAAAATAAATCGATTTAAAAAGTTAGCGCGTGGTTATGAAGTTGATATCGCGAGCGACAAACCGACAATCAAAGAAGTAGAAAAATATTGTCATATGCAAATTCCAGGGGCGGCTGGCAGCATGGTGTCTACAGCTTCAGATCTTTTACTTTGGAACTCAGCTCTTTATGCCGGGGTAGTGTTACCAAATTTTTTGCTTGATCTCATGCAGAAACCTCACATAAAAATGAATGATTCCACAGATGAATCTTATGGATACGGTATTGAAGTTATTCTTAATCCGACATTGGGTACCATTTATTGCCACGGCGGGAGTATTGATGGGTTTGTTGCTCGACTTGTATATATACCATCTATTAAACTGTCCATAGCGTGCCTATCGAACATAGCTAAAAACTTAGAAAAATTGGAACCCGAAATAAATAAAATAAAGACACAACTTCCTGCCGACATTAATCCAAGCGAAGCATTTAAAATTCTTGATGCAGAGCTTAGTAAAAAATTTCCAGCTATTATTACAAATAAAGATCGTTACTTTACAACTGAGTTTGCGACAAGTTTAGTTCAGATATTATAAAGTTAAAATGAACAGGCTCTGTAACAAGAACATTTGATTGCCTCTGTTTTTTCATTCTAGGCAATGTCTCGTTTAACAGAAGCAACTGAGCTTCACTTACCATGAAGAACAAAACAGAATCAGTGAAACCACTACTTAAATAAAATCTGCCCGTTGAAGCGGGCAGAAAATTTTGTATTTAAATAAATTGTAATTATTTAAACATGCGCGTTTGCGAGTAAAGGAGCGGTTTCGTTAGTTGCTTGATTGATTTGAGCGACATCTTGACTCACTGACTGCTGTTGTGTGGCAAACCAACCACTGCGATACGCATAATATAAACCACCAGCAACAACAACTGTGATCCCTGACGCAACACCCCAATCAACAAGAGTACCAAAACCTTTAACCTGGTATGTTTTAATAAAATCATCTATGCATGGCGCCAAAGTATCATACGCATGCGTTTTCAGTGTACATAGTGCGCTGCCAAAAGTACTTTGACCAAAATCAAAAGACGTGACATTTTCGTAAGGACAAGCATCAAAGAGCATGTCCAATATAATAGATGAACTTGGTGTATCAACGGTAATATTGGTGCCGACTGCATAGCAACTACCCACTAAATCACTCATCACTTTACTTTCATGCGCGCCACAAACCAATGAATGGTCTGTACCACCTGGATATGCCCAGAAACAAACAGCTTGAGCTTGTGTAAAAAGAAAGTTTCCGGCAGCAAAAAGATAGCCAGCTGTGTTATATAAATTTTCTGACACTGTTTTTGTAGGGCGAGAAAAAAATGAAAACATAAGTTATAACCTCATTTGTTTAAAGAATGTCATTTTTAAAGAAGAAACCTTATAGTGTATATTTCTCATACCATGAGGAATCAGTTCTAAAACCGTTAGAATTAGAGTGGTCTAAATTTTCTTCTGTGATTAGACAATTTAAATATTCATTTGGAAATTCACATGGATCATTGAAAATGGCTCGAAAGCCCTGGGGCGTTTTTTTGAACGTATAATCGCGTGGATAGCTTACAGGTGCTATTATTTTTCCTTGTTCCAAAAGTCGCAATCTTGCAGCATTTGCCTTTGTCGCCTTGACCAATAAACCTTCTTGCGCTCGGCTTCTTCTAAACATCAATATATCTTGCTCAGGCAAGCGAATTTCATGCAATTCATCTTCTTTTTTAACCCGTTCAAAAATATCATTGAAATCATTTTTCATTATTCATATCCTTTTTTTAGTGACTTTTTCTTTTTGAATTCTCAATTTGTTTTAGGTTTTTATCTTCCAAACGCATGCTGCGTCGCGGTGGATTAACCATGTTACGCATTTGAAGGTTAAACCGACTAAATAATTTAAAATGATCTTGCTCCAAACACCAAGACGGTAATGCTGCACGCTCATTCACCTGCACTGAATGGTGATATTCATTACCAGGAAACAATACAATATCACCGCTAGCAATAGAAATTTTTTTATAAGGACAATTCTCTTTGGCTGGTTTAAATGAAAAATATGCTGATTTCCCTAAACTGAGAGTCATATTTAGATTTGACCACTTGTCAGTATGGACAGGTTGTTTACCATTTTTGGAATAATAAGAAATACCGATAACTGTTATTTTATGATACTGATGATCATCATCAAGTTTAGCATTGTAATAATTTGCTTCTTTTTGCTCCAATACGTGTGTTTCATAAAAACGGGTATCGAATGCATTTACATCATCGGAAAACGTATTACGATTTTTTAATTCGTTTTGAATATATTCCAACGCGCAAGCAAACAAAACCTGTATCTCAGGCGCAATTGAAACATTTGAATCATTCAGATGAAACCAAAGCCGATAAGATGGAGCTGATTGGATGAGAGGCAAAGGATCTGTTATACAAAGATCAAATAATTGTTGTTGCTCGAGTTCATTTAAAAAATTACGCAAAACTATAACTCTGTCATATAACTCCAATTTCATTTTGCATGCTCCTTGCTAAAAAAAATCCCCGCCAGAAAACTCTGACGGGGATTAAAATAAAAAGTCTGGCGATGACCTACTTTCACATGAGAAACTCACACTATCATCGGCGCGAGGCGGTTTCACTTCTGAGTTCGGGATGGGATCAGGTGGTACCCGCATGCTATGGTCGCCAGACAAGCTAACTCTTCATATCTACTCTAAGGCGCCCACATTTTGGTGCTTTTTGGCTAAAACTTTTCTTCGAAATGCTCATGTACGTTTGGGTACACTCCGCTTTCTCATCAAAGTTTTTGCCAAAAATCCCTCAAAATCTGAGCGCATCTTGCATACTCTAATTTCATTTCTTAAGAAGAAATTTTCTTTTCAATTC
>JANRLY010000044.1:0-12186 GCA_033762075.1 Gammaproteobacteria bacterium
TTAAATTAACTTTAAAATTAACTCTAAATTCACCAACCACTGACGTGGCCCCGGGTGTTTGGCGGGGTTTCCATTTAAAATTCCACTGCTCAGTAAGGTTTTCTGGACCCGGGTTACACCCCGCGGGACGACGAGTAAAAGCAGAAAATAGTATGAAAAAATTATCTCGATATGGTCAGTTATTCTGGCTCTTCCTGACATTACACACATTCCTCTGGACTGTGACGCCTGTTTTCATTCGTCACGCACTCTCTGATGATCTCATTGAAGCTTTCATTTGGGGGCAACAATTCGTCTGGGGTTATGATAAAAATCCTTGGCTACCCGGCACACTTGCTCATATCGGTATTTTACTAGGAGGCAGAAGTGGCATTGGGATTTATTTCATACAATCTCTTTTTATTGCATTGGGATTATTTTCTGTTTGGCGCTTAATGTCCAAAATAAGCAATCCCATCTATGCTCTCATTTCTGTGATGATGTATGAAGCATGCGCTTGCTATTCTGTTGATTTACAAATTTACAATGACAATTATATTTTAATGGGCTTGCTCCCACTTGCAACTTTATTTTTTTATCGTGCAATCCGTAAAGAAAAATTGTCTGACTGGCTCCTTGCCGCGGCCATCACTGCACTAGCTGTTATGGGGAAATATGACGCAATATTATTTGCCATTTCTATTTTCTGCTATCTCATGACCACAAAGAAACGCTGGCATTATCTCGCTTCCTACAAGACTTGGTCTGCATTAAGCATATTTATATTATTGATTGCACCTAACCTGTTATGGCTCTCACATCATCATTTTTCAACACTTTCGTATGCTTTTCATGAACGTGCGGATTTTGGAAATCAATCTTGGTTCTATCAAACAAAAAACAATTTATATTTTGTTTGGATCACACTGCTCGGATTTTTACCCGCATTAGTATTAGCTTCACTGGTACTGACGCAACAACGTGAAAATTTACTGGTTGAAAAAACCAATCACACTTATAGAACTCATGAAAATCTGAATTTTTTATTTTGGTCTGGTTTTGGTCCGATTATTTTACTGACTCTATTAGGCTTTCTAATGGGGTTAACACTTCATCGAGAATGGGGAAATGCTTTTATTAGTTTATGGGGTGCATTTATCTTGTTACGCCTAAAACCCAGCATTTCAAAAGATTCCTTAAAACGTTTTATCATTGCAACCTTCGTGATGTTATTTGTTTGGCCCACTGGATATTTATACATCGCTTCTCTCAAAGACACCGGTGTATTTCCTGCACCAGAAATCGCTCGTTACGCAACTACCGTTTGGCATAAACACTTTCATACACGTTTGCGTTATGTGGCCGGCGATCGTTACACAGCAGGATATGTTGCGCTCCACTCACATGATCATCCTGCTGTCTGGATGGAGTGGAACACTCAAGCTGCAACCTGGATACATGAAAAAGATCTCAAATGTCATGGCGCTTTATTTATTCAAGACAGCGGACATACACATCAACATTTTTACCAGGGAACCACTTTTCCACGTAAGGTATTGAATCATCATCCGAAACTTAAAATATTACGTATCAAAGAATTTGCCTGGCACCGTAATCATCAAAAGAAGCCTAACCTTAAACTACTTATCGGACTTTTACCACCAGACGCAACACAGTGTTCATGATATGCAAAATACATAAGGATATATTATGCAAGGAAAAAAAGATCAATTTCGTGATTATTCAAAATCAGAGCAAGTCGAAAGAACTTATCAACACATGCAAGAAAATCAAACTGCCGCACGCGTCGCTGAATTGAATGAACGATACACAACTGAAGCAGGTTACACGGATTGCAATGGCAATAAAATTCGTGAAACCATTATGGATGTTTTTAAACTCTTAGATCAAATTATTGATGAAAGCGATCCTGATACAGATTTACCACAAAGTTTTCATGCCTACCAAACAGGAGAAGCACTGAAAGATTGTATCGATCCTGATAAACCAACACAATTAAAACCCATCCCAATCAATCATCTTTTTTCTGATGAAGAATGGAAAGGTTTACCTGATGAGGTTAGAGAAAGCTACTATAATTATCTCGATGAACTCTATCCAGAGATAGAAAACTGGTCGTGGCTTCCTTTAATTGGTTTTATTCATGACTTAGGCAAAGTACTTGCTCTTCAAAATTGGGGCAAACTACCGCAATCTTTTGTTGTCGGCGACACCTTCCCCATTGGAGCTCCTTTTTCACAATCCAATGTATACTATAAGCAAGGTTTTTTTAAAAAAAATCCTGATTTGAATTTTGAAGAAAAATCAGATAATCATTTATTTGGCAAATATGAAATGCATACAGGATTTGATCATCTCGACATGTCATTTGGTCACGACGAGTATATGTATTCTGTTTTAAAACGCACAATTCACCACTTACCCAAGGAAGCACTATATTTAATTCGTTTTCATTCGTTTTATCCCTGGCACACCCCTCGCGATGGAAAACCACGCGGCTATACTGAGCTTGCCAGCGCAGAAGATTGGCGCATGTTACCCTTATTAAAATTATTTCAGCAATGTGACTTATATTCGAAAAAAGCTAAATTGCCAAATAAAGAGCAATTAAAAAAATATTATGATGAATTAATTAAACACTTTATTCCCGGTAGAGAATGCGAATACGATTTAAGATCTGCAAAATTATTGTGGTGAAAGAGATCGCTGTTTTAAATATTTAATCTCACGATCAATCATTTGGTTATTATTTTCTGGTGGTTGATTCTCATAGTGACTCTCAACCATTGAGCGCCCTGCAAAAAATGAAAATGCAGATAAACTTACTTTATGGACATTGAAAGAATATAAATCGATTAGATAAGCACATAATGCGAAAAAAAGTCCAACCGATAAACTTTCGAGAGAATGACTTTCACCATCAACAAAACTGACCGATACATCATCAGAAAAAAGGTCTGCATGGCTTTTTAAGTAAGGTAAATCTAGCACAGCACGATCACCAACATAAATCATTTTTGTTGCCAATAATTTTGTTTGATAACGTTTGACAACCGTGCCTAATCTACCCGTGTAATAATGATTCTCATAATCCACTTGTTGGAGTGGTCTCGAACTAAATCGACCGCGTGCATCCGCGGGATGTGAATGTTTTTTAATATATTCAATGGCATCCATTTCTTCTGAAAATAACCTCATTTCTGAAGAAACGAAATAAGCTAAAGTCATTTCAGATAATGAGATTCTTCTTAAAGAGATACAAAGATACTCACTCTGATCATTGACATCTTTTGTATAAAGACTGCCAGAATAATCATTTGGAACAGCATAATAATGCATATTCACTGACTCCTTTGTCATCCCACGCATGTTTTTACCGCGGGATCTAGCGCCTTAAAGTCACGGTGACACGTTTAAGGAATATTTTCCTCCTCTGATTTTATTTCAGCAACCACACTGGGTGATTGGCCTAATTGTGCATTCATCATGCTAGTCAAGCCACGTTGTTTTTTTAATTCGATGAGTGTCCAAATACCCCACCAGTTTGACGTCCAATGTCGATCATAGACATTCGTTAAATCAGAACGACGCATAAGCTTGTTTGATTGTTTGTCATAATAAAAAAGAGGTGCAATATCATTTTGCCCAAGATCAACAGACTCATCAGGTTGAGGAATTAAATCAGTCACTTGATCCGGCGGAATAACGCCTGTTTGAAAGGCTGAAAAAATTTCATCAGCTGATGCTTGTAGGGCACTTCGTTGACGAATGCGGTTTTCAGTATTTTGTGGATCAAAATAATAATCATCGCCATACACAACCCAACGGTGATTTTGTTGATCATGTACGCGCAAACCATATTCATTTTCTTCGTTGTGCATGTATGTCACCAATAATGCTCCAACGACCGAAGGTGTCACCATCGAAGATAATTCACGTCTTGGTGTGCGCAAATGGCCTGAAGCAAAAAGATCTGATAAAAAGTGACAAGCAAATGCATTCATAGCATACGCTAACTCAAGTTGCTTAGGATCGCCCGAAACACGCGCAGCAATAGCTGCTTTCAGTGCGACTTGATGGCCTGCTTGATAAGCAGTCATTGCATCTTGACCAAAATGATCGAAGTCCACAGCAGATAATTTTAAATAGCGGCCTTCTTTTAGATACCAAAAATCACCAGTACTACTGCCACCCGTGATTCCATTATATTCACGATTTATATGGTCTCCAATTTGATGATAAATATTTTCTGGTTTTTCCCCTTTCTTCAAACCATCAGCAAGGGCTGTTTCTTCTTCTTGCATGACTGAAATAATGCGTGGAAATTCTGGCACGGCATTAGGGTTAGTCGCCAATGTATTGAAGATGTCGATGAATCGCGATTCGCGCTCGAGGGCAGTTTTTCCGAATGCAATCGGTTTATCAGCGATCCCATAAAAATCTCCCATCGCGACCAATTGCCCATATGTTGCTGGTAAACCATTGGGTAAATGTAAAGTGGGATTGAGATGCCCAACATCACCATGAGAGAAGAAGACGCGCACCTCGCTACCTGCAGCATCGTGTTCTGCACTTTGAAATTGGACAATATGGGATGCCGCAAAACAACTAGAGGAAAATAAAAGAGCCGTTGCCAGTAAAAACCGCATGATATTCTCCTTTATGAATGAATCCTTAGGGTAACGTGAGCGCCTACTCTAATATTTTACGCTTATGACAATACTCACGTTAATTATCGGCCTAAACGTTTGAATAGAACATACCCGAAAAAAGCAAATAAGAAAATAGGGAATAACGCAGCTAATAAGGGGGAAAATTGAAAAATAACACTCAATTG
Organism: Gammaproteobacteria bacterium; assembly: GCA_033762075.1. GTDB lineage: Bacteria > Pseudomonadota > Gammaproteobacteria > DSM-16500 > DSM-16500 > VFKI01. The sequence continues at coordinate 4,838 of JANRLY010000044.1, forward strand.
ACCAATAAAGATATCCAACATGTAAAAAATAAATCCTGCGATCACACCCGTGAGTAGTCGCCAACCCATCGTAGAACGCGGAGCCACTAACACAAAAGGAAGAGAAAGCAATAACATCATCAAAATAGTAAGAGGTTGAAAAATTCTTTTCCAAAATGAAAATTGAAATTCTGTTGCATGCGAGCCATTTTTTTCAAGATGACGATTGTAAATCCATAAACGATTCAATGGAATTTCTTCAGGCTCAATCAAGCTTGCATTTAAAATAGCTGGATTGAGCTTCATTCCCCAAACAGCTTGATCAGCATGTTCGCTCAGTGTTTTTTGATCCGATGTAAAAGTTGTTTTCGAAAGATGATAAGCAATCCATTGTCCATTTTGATAATTCATCGAGTCTGCATGACTGGCAGATAATAGATGATGCGCACCGTCAAAAGCATAACGCGTCACATCTTCCAACTGTTGATGCGGCAATACTCTTTCGACATGAATAAAATCATTTTGTTGATGAAACCAAACACCAGAGCCTGTAATAACGGCTTGTCCACCACTTTCTTGGGTTGATTTTGTGATATCTGCTAAATAATGCAACCGTGGCGCTATCAATTCACCGACGATGAAATTCATGACGACCAAGAGTAATGCAACCAAAATTAAAGCACGCACAATCCCCCAAAGTGACAATCCTGATGCACGCATCACGACTAATTCACCCTGCAAGACTAAAGAACCGAGCCCCATTAATCCGCCCAGCAGAGCTAACATAGGAAAAAATTGACTCACATTAAAAGGCAGCTCAAGAACAGCATGCCAAAGCGCTTGAAAGAAACCATAGTCACCTTGACCTAATTCACGTAACTCTCCGAGAAAACCAACCACCCAAGCTAAAACAGCGACAACCAATATCAACATCAATGTTGAGAGAATGACTTGCCTTGCAATATAACGCGACAAAATACTTATCATACGTGTTTCATCCGCCAAACAATCCAACAGAGTGGCAAGAAGAGAAAAATGCCATGCACCCACCACATGCCTATACCAATAGGAAGTGTACCTTGCTCTATCAAATGCTGTGTGACAAATAATAAATTCATGTAAATAACATAAAATAATAGAGCGGGTAATAACAACAAATATCTGCCCTGCCGCGGCATCACACGAGACATCGGCACAGCCAATAAAGCTAATAACAGCGCTGTAATAGGAATCGCACAACGCCATTGAAATTCTGCAGCGCGCACAGGGTCATTTTTATAAGTGGCCATTAATTCTTCGGTCGAAATCGCTTCTGCAATTCTCGTATGACTGATACTCACTAAATCTGGCACACGCACACGATAAGAACCAAATTGAATCATTTGATAATTGAGTTCTCCCGGCACGCCTTTATACCGATAACCATTTTCAGCAATAATCCATCGACTATCTGTGCGAGGATCTTCATCGACATAAGCTTGATCTGCAGAGAGCACCGTCCAAGATTTTGATTCTGCTAAGTCATTTGGATCCATCATGGGCATTTGTTCTGCCATAAAAATATTGTCGGCACGTTTTGCATTGCGATTAATTTTGCTGACGTAAACCACTCGACGACCATCTTGCAAGACTTTAAACCGGCCAGGCATGAGTGTATCCATGAGGGTGTCGATAGACCCGTTGACTAATGCCTTTTGACGATTGGAAGCAATGAGTGGATTGATCCAGAACATCAAAATGGCCACAATGACTGCCACTATCGCCGCATATCGGGCTGTTAAAGTAAATAAGCGCCACACACTAAACCCTGAGGCATGCAAGACTCGCAATTCATTGTCTGCATAGAGACGGCTAAAAGTCAGCAAAAGAGCGAGATATAATCCGAGTGGCAATAGAAACGCTAACAACCAGGGAATCATGAAGCCGATCACTTCAAATAATACCTTAGGCGCAATCTTGCCAGAAACTGCATAGCTCAAATAATGCACCAATTGTTGACTCAGAAAAATGAGCAATAAGATGAAAGTCACCGCGAAGAGTGTTTGGAAGGTTTCTTTGAATAGATATCGCGAGATAATCATCATAGTACATTCACTTGGATCAGCATTTTAGATAGAATCACTGTTCTCCCGAGCGCCGTCATTGCGAGCCCGCGAAGTCCCGCACTTGATGCGGGATCAGGCGTGGCGATCTACTTCAAAAAAATAGATCGCCGCGGCTAAGCACTTCCTAGCCTCGCGATGACGGCATTGGGAAGCTACAATTATACTCAACCTCTCCCTTGGAGCGAACATGAAATTTACAATTTGGCATGGCCACCCAGAGAAACAATCCACGGACTGTATCATTACGGGCATTTACGAAAAGAATAAACTTTCTAAATCTGCCACGCTTCTCAATAAGAGCACACATGGTATGTTACACCGCCTTGCAGAACAAGGTGATCTCAGGGGTAAAATCGCCGAAACTTATGTGCTGCATCACTTAACAGGCTCAGAAGCACAACGTGTCTTACTCGTGGGTGCCGGCAAAGAGGAAACACTTTCCTTGCCAAATTATCGCAAAATGATTGCGGCTAGCATGCAAGCTTTATTAAAAACACCAGCTGAAAAGGTCCTGTTTTGCCTCACTGAATTACCCGTTGAAGGACTTCATGAAGCCGATAAAATTCGACATGCGATTGATGTGATGCAATATACCTTGTACGAATTTGATCATTATCGCAGTGAAAAAAGTCCAAAGCGTAAACTTCACTCGATTGAGATTTACACCACAGACAAAAAACACACGAAAGCAGCAGAAAAAGCGCTCGCACAAGGCTTAGCAATTGCAGACGGCGTTAAATTCACGCGCGACCTCGCGAATCAACCTGCGAATGTTTGCACACCCACTTGGGTAGCGAATCGTGCAAAAGCGTTTGCCGCTGAGTATTCTAATATCAAAATGCAAGTTTTAGACGAAAAAGAAATGCTCAAATTAGGCATGGGCGCCATGCTAGCTGTTGCGGCAGGCAGTGAAGAACCCCCTAAGTTAGTTTCTCTCGAATATAAAGGCACAGCAAAAAAACAAGCGCCCATTGTCTTAGTCGGAAAAGGAATTACTTTCGATACGGGCGGTCTTTCTCTGAAGCCTGCTGATAGTATGGTTGGAATGAAATACGATATGTGCGGTGCTGCAACCGTCTTAGGGACAATGAAAGCCGCTGCAGAAATGAAGTTACCTATTCATCTTGTCGGCATTCTTGCGCTTGCTGAAAATATGCCGAGCGGTAAAGCGGTGCGTCCGGAAGATATTGTCACAAGTTTATCAGGGCAAACCATCGAGATACTCAACACTGATGCTGAAGGTCGCCTCGTCTTATGCGATGCACTGACTTATGCGGAACGTTACAAACCTGATGTTGTCATTGATATTGCAACATTAACGGGCGCAGTCGTCATTGCTCTGGGACAGCATGCAACAGGTGTCCTCAGTAATCATCAACCTTTAGCAGATAAATTATTAGATGCAGGCAAAAGAACACACGATCGCGCTTGGCAATTACCGCTCTGGGAAGATTATCAAGATCAACTCAAGAGTCCGTTTGCGGATATGAGCAACGTTGGTGGTCGAAGTGCTGGCACCATCACAGCAGCTTGTTTTTTATCGCGCTTCACTAAAAAATATCACTGGGCACATCTTGATGTCGCAGGCACAGCAGCGATGATGATGGGCGGAAGCGAACGTTACGCAACGGGCAGACCTGTTCCTTTGTTGGCACAGTATTTAATTGATCGGAGTTAGCCGTGCCCTCCGTAATCCGTCGTCCCGCGACTTGTTCGCGGGATCCAGTAAGAGGAAATTAAAATTGCCCAAAACAGACTTTTACATCTTGCCTTTTGCAGATGAAAAACACATCTTACAATTTGCTTGTCGATTAGCTGAAAAAGCGTATCAACAGCAACACCGGATTTATTTTCATATGCAAAATCCACAACAAGCGCATCAACTTGATGAAATCATGTGGACATGGCGTGATGAAAGTTTTTTACCGCACAATTTAGTTGGCGAAGGACCAGACACTTTACCACCGATTCAAATTGGTTTTGATACCATACCATCGAACCAGCGTGATATTTTAATCAATCTCAGCCAAATGCTACCGGAACACCATACACAATTTAATCGCATCTTAGAAATTATTCCGCACAATGAAAAATTTCAAACTGATGCCCGTGAACGTTATCGCATTTATCGCGAATTGAACTACCCTCTTCAAACACATAAACCGACTCAAATAGAAGCCTAAAACTATGGATAAAACTTACGATCCCAATGCTATCGAGCAACGCTGTTATCAATCCTGGGAAAAAAATAATACTTTTGCGCCGTCTGGTTCTGGCAATCCTTACTGTATTTTATTACCGCCTCCGAATGTGACAGGCAGTTTACACATGGGACATGGTTTTGGATTTACATTGGTCGATATCTTAATTCGTTATCATCGTATGTTGGGTGACAACACACTGTGGCAAGGTGGTACAGATCACGCAGGCATTGCAACACAAATGGTCGTAGAACGCCAATTAGCAGCAGAAAATATTTCACGTCATGATTTGGGTCGTGAAAAATTCATCGAAAAAATTTGGGCATGGAAAAACACTTCCGGCAATCGCATCACGCAACAGTTGCGTCGGCTCGGTGCTTCCATCGATTGGACACGCGAAAAATTTACGCTTGATGAAAGTCTTTCTCAAGCCGTACGTGAAGTCTTTATTCGCCTATACGAAGAAGGTTTAATTTATCGGGGCACACGTTTAGTCAACTGGGATCCGCATTTTTTAACAGCCATTTCAGATCTTGAGGTTGTGAATAATGAAGAAGACACACATCTCTGGCATATTCGTTACCCCATTATCGGCACAAAAGATCACTTGGTTGTCGCAACAACACGTCCTGAAACTATGCTCGGTGACGTTGCTGTTGCAGTGAATCCTGACGATGAACGTTACACGCATTTAATTGGCAAACAATTACAATTACCCTTAACAGATCGTACGATTCCTATTATCGCAGACGAATATGTCGAAAAAGATTTCGGCAGCGGTTGCGTGAAAATCACACCCGCACATGATTTTAATGATTATGCTGTGGGCCAACGTCATCAACTGGCACCCATTAATATTTTCACGCCCAATGCACATCTAAATGAAAATGCACCTGAAGTCTATCGTGGTTTAGAACGATTCAAAGCGCGCAAAAAAATTATTCAAGATCTTGAGGCATTAGGATTATTAGAAAAAACCGAAAAGTATCGTACTAAAATTCCACGCGGCGATCGCTCAGGTGTCATCGTTGAACCCTATTTGACCCAGCAATGGTTTATGAAGATGGAATCTCTAGCCAAACCTGCCGTCGAAGCAGTGAAAAATGGCACATTGCGTTTTGTCCCAGAAAATTGGGATAAAACATGGTTTCAATGGTTAAACAACATTGAAGATTGGTGTATCAGCCGCCAATTATGGTGGGGTCATCGTATTCCTGTTTGGTACGATGATGCTGAAAATATTTACGTCGGTCATGATGAAAAGCATATCCGTGAAAAATATCAACTCAGCGATGATCACGTTTTAACACAAGATAATGATGTGCTCGACACATGGTTTTCTTCAGCGCTCTGGCCCTTTTCTTCTTTAGGTTGGCCAGAAAATACTTCTGAATTAAAAACTTTTTATCCGACAAGCGTCTTAGTCACAGGATTCGACATTATCTTTTTCTGGGTCGCGCGCATGGTGATGCTCGGCTTAAAATTCATGAAACAAATTCCTTTTAAAGAAGTTTATATCACCGGCTTGATTCGCGACAGCGAAGGTCACAAGATGTCTAAATCAAAAGGCAATGTGCTCGATCCCTTAGATTTAATTGATGGCATCACATTAGACGCTCTCATTAAAAAACGCACCGAAGGTTTAATGCAACCCGAGATGCAGCAAAAAATTGAAAAAAATACGCGTAAAGAATTTTCTGAAGGAATTCAATCATACGGCACAGATGCTTTACGTTTTACATTTTGTGCGCTCGCCTCACACAATCGCGAAATCCGTTTTGACACCGGTCGCTTAGGTGGTTATCGAAACTTTTGCAATAAATTGTGGAATGCAGCACGTTATGTATTAATGAACACAGAAAATCATGATACACAACCTGGCGAAACATCCTCAGCAGATCGTTGGATTTTGTCGCAATTACAAAAAACCATTCAGACAGCACAAGCACATTTAGACAATTATCGTTTCGATTTACTCGCACATACTTTGTATGAGTTCACTTGGAATGATTTTTGTGATTGGTATTTAGAACTTTCTAAACCTGTTTTAACTTCCAGCGAAAGTACGCCTGCACAATTACGCGGTACACGACACACATTGCTCAAGGTATTGGCTGATATTTTGCATTTACTGCATCCGATCACACCCTTCATCACCGAAGAAATTTGGCAACGCGTTGCGCCACTTGCTGGAGAAAAAGCTGGTACATTGATGCTAAATGCATGGCCCAAAGTAAATACCACCCTTATTGATCAAAGCGCAGAAGATTCTTTCACTTGGTTGAAAAATATTATTGTTGCCATCAGAACATTGCGCAGTGAAATGAATATTTCCCCCGCAAAGAAAATTACGCTTTTACTGAGAAATGGAAATGAAAAAGATCGAAACTATATTGAAATCCATCACGATTCTATCACCACTCTCGCCAAAGTTGAAAAAATCGATTGGTTAAAAAAATCTGAAACACCCGAAGAATCTGCCACCGTATTAGTTGGCACGCTCGATATTTTTATCCCTATGGCAGACTTAATTGATCGCGCACAAGAAACTGAACGCTTGAAACGTGAAATTCAAAAGTTAACGCAGGACATCGACCGCACACAAACCAAATTAAATAATCCTAATTTTGTTGAACGTGCACCGAAAGAAGTCGTCGAAAAAGATCAAACACGTTTACAAGAAATGCGAGCGACTGTAGAGCGGCTAAAAAACCAACTAAATGCTCTTGCAAAAATCCCTCTTTAAAAAAGGGAATATCTAAAACCCTCCCCCTTTGAAAAGGCTTTGTTGCATAAAGCATAAATTTCCACTTGTCATTCCCGCGTAGGCGGGAATCCATCATTATGTTCAAAAATAGCTAATCAAAAAATACTCAATTTACGTTCAATATGCCTAATTAAAAACTTTATAAATTTGAAATAGATTCCCGCCTTCGCGCACTAGCATCCGGTAAAACGGTATCATAATTGTACATCCTCCTGACGCCTTAAGAAACGGTAGATAGGAGGAATGTAATTTTTAAATTTAGGAGCTACGACACATAAACTGCATCTAATCCATACT
>JANRLY010000045.1:0-6422 GCA_033762075.1 Gammaproteobacteria bacterium
CACTGGTTTTTTTAATAGCAAATCCAGGTAAATTTAGGATATTATCCTTGCGGGGCATCTTTAATCTCCTTTCCCTCATCCAATCAATGAGTAAGGTAATCTAATTTTGATTAAAGTGCCCCCTTATGTGGGGAAGAGCCAAATTTACACATTCCGCTGATGCAAAAATCCCTCTTAAAAATCTCCTGTGTCGAAGGTTAGAGAGCGTCTAAAGAAACAGGGGTCATGCCTGACTCATATCATTCCCCACAAGTAGGCCCATAAACGGCTTCAAAAGCCTCTTTAGCTTTTAGGTGCTCCTGCATGTTTCTAAGTCCAATTCACATCGTCTTAACACCAGGCTCTGGATTGGATTTTATATTTATATAGCCGCCTAATGAAGCGACCATTCGTGTCATTTCATTGAGTACAAAGAGCCATTAACTTAATATTGACACCCACAAAACTGCGGGCATTGAGGTTGGTGAAAGGTATCCCCTATTACCATAACAGAAGACACTTCTACTTTGGCGCAACACATTTTGATCAAATTATTGTATTTTATGTATTTATTAATTTATAATTGACCGCTTTCTAATTTTAAAACTCTGATGATAGAGATAATGGCATGCGTATAAGTATTTTTCGTAAAAGGGTCCGCATACAAGAACATAAATTTTTTGGGGTCTCCCAGTCCCGTGATTATGATTTTCAGCAAGAGAGTGTACTCTCAGTAGAATCCGCAGAATGTACCCGGAGTTCGGATGTTCCCCATGATGAAGAGATCAAAGACTTTTTTTGGCAGAATGCCGACAGGGCACAGGAATGCAATGGGATTTTTAGGGCTGGCGAAATTATGTTTCAGAGAAATCAGGGCGTTTCCTGTAATCCTAAGCTGGAAGAAGCTTATTTTAAGGCTATTGCAGATCTGTTGTTCCATGCAATTTCTTGTGGCAACCTGGCGCCCATTACTTCATTTGCAGAAAATCAGGCAAGTCAACCCTGGCTTATCAAGGAAGATGCATTAACATTAATGGAACCAAAACCACTGGTATGGCAGAGAATGAGACTTTTTAAATCCTCTGCTGTTGTAAGTTCTGTGAGTGACGTATCTAATACTATTTCAATGAGCATGACTTGGGGTGCGTGAAGAGCTTATTGCCTACTTGTTAGGCGCAAGCTTTTTACCAGGGGCTCTGCGGTATTACCGAGGAAAAGCAGCCCTTACAGCGTTGCCTAAAATTGAAGTATGCGAAATTATTTTATTCTTCTGATCTTGCTAGGAAGAGTGGTTTTGATTTTGGAGGTTATAGCCATTGCGGACGCCTATACCGTTGCATTGCGGCGCTCCGGCGTTTTGGGGACCGTCTGTGCCTTTTGAAAAGCTATGTCGAGCAAAAGCAGCAGATCTTGTGACCTTAGAGAACGATTGCAGAATCCACATGAGCAAAAGTCTCGATGCGTGATTATGTGATGTGTATGCCATTAAGGTCATGCCTGAGTAATTCTAAAGTCAACAAACCAAGCCATATCATTCCCCACAAGTAGGCCCATAAACGGCTTCAAGAGCCTGCTCCTGACTGATTTAATTAAATCTACCCTGTTTTCCGTTCACATTATTCTCTCCCTTTAAGCGCTAATCTGTGTACACTCTCAGTCCTTACTGAGCAAATTTTATATTGATCAAGTCTTGCTGGCTAATAGTTGAAAAGCAGTACGTTCTGGGTATAATGGCCAAATTGGATAATTACTGATCATTGTTGAGGATTGCATTCAAAAGTTAAGTTGTTATAGGGGTGGAGTGAGGTGCGTGATAAATCAGTGTTAGGGTTGATTTGCCTTTTAGGGTGGTGATTATTTTCTGCTTTGGCTAGGGTTATAACCAGCCATGTTGTTCAGCATATAAACCCAGCCGTTCTTTGCTTTTATATATTTTTATTTTCCAGTGTGATTTTTTTGTCTTTCAGCCTTAAAAATATCTCAAATATTTTTAAAAAATTTAAAATAAGAAAAAATAAAAATAATTTAGTTTGGCTGAGTGAGTGGCAGTGATGATTAGTTTGCGGGAGCTGCTTAGAGTATTTACTCAGTATAGAAAAATGAGAATAAATCGCTATGATGTTAAAACGTGTTCTGCATGATAGAGCAACAAAAGTATTCCATTATGGCTAAAATTATTTCTGACACTGATTTAGTATCTCATATCTCATTCCTTGCTTGCCCGGATGTTGAGGAAATTTGCAGGCCACTTTTTATCTATACGCCTGTCAAAGTATTTGAGTATTCTCGTGTGTATTCTGATGGTTCGCGTGCTGAATTATCTAATCATGCCGAACATATGCGAAATGCTTTTATCACTCGAGCAAAAATGAGTCGTGTTTATACTCCCTCGCTCATTAAAACCGATCAGTCTTATTTATTTGTTCCGAGCTGGATAGAAAACATGAGACATCCAGCGCAAAAAACGCTGCGCTCGCAACTGTATAGTCAGCATGAATTATTCAAGATTGGTAATGAGCTATCTATCATTAAACGCCATGCTGATTATGTTGAATATTTCCATTTTTTTGCGGAAAGTGATAGCCCTGGGATTGAGAATTTTTATCTCAACAATATGGAGCTTCTGGAGCAATTTGTTTTTTACTTCACTAATACTGCGCGGCATCTTATAAGTAAAGCTGATGCAGATCGTTTGCTTAAGCCTTGGCGAGATAAAGAGTCAGAGGTCACTTCAATAAAAGATTCTCAAGATTCTATGTTCATTTTTGACAAGAAAGCATTTAGTAAAAGCATTAACCCTAAACGTTTTTTTCTTCGAGTGAATGAGCGTGAAGTTTATCTTACTCGACGTGAAATGGATTGCGCCTCATTGCTTGTGCAAGGAAAAATGAATCGTGCAATTTCTAAAGAGCTTTTTATATCTCATCGAACTGTGGAAACTCACATCGAATCACTCAAAACAAAAACGAATTGCCGTGATCGAGATGAGCTCATTAAGTTCTTGCTTGCAAGTGGATTCCATCAATATATTTAATTTGCCGTGTAAAAAATAGTTGCTTCAATGTGTCAACAATTAGAGGCTGACTATCATGCCTTTCGTTCCTTAGAGCAGTTACTTTATGTTGATATGGTTAAGTGACTTTTGCTTTTTCTTAACATGATGAAAGTAATAATGGCGCAGATAATTAAATAAATTCCTGGCATAAAAGGTAAATTCGTTTTCTCGACGAGTGATAATGCAATCAATGGTGTCGTGCCACCAAAAATGGCAGCAGCGATATTATATCCAAGTGAAACAGTACGGCAGCGGACGGATACTTGAATTAATTCAACTAAAAATACAGGCACTGTTGCAAAATAAAAAGCTGCTGGGACGGTAATCGCAAGTTGTAAAAATATAATGATTCGATAGTGTGTGGTCGATATAAAGTACAGATAGGGAATGATTAAAATAGCCAAACTTACAATGCAAGTTGGGATAATAATGTTGCGACCCACTTTATCTGCAATGAAACCAGCCAATGGAATAATCGAAACTAGCACGCCAATAGAAAGTGCATTGAGCGTTAGAGCAGTGCTCGTTTGATAGTGTAAGGTATGCACTAGGTAAGGGACTAAATAGACAAAGAGTAAATAAGTTGTAATCACACCAAACCATGTTAAGACAATAATCAGCGCTAGTTCTGTTTTCTGATGTTTTATCAGTTCTAATATCGATCGTCGATCAATAGATTTTTTTGATAGTAGCTCGTCGAAATCTTTGGGTTCATAGATAAATGATCTTAGACCAAAGCAAATTAAGCTAAACAATAACGACAATAAAAAAGGTATTCGCCACAATCCCTGCATGATTTGTTGTTCAGAAAAATTCAAGGTGATCAAAAGACATGTTATGGAAGAGAGGAAAATGCCAAGGTTACTTCCCATTGCGGCGATACTGCCAAAAGTGTTGCGTCTATGTTTTGATGCATGTTCTACTAAATAAATCACTGATCCAGTATACTCGCCGCCAAAAGATAGCCCCTGAATAGCTCTAAAAATGAGCAATAATAACGCTGCAAAATAACCAATGGATTGGTACGTTGGCAGGATCCCAATAATACCTGTCGCCACCATCATCAATAAGCTGGATGAAATCAACGCTTTTTTCCGTCCATAGATGTCCCCTATATATCCGAAAATCAATGAGCCAAGCGGTCTAGCAAGATATCCAAATAAAAAAATACCAAAGATTTCGAGCAGACTGACAAAAGAGCTCTGATCTGGAAAGAATGCTTTTGCGAGATAGACGGTAAAAAATGGATATATCGAAAGATCGTAGGTCTCGATGGCGTTGCCTATGATTCCTGCCAGTAAGGCTGAGCTTTTTCGCTGTTTCATGAAAGAGTTCTCATTGAAATGAAGTTTGCTACTTTAGCAGCTATAGAATAAAAATTGTACTACTTAATATCCGTGTGACACACAGATACATTTCTGTCTGAATTTGCACATAATCCGCATCCTTGCCCATGTAAGGGTGGGTTTATTTCTATAAAACCACAAAAATGATCATGAAAATCCGTGTGACGCCCGGATGAGTTTTCTTGCATTAATGCATACAATCGCTCGCTCAAGTTATTGAGGTTGAATCAGAAAATATGCCAAAAGTTACATTATCTGCCTTAAACCATGTTATTGAACTTCCAGAAGGGACTGCATTAACTGAGCTTGATAACTTGCTCATGTTTGGATGTCGTCTAGGGGTATGTGGAGCATGTGTCATGAACGTCACGGAAGGAGAGAAGAATTTGTCTCCGAAGCAGGAAGACGAAAGAGAATTTCTTGAGATGCTGGGGTACGTTGAGGATTCAGATCGACTCGCATGCCAATGCTTGGTTTTTGGGGATGTCACTATTAAGCAATTTTAATATCAGGAGAAAGCGTTATGTTAAATCGTTGTTGCAATACTGGGTTGGGATTAAAAGATCCATTTTTAGATATCGTAGCGTCAAATCATTTAAGAAAAACAATGGATACATTTATTGATGGGCTGATAGACGAATGGTTTGCAACGGTACCGTTTGCTAATCATTTCGAAGGAACTTCAATTCATAAAGAATACTATGTCAGAAACCTTATTGAGACAATTTGGCGGATAAGATTGCTGCGTGTGTCGGAATCAAAAGCACTGGCAGAAATCGCAAAAATAAGTCCGGTGGCTGCACAAGGTTGGGCTAATTATGAAAAAGAAGAAATGACACATGATGAGTTGTTTGCGCATGATTTATCTGCACAAGGTGTGACAAGAAATGAAATATTAGCAACCGAGCCTTATCTATCTACAAAACTACTTACAGGCTTTATGTCATATCTATTGGATCATGAAGGCCCGTTGGGTGTTGTTGCGTATTCTTATTTAGTTGAATATGTCAATGTAAAGTTAGAGCCTAAAAAACTGGATGCATTGAAAAAAAGCATGGGCGAAAAAAATATTCGCGGACAAATTTCTCATTCAAATACTGACTTAAATGATGACCATCCTGGAGAAGTCTGGCAAGTGATCCGTCATTTAATTCGTGGAAAAGATGATATTGAAAGTCTGTATCGATATTTAAGAGAAATGCAAACTTTGTTAGCCATGTATTTCAAAGAGTTATATGAAGACAAGGTGCAAGGTAAGCTAAGCGAGGTCGCATGAAGACCGGCGTATTATTGCTGAGTCATTGTGGTTTTTCATTTATGGAAGACCTTGTGAAAGCCGCAGATAAATTAGGGGTGGAAAGCTTTGTGCTTTCCTCTCTACCTTTATCAAATTCCGAGCAACGATTGCAAGAATTAGCTGCACTGACACCGAATATTTCTTTATATAACGGTAGCTCATTGACATGGGAAAGTATTCGATCTGAAATTGAGCGGTTGCAGTCTTGTGGCGTCAATATCATTGCATGCCTGAGTGTTTGGGAAGGATATAGAGATTTAATGTCGTTAGCAAATGAGCTATTAGGCCGGGAAGATATTTCAATCGATAATGTGCGATTATTGCGTGACAAATATTTACTTAGAAAACAACTCATTCAAAATGGATTAAGCAATGTATTCGCTGATATCTTGGATCATACTAATTTTGAAAATTATAAGAATAGTCACAAGAAATATTTCGTGAAGCCCCGAGTAGGAATTGCATCGTATGGTGCATTTTCTCTTGGTGAAAATGATACATGGGAAAAAATTGAATCAATCAAAAATGAAATTTTAGCTGATAAAGAATATAGATCAATTTTTACGAGTGAATTGGATTTCATATTAGAAGAATACATTGAGGGCAAAGAATATAGCTTTGAAATAATCGCATTAGAAGGAATTCCATACATCATAGGAATACATGAAAAAATTGACTTACAAGAAAGTCATTCAACAGTTTTAGAAGCCGCCTGTGTGTCTACTCCAATCAGCTTGTCCAGATA
>JANRLY010000046.1:0-34654 GCA_033762075.1 Gammaproteobacteria bacterium
CACTGGTTTTTTTAATAGCAAATCCAGGTAAATTTAGGATATTATCCTTGCGGGGCATCTTTAATCTCCTTTCCCTCATCCAATCAATGAGTAAGGTAATCTAATTTTGATTAAAGTGCCCCCTTATGTGGGGAAGAGCCATTTATTGTCAAAAAATTCTTTTATGTCACTAAAAAACGAATCTGATTTCGTGCTCATTGAAAAGCCGAAGCAGAGTCAGTGTGTAATTAGTTAATTGAAAGATAATTAAATTGGGACATAATTCAAATTATGTCCCACATTCTTACCCAAATGCATATCCTTCTATGTTTCTTGTTGACACAAAATCAAAAATATTCTTGTTTTTCAGGATTACAATATCGTTATTCTTTGTGTCTGGCTTAGAATTAGGACAATAGACAGCATTTAAAAATTTGATAGTGGACTGATTATCGACATAAAATTGCGCAACTGCAACAAACTTAGACCCCGAAGATGTGGCGGTGTAAAGATTATCAACAGTAAGATTCAATGAATAGCGTCTGCATCCATTATCGCCTTCTGATATTTTGAGGACAGTCCCGCATGCTGTAGCAGTAGAATAGTTTTTTGGAAATTTGCTAGATATTCCTAAAACAGTACAAACTTCATAATGGTCTTTAGTTAAATTATTTACGCTCGAGGAAAAAAGTTTATCATCTTTTTTAATATGAATATCAATTTTTCCGTGGACCTCTTCTGCATTTATGGCAGGAAATGAACATATCAATGCAAGCAATAAAATATTCTTAATCATGACTATCCTACGCATAGTTATTAAGGAGAGGAGTATATGGCATGATTCTGCTCCGCACAAATCAAAAGGGGTGTGTTGGTAACACCATCAATCCTGCCTTGCGTCTTTGTTGTTCTCTTATCATTGTTATGCTTACGGCAACTTACTAATCACGTTATCTACAACGAATTGATACGCCTCTTCAAAATTCCAATTCAATTCCACGGGAAGCAATGCGCTCCTATCGGACTGGAAATCTGGGTGATTTTTCTTTAATGCCAAATTCTTAAAAAAATCTTTTTCTCTAATATTAGCGCTATCGTTCGTGCAATATTCAGAAAAAATTTCAAAGACTCTGTTTAAGTCAATTAACTTTTTCTTTGTCACATACCATATATCAAATAAATCCCGACCTTTCCGACGTTGATATAGAGCACGCAGCTTAGTTGCCATGAGTTCATCAATTTCATAAGTGATAACATCAGCAGAGCCATTAAACCACTCAGATCGCACATCAAATTTCTCTAAACGCACAGGTAACACCTGAAAATGCTCGGTCGTGTTAATTTCAATTTTTAATTTTGCTGGCAATTTGTTGATGGCCTCATATTTATAAATTAATTTCGCACTGCATTCAGTAATTTTCCATTTTGGATCGCCCAACCATGGGTTAAGAAGCGATCTGATTGCATCAATGGTTTTTCCGATAGGTTCTGGTCTTTTTTACACGAAGTCAATGTCTTCACTGTATCTTGCCGGCGGTTTTAAAAATAATTTATTAAGCGCAGTGCCACCGCGAAATACAAGCGCATCTTTTATGTAAGGTTCATTGTATAAATTAACTAAAACTCTACTTATTACTAAATCTTGCTCTATTTGCGTGAGCGTCCGCCATTTAACAGAGCTGCGCCATTGTTCAATAAAATTTTCCGGGATCATAAATCACTCTCAAAGTCGGTATTTTCAATAATTTTCCATTTTTTGCAGCGCGGATAGCCGATTCTAGATATTGCAGAAGCAAGTGGGGTATAGGTTCTCACATGAGATGATACATATTGTGCGAGCGCATCAACAATAGTCCTTTTTGTATCATCATCCATCACATCTATTTTTTCAATCATGTAACCTAGACGTTGCAACTGATGGCGTTCGCCCAACCTTTCAGCAAGCTGTATAAGTTTGTGAACGTTAATGCTTTCTACGAGCTCAGATAAGACAGTACCAATATTATTCATGCCACCCGCGTGTTTTGGAAATTTCAGCAAATCAAGAGCTATCAATTCGGGTGTTGCAACTTTTAAATAACCACTATTGACAATAAAATCTTTAACAGGCAAGTCAGCCAAGGATTTCTTGTAGATCAGTTTTATATGGATTTGTCCAAACTTTAATGAATGCTTAATTCGTCTATTGGTGACAACCTGAAAAACCATAGGCTTTTGATGTGAGGCACCATAAAATCCTGCAGCGCTGAGTAGCGCTACATAGTACTCAGCATTAACGTGCCTCATCATGATGGGAATCAATTCATCAGCTGGAATAGAGCCAAATGATTTATGCTCAGGAGGAACAATAACATATAGTCCACTGACCGGGCTAATGAGTCTACCGTCTCTTTTTAGTCGATATAAACCTGCTCTTGCAGCATCATGAGAAATGCCCAAATCCCGTATGATTTCCTGAGAGGTGAAACATCTCCTTCCAGTGGATCGTATTTTTTCAAGATATCTAACAAACATGTTATGCCCTAAAAGTGATATATTTCGTCATATATAGGACATGCTATATTCTAAATTTGGTAAAGTCAATAATGCCCTAAAAGTGTCATTTTTCGTCACATTTAGGACATGAATAGACAGAAATCTAACTAAAACCGTGTGTAATTCTGGTGTAATCGTGCCAAGAAAAATAGGGAAAAATAAAAGATTTGACAGAATCAGCCAGAGGATATATCCTCCCAAAACATTAATATAATGAGTCAGATAGAACTACAGAGAATTTATCAGAAAAACTTAATCAACTCCTGAAAATCCTCGTGTCGGTGGCTCTATTCCACCTCTGGCCATTCTAGAATCAACAAATGACAACACAAATTCCCATCAAACCCATAACACCTCATTTCACAAAATATCTTGTTGTTTTTTTATTATTGTTACTTTCCGGATGTAGTACTTATCATTATCCTGCCCACAAATATGCCACTGACACACTGACTCAATTGTCACCAAAACATGTCGCCATTCAAAACGGCCAAATTGAATATTACCGTACAGGTGTTGGCTCACCGATTGTATTAATACCGGGTTACGCCACTGATGTGTCAAGCTGGAATCGCGAATTTCTTGCCGAACTCACAGCACAACATCAAATCATTATTTTGAATAATCGAGGCGTAGGCGGTTCATTTAATTCATCTCATGAATACAACACCCAAGGCCTCGCAAATGACACCTACCAGCTCATCCAAAAATTAAATTTAAAAAAACCTACCATTATTGGCATTTCAATGGGTGGAATGATTGCACAGCAACTCGCTGTTCTTCATCAAAAGGCGCTAGGCTCTTTGGTATTAATTAACACATCTATTGCGGGCAAAAAAGCTATTCATCCCTCCCCAGAAGTAGAGAAACAATTATTAAACTTATCGAAAAATAAATTAGGATTTTATTTTTCAGCTATTCAATTATTTGCACCGCCACAATCAAAAACCTCCATGGCATATGCTCTTGTCGCAGATCGTTTTTACCCTAAAAAAATAAATGAAATTGATGCTGGAAAAATAATGCCAAAACAACAAGATTTAATTCGACATTGGTTTAGTGATAATGCTACCGCAAAAAAAATTGGCAAATTGCAGCTGCCAGTTCTTATCATCAATGGTCAAGCAGATATTGTGATTCCCCCTATCAACAGTATCATTTTAGCGAACACAATTCCGCATGCTAAATTGGTGCGGTGGAAAAATGGCGGACACGCCATCATTTATCAATATCCATATGAAATTGGCGATACCATTAATCGTTTTGTTGCTGCTAAAACAGGGTCTGTGTAAGTGCGCATGATATTTATACACCTACGCAATTTGATCCTTAACCCCATGGATCAATAAACAAATATGTCCCCAGGGTAATTGCGAAACAGCTTGGGTCGCAATTGGGGAATCAATGTATAAAGTCGCAAATTGCTTCATTCTCTGAAGGTTACGAACTGATAGGCCCTGCATCTCTGGAAATGCTTGCCGCATATCGTGAGAAAATTGTTCCAAAAAACCACTACCCCATCGATGAGTCTTTTGTTTTTCCATTAAGTCAGCGCCTAGCTGCCAATAAAATCGGACAAGCTCACTGTTCGCCGCAAGTGCAGCACGTATTTGCGCTGTTTTCAGACGTTCTTTTATGCCGCGTAAAAAGTCTCTGTAATGATTATCAAGATGCAACGCTGCTTCATTTTCTCAATCACTTCATTCATTTCATGCTCCTTATATATACCCCTACCTCCGCCGCTTAAACGAAAAACAGCAACAGCAGCAATCATCTGTATCATCCTTTTTATCTTCATTTAAAACCATCGTGCCGCTCGGTGGATTTGGCCAAGGCGCGCCAGGGCTCGTTCGTGTACTAAATAATCCTCCTGATTTTTTCTTTGATTGCGTATTACTATTGTTAACTTCTTCTTTTTCTTCGAGTGTAATCGTTTCGGTGTAGGTATAGCTCATGAGTTTTTCCTTTTTAGTTTTCTGTGATTTCATTCTTGGCATGATTTAAGTAATTCTGTTGCGTAATCACTTTTTTTCCAGATTTCTTTTCTAAATCTTTACGTGCGCTTCCAGCCACATCACCACCTGCACGCGCTGCAGATTTGTTTTGCACAAATCCTTGAGCATCTTTATTTCTCGCAATCTCTGTCGTGGAAGCTTCACCTAACATCGTAAAGATTAACTCCAAATCAGTCATGTGATCACGTAAATTTTCACGGCTTAAGTTTTTTAACTGTTTGTATTCTGTTGGTGTCATGCCAAAAGTCGCTTTGGAAATTTCGGCGGTTAAAATTGCATACTCTTTGTCACTGCCCACATCACGCTTTTTCCATTCCTCTGTCAGCTCTTCTCTTATTTGAATACCACGCATTCTTTTTTCAATCCAAGCATCATCATAGCCTTTCGCTTTGTATATTTCGCGCGCACGCTGAGAAGCTAATTCTGGATTTTCAATTTCTTGGACACGTTCATAACCCACTTTGGCCAACCAACGCTTGAACGGCTCTGCTTTTGGGGAAGGAATGGACTGGATAATACGAAACAAACTCTCAGTATTTGCACAATCCGTCTCCCTCATTTTTCCGTCAGGAGCCGCTAATTTCAACTGTCGACATTTTGTCGACAGTTCACTGCCCTCGTTATCCTTCAGTCTGACTTTCATCTTGTACCAATAATCTCTAGGATTGGCGCTATCAGTCAAAACATCGATTACATCCACGACAGAAAACCACCATGCATCCTCGTGTAAAACACGGCGAATTTTTTTATCTTTAAAGACTACGACGTGCTTGCTCACTTCAATTTTTTTGGTCATTGTCTGCGCTCCTAGCGAACAAAAAGGGGTCAATATTGTATCTCCTTTCTCATTCAATTTCATATCATCAAACAACAATCTTACAGTTGGCTTAACAAGAATTTTGCAGTTATCATGCAGTGATTTTTCAAGAGAAGACAACATGGCCAAACTGTATTTTTATTATTCTGCAATGAATGCTGGTAAATCGACCGTACTCTTACAATCCGCTTTTAATTACAAAGAACGTGGGATGGATACGTTGCTTTTCATGCCAGCAATTGATAATCGTTTTGGCGAAAATCGCATCACATCTCGCATCGGTTTACATGCGGATGCCGTCTCCTTCGACAAAACTTTTGATCTCTATGCCTACACGCTCGACACACTGAAGCACAACCCAACCATTCGTTGTGTATTGCTAGATGAAGCACAATTTTTACAAAAAGAACAAGTTCTGCAACTTGTGCGCATCGTGGACACTCTCGATATTCCAGTTTTGACTTACGGACTGCGCAGTGACTTTCTCGGCGAACCCTTTCCAGGCAGCCAGTATCTATTAATACTTGCTGACAATTTGGTAGAAATTAAAACGATTTGCCACTGTGGCAAAAAAGCAATTATGAATGCACGTGTTGACGCAAATGGTAAAAAAGTAAAGACAGGCCAACAAGTAGAAATAGGCGGCAACGAACGTTATGTCGCATTATGTCGAAAACATTTTTTTGCCAATGACTAATGAGAAATATTTGATATGACAAAAGCTACTACACGAAAAGAAAATAGCACAACATATACACGAGTCACACCGCGCTCCCTAAATCGATTTACATTATTTAACTCTCATGACAAAACAAATGGCACGAAGATAACTCGCTCGCCTTCAGATTACGCAGATCTTTTAGGATTAAAATTATCGTTGAAAGAATACCTTATTCAACTTGCAAATGAAAAAGGGCAAAAAATTAGAATCTTAGACGCAGGCTGTGGATCTGGCAAAACAATTGATTTACTCTTATCAGATAAAGAATTAGAAAATTATATTGAACGTATTGACGGTATATCTTTGCATTATTTTAACAACATTGAATCAGTCATGCAAAAACACACTTCGCGTTTTTACTATTATTCGGGCACCGCACAAAATGTGCTTGCAAAAGCAGTAGAAACTTTTGGCGCCTACGATTTCATTATGGATGTTTGGGGAGCTTATCCTTATTCTGAAGATAAGTTAAATCTATTGAAGCAATATCATCAAGCCCTTAAACCACAAGGCATAGCTAGAATCTATTCAACAAAAGATAGTGACTTGAAAATAAAAATAGGCACGCCGAATAAAGTTAATCGCTGTTTTCCACAGTGGTCTACCGAAACATACCCTGAAACTTTTACCCATGAAAAATCCAACTCCTCGCCCAACATTAGTACCATCGTTATGAAAAAAACATCTATGCGCTGGCCACTGGATAGATGTGACATTTTATCTAGCAAAAAAATGTCGGTAATTTATGCGACACATCTGAGCACAGCTCAACTACAAAAACGAAATGCATTAAAATATTCAAATGTTGTAGTTCAACCTAAGCCTAATCAAGGGGTATCGCTTAGACCGTTATCTTTAAAAAAATAGCGGTCAACTCATGTTTTCAATTTCAAATAATCAGACACATCGCCTGTTCAGCTGGCTCCAAAACTTTATGTTGTACTTCAATTTTTCGCTCATCCGATTCTCGTAGTCTTTTTTCTTCCATAAAATTGAGCTGAGGTAACTGCCTGATGCTTTCAAGTGAAAGCTTTTCTTCAGGTATTTCCAAAGATCTTGCGATAAATTTAGCAACTAATTGCTTTAATGAAGGAGGAGATTTTAACAAGATTTCATCTATCAGTTCTCTAGGAAATACATCCACACCAATCTCATTAATATACTCACACACAAACTTCCATTGCTTTTCGGTATTAGCCAGAAGTAATTCGGGTTGAACAGGATCGTACATATTTGAACGAATAAGCTGTATTGCAATTTGAGGATTGTGATTTTCCCAAGCTATTTGCCAGAGAGATTGATGGAGCATTCGTTCATTACGATTCATTAAATACTCTTGTGGATAAGACGGAGGAATTTCATCTTTCTTGGATCCAACGGTCGCACTAGAATCGAAGGGTGCAATTTTAAGCAAATCACTTGATTTTATCCACGCGTCATAACTGGATCTCCACCCTGCGTAATGCACTTTAATTTCAGATCGATCTTCCTTAATCTCAAGAATAATCGAATGAATCCAGCGACTACCATCGTTCACATTTAACCAGTCACCCACTTTAAAGTCAGTCATCTTACCTTTATTGAAAATAGCAATATTATTAGCCGCAACCAAAGATGGCGGAATAATTAATTCCGGTATAGCGCCCCGTTTTAGTAATTGAATGACGCTCTCTGTATCATTACGCACAACAGCTTGCGAAAACAGTTTCTGCAAACGAATTCCATCCAAGATGAGATCTTTTATAAATAATTTAAGCTCATCGGCTGATGTAAATTCACCTGAATGGAGTAACAGATAAAGTAGCTCTTGAATATTATTATGCATAATTTTCTTTTCATGCGAACCAATAGGCCCTTTTCTGAATTTATGACAAGCACTCCATACCAAAGGATATCTACCAACCATTGCATTGACATTTTCTATAGGTATGCTTTCATTTTGTTTTCTCAGAAGGAGAATTTTAAAACAAACTGCTTCTCTCAATAGATCAAATTTTTTACCTACCTGAGATTCTATCACTAGAAAAAAAAGCACTAGCGACCCAGCTGATGTTTGCTCATAAATTTTTTTGATTGCACCCCTAAATGGTTCATCTTCTGTATAACAACTCTTTTGAATCAACATTAAAAATTCGAAAGCTTGCTTCGCATGCGCTACCAATAAATAATTAGATTCATTTTCTCTGATTATATAAGCAATATGTGAATAATAAGACAGTAAATTTTTTTCTGTTTTCAATCTCGATTCAAAAGGTTGTTTTAATTCATTGATGATATCTTGTTGCCATTGTACAAGTATTTTTTCCGAAACACGCGGATCTTTAATGTCTTTATCAAGATTTTTCAATGCCTTCTCATTTCGCAAAAGAGCATATTCAAGGGAATCACCAGTTAAACCAATACAGTCTCCGGGATTTTTTGATTTCAAATCTGCTTTCTCTTGTGTAATAAAAAGATTATCGAGTATATTTTTAAAATCAAACATTTTAAGAATTTTTTGTTGAATCTGTCTACCTTTAGGATTTGATCCTAACGAAGTCCACCATTCAGCAAATAACGCAATTGCAGTATTAGCGCGCTCGCCTGCATTATCGTATTTTCCCTTCGTTGGTGTATGGCCACCATTTTCTGTAATCGTTTTGGACACCTCAGCTGAGGTAAGTTTCTTGTATTCTGCACTCCCCATCATTTCAGCAACATTTTTATTAAATAGACCTCTATCTGATAGATTGACTTTTTCAACTTGACCGATGTATGAAATATAAAATAACTCTGAATGGTTGATATAAAAATAAGCGCCGTGGTATTTAGCATTGTCTGAATCAGGCAAACTATTCATCAAATAAAAATAAGGTGTTTTCCCATGCGAATCACCGTCTTTCAATCCTGCTAAAAGATCAAAAAATCTATCATAGATCGATTTTTTATTATTCTTCATGAGAATTTCAAGTGTTTCGACATAGTCAACCAATTTTTTGAAAGTCGGTGCTCTTTGTGAAAGGAGCGCTACAGATGCTCGTGGAAGTGAGTAAGAAACCGATTGCACAACGTCAGTGCCAAGAAAAACTTTTGTTGGCGCATAATCGCCGGCTTGTAATCTTGCGATAGCTCGATCAAGAATCAATTGATATAATTCAATATTATTATGAGCATCTCTAAAAAATTCAAATGTATTAAAGGATGGTAAATTGTTTTCAAGCATAACTGAATCTTTCCACTCAGAAACTCGGCCTTGACTCAATGCATTTTTCAATAAACAATTTTCAGGTTTTTCATTTGGAAATAATATAGTAGCAAGTTGATAGCAAAATTTATTTGCTAATGTTTTAGCATGACAATAATCAAGCGTATCTCCTCTTAATGCATCCTCCCGCTCTCCAAAAAATAATTTTATTTTACACTGCAATGCCTCCATATTTTTTGAGGACATCAAAACATGATGGACGATATTAACAGAGAGATACAAATCCAATAAGCATGCTTCATCTTTTTCATTTGCAAATTCATCCAACCAGGTTGAACATACCCTCATCATATTTTGGCGACAACTTTCAAAACAATTCTCCTCAGACTTTTCTTCTAGCAAAGGTAAATGATATAAGGATGCTGCTACTCTGTCAGATAGCTGCCGAATCAATCGATCTACTTTTGCAAGCTGACTTCTATCATTTTCATATTTCTGAAAATTCAAGAGAAATGCATAAACGGTAGGATTTTCACTGAGACTGGCATGATCAATCAAACTTAAACCTTCATCATCTAATTGATTGACATCAATATCAGGTGTCAGTAGTGATTTAAGTGTTTCTAGATTTCCTGCTTTTATTGCATTAACGAGTGGTTTTCTGTTTTTGCGATTAGGCATTGAAAATTCCTTTTACAAGCATTGCACAAATCATACCCCTCCGATCCTAACACCCCAATGACGATAAAATGACATTTTCATGACAAATAAAAACGGCTATAATGCCCGCCCAAAGATGTGAAACGAGAATTCAACATGAAAATCGACATTATTCCTTACGCTGATTTACTTGCGCCGAATATGGGCGCCTCAAGTGAATTATTGGCAAATGCATTGCGTGACAAAGGGATTGTGGGCGTCAAAGATGTACCACAATTTGTCGAGAAATCCGCACATTACATTGATACTGTGCGCGCCTTTGCTGCCTTACCAGAGGCCGTGAAGCAACGTTATGCGCCACAACGCGAAACAGGCGCAACGGAAGGGTACGAGTTAGGCGCCGAATGGTTTAAAAATGCGCACGGCGAATGGCAGATCGACGATAAAAAAGCTTCTTATTACGCATGCGTTCCCGACCACCCCAAGAATAAATGGCCAGAAGAAATCAACTTGCGCGAGGCTTATCTTGATTTAGGCGTACTGATTTTCGACGTCGCGAAAAAAGTTTTACACGCGACTGGCTTTCTGGATGAAGTCAAAGTTGACCCCAATAGTTTAACGGGCTATGGTCGTATGTTGCACTATCAAAAAGTAGGCGACGAAAGCTACGACAACCCCGATTGGTGTGGCGCACATCTTGATCACGGCACATTCACTGCTCTCATGCCAGCCTATTATTTTCGCGATGGTGTTGCCATTGATGAACCTGAAGAAGCAGGTTTATTTATTGTACCCACCAACGGAGAGACCTTCGAAAAAACCTATGCAAATGACAAATCGATCTTATTATTCCAAGTGGGCGAATTCGGTCAACTCGCTTCCCATGATCGCATTCGTGCAACACGACACATTGTCAAAAAAGCACGCGGTAATATCGAACGATTTACTTTTGCTTTATTCATCGATACACCAGGAGATTTTACGATTCGCTCAAGCTCTTTACTCAACAAAGATTCACGCTATCAAGATAATCAATCTGTGGATGGCAGCATCACATATGATGCATGGGCAAAAGCATCGTATGAGCGATACCAGGTGAAATAAAAACATCATGCGCCAAACGCAACCCTTGCAAAGTTAAATCTGGCAAAATAGCATCAAATATTTTATGCTCTTGATATATTTGCGCATATCCGCCTGTACCAATGATTTTCACTGACAAATTTGCAAAAGCTTCTTGCTTAAAACCTGCAAGAATTTCTTTGATTGCACCTAATTGTCCGTAAAATAATCCTGACTGAATCCCTTCCTGTGTGGTTTGCGCAATAGAATGATTCGGTTGTTCAATTGCGACTTCCATTAATTGTGCTGTATGATTTTTTAATGAAGACATTGCAAGACGCAATCCAGGTAAAATGGCGCCGCCCAAAAATCCTTTTTCTGCATGCAATGCGCACACTGTTGTTGCCGTACCCATATCGACAATAATGCAATGCTCGCGTGGAAAAAAATCCATTACCGCAATGATGTTCACAACACGATCTACACCAAGTTGCTTTGGATCTTTGTAATGATTAGCAAATCCAAAATCCATATCGCTTCGTATACTCAAGCAAGTAATCTGCAAAATATTTTCAATAGAAGCTTGAATGATTTCATCGCAAGTTGGAACAACAGAACACATGACTGCAGCAGAAATTTCGTCAGGAGAAATGCGGTTCATTTTCAAACTATCTGATAAGAAAGCACTGAAGAAATCGATTGCTGTCATTGAATGTGTAGGACATTCAAAACGTGCGATACATTTCTCATTTTCGAAAACACCTATTGAAACACATGTATTACCCACATCTAAGCACAATAACATTTATACCTCTTCAGACTTGAATTTCCAAAATTGGGGCAAATAAACGCAACATAACACAACACCCACAACACAGAGCACCCCTCCGGAAACAATCGATGCAGTAACGCCAAAAAGAGACGCAACTAAACTCGCCTCGGTATCACCTAGACGCGGTCCACTTAGATAACTAATCATTTCAATGCCAGCCAAACGCCCACGCAAATGATTGGGAATCGTTTCATTCCAAAGTGTCATGCGGAATAATCCACTGATATCATCTAAAATGCCAGCAATTCCAAGGAAAATTAATGCCAACCAAAGATACGGGGACAATCCAAAACAAATGATTGCAACACCCCAGAGTGAAGCAGATACCGCAATGACAACGCCGTAGCGTTTTACATGACGCGCCCAACCACTAAATAATGAAGCAAATAATGCGCCAATAGCTGGCGCTGAATATAATAATCCTAATGTTTTAACGCCACCAAATGATTGCGCGATTGCTGGAAATAAAGCATTCGGCATCCCAAAAATCATCGCCGTAAAATCGACTATATAACTGCCAAATAATTCTTGCCGCGAAAAAGCGTAACGCACACCTTGTCGTAAAGAAGCTATAGCAGATAAATCCTCTTTAACAACAGGAGATGGAATATTTTTCATTAACAAAAGTGAGCCAAGTGAGAGTGCAAATGAAAAGCCATCCATAATATATGCTGCAACTAACCCTGCATGCGCAATCAATAAACCGCCTAATGCAGGTGCTACGATCATACACATATTAAATTTAAGACTACCTAAAGCGCTGGCAGTTCTATAATCTTTTTTCGCGACAATTTGCTGCACTAAACTATCAAGCGCAGGACGATGCAATCCTGTGATGCCAGACATCACAGTGGCTAAAATAAAAATGATCCAAAGATTGGGATGTCCTTGACTCGCATTCCATGCAAGCAGCATACAACCCACGATCAGAGATGATTCAGAAATCAGCAGCAACATTCTTCGATGATGACGATCCGCTAAGACACCACCAAATAACGCAGTAACTAATAAAGGTAACAAACGAAATAAACTTAACAATCCAACCATTAAAGTAGAATGCGTCAAACTGTAAATTTGCCATGGTAATGCAACACCTGTCACCACAGTGCCAGCAAATGATATCAATTGCCCTGCATATAAAAATCCAAAATTGGGATTACGCCACAGCAATGAGAAATTCAGAATTGTTTTCATAAAAGGCGTTATAAGTTTAAAAAATTAATTTTATCATATAGTTGTAAGCGCAGATAGCATGAAAATACGGTTTTTAAGATATAATAATACTGTTGCGCAACGTGAAAGGAGGAAATATGAGTCACATTTCTAGAACAATCTTAGTAGTGCTCGCTACAGCATTACTCACCAGCGGATGCGAATGGACTAAACAAGACACAGGTATCGCAGCAGGCGCAGTGGTCGGCGGTGTAGCAGGTAGCGCACTCACTGGCGGTAGCGCAGCGGGTGCCGTAGGTGGTGCAGCTGTAGGCGGCCTCGTTGGCAATCAATTAGCTAAATAAAATGCCAGTGGCTCATGGAGACGAGAGCGCTTCGCATTGAAGCGCTCTTTCTATTGGCGAATTAATCGATCATTATTGGGCAAGACATCCTTTTCTGTTGTACGAAAAGGATTAATATCCAATCCCCCACGACGAGTATAACGTCCATACACCGTTAACAATTCCGGCTGACACGCTTTCTGAATATCCATAAAAATACGCTCAATGCATTGTTCATGGAATTCATTATGATTGCGAAACGAAACAATATAACGTAAAACACTTTCATGATTTATTTTTTGACCGCGATATTGAATTTGCACACTACCCCAATCAGGCTGCCCCGTCACAAGACAATTTGATTTAAGCAAATCAGAGCTCAGTGTTTCTTCCACTTTATCTTTTTCAACCTTCAACAATGCGCGATCAGGTTGATAGACATGACAATCAATATCTAATTCATCTAAATAAATACCCGGTAAACGCGCCAACATATTTTGATGTGATTGATTCTTCTGTAATGGATAAAGAAGCACAACAACTTTTGCACCTACACGCTCAGACAAATCTTGCGTTATGATTTCCTGCAAAACAAATTCATTTTTAAATGCTGTTTGATTAAGTGAATTAAAATATAATTTCATCGATTTTGATTCAATGATATTAGGCGATTCACACGGATAAGAAATTTCAGCTATGGCACACACCGGCTTACCTTTCTCATTTAACCAAGACACTTCGTAATGATGCCAAAGGTCAACGCCATAAAAAGGCAATGGCTCAGGCACACCAATTTCATCACGTTTAGTTTTGCGTGAAATAGGAAATAATAATTGTGGATTGTAAGTCACATCATATTCGGATTTTTTACCGAGCGGAGAATGTTGTAGCATGGGAATCTCGAACCTATATCGGGGCTTCAAAAAATTTCTGGATACTTTCAGAAAGGCTTTTTAAAGAATAATGTTGTAATAAATAATTTCTCAATTTTGAAGATAAAAAGGATTTCACAAACATATGCTTCGCTAAACTGCGTGAATCCTCTTGGGCTGCTTCAACGCGTGTTTGGCGACGTTTTTGATAAATGGATAATGCCCACTCTAAATGATAGTTATCAACGCGCATTAATTCATCCGCTAATACAGCAGCGGATTCCATTGCCATGGAGGCACCTGCATCAGATGTTGGTAAAAATCCAACTGCTGCATCTCCAACAAGGACAACGCGTTTTTTATACCATGCATTAGTGCGCACATCTGACAATGGCCAATACACCATGTCAGAGCGATCATCCTGAGGAATTTGCTCGAAAACAACAGGATATTTTTGAATGAGATCTGACATCATTTGACGAATATCGCTGCGCAAACCAGAGTATGGGGATGTTTTACTTTTTTGTGTAGGCGCAATTGCCAGAGCACCAAATCGATATTCTGTAGGATAAATACCTAACATATAACCCGAACCCCAAAACTCCATTGCGGTACCTGGTTGTAAACGATGATCATCTGTCCACCACAACCAACCACCCCAGCCCGTTTCGAAATATTTAAATTCATCAGGTGTAAAAACTAAACGACGCACATCAGAGTGAAGACCATCCGCACCCACAACCAAATCATATTCGCCGTGTGTTTCATCTGAAAAAGTGACTTCAACCTTATCGCCTTTTTGCTCTATCGATGCAACAGACACACCCATACGAATAGAAAGATCTGAGCAACTCTCTTTTAACACGCTCAAAAGTGTCCCGCGGGTACAAGAACGATTAGGCCCATAAGGTGCAAAAACTTGCTTTAAGGAAAACTGATGGATTAAATCTCCGCGGCCGTTACACATCATATAATCATCAGAAGGCACGCTGCGCTCCAAAAAGGACTGCATCAAACCAAGCCCATATAAAATACGGCTCCCTAAGGGATAAATCCCCAACATATACGCTGGCTGAAAAATATTTTTTTGTTTTTCAATGAGTTCAGGTTCAAAGCCCCGTTGTTTGAGTAAGCCTGCCAAGGTTAGCCCTGCAACACCTGCCCCCACAATGAGAATTCGCATGATGGATCCTTTTATGACAATTACTACTATTATAACCGGAGAATAGTGATTTTTATGAAACAATTTTCTTTAATAGAAAAAACCACTCGTCAATGGATGAGTATTTTGCATAGGGCGCTAAATCAATATGATTGGGCACAAAGACTAAACGGACATCAGATGTAGCCTTTACAGTATGAATTCCGTGACGCAAATGAATCGTCGCATTGGGACGCAAAATAGCATGATCGATTGCAACATCACGGACACTTTCGATTTGATACTCTCCATCAAACTTGAGCCTAAACACCGTTTGTTTTCTTTCAATTGTAGGCGCATATAAATAAATGCTACCCCAATAATGTTTAAAATGAGCTGCAAGATACTTTTTAATAGTATCCGGCAAATAATAAATGCGAAAATTATTCACATATAATTTAATGGGTGCTTTTTGTAAGTCTTGCAAAACTTGTTGCGCAGTTCTAGGCACCATATAAAGTGAATCGAGCAACATGGGCGCCAACATGGGAGAAGGTTTATAAAGATATTCGATGGCTGGTGCTATCAAATTTTTCAATCCTAACACAGCTTGATTTTTGTTATAAAGAAATGGCGTGCCCGCAATATAACTATCGTCCTTTTGCAATAACGACTCACCTAATCGAATCATGCTTTGCTGGTAAGCACCATCAAAAGAATATGGGTTAATGTAGATCAATCTTATCAAAGGACAAATCAATCCGACATATAAGATGACGCCCACCAATAATTTTCCATAAATTGCTTGAGGTCCTTTTCTTAAAAAATAAGCAAACAACACAGGCACAAAAATAATAAAGTAATAACTTAAAAGTAAATCAAAATAAACACACAAACCAGTCAAAACAATTGTATAAAAAAAGCAAAAATACAAAATTTTTTTACTTCCGAAGAATCCGTCATTGCGAGTCTGGGTACCGTTTGGATGTGGCAACCCAGCTAAAATCCAAGTGATAAAATCAGAATAAACAAAAAATAAACCCGGAAACAAGAAAACAATATTATAAGGAAAGGGTTGCTGATACGTTACAACACATAACATAAGTGCTGCGGCATAGAGTGCAATTAAAATTCTATTTTTTTGCGGCGCAGCGAATACACTTATCCAGGTCAATGGCCATAATAAAATGAATAAAGGCCCCCCGTTCAGCATAGCTTGCCAACATTCATGATGGATTGATGCGTAATAAATAATTTTTGATTGCAGATAAGCTTCGTAAAATACGCTATGCAAAACAATCGATACACTAGATAAAGATGCCCAGAATAAAACATAAATCACAATCGGTATAAATGCTGCAAGATTAAAGAAAATGATTTTACGAAAAGAAACGAAGTCTCTTGTCAACATTATCCAATACATGCCTAATGCAAAATCTGTCGCCGCCCAAAACCATAGTGCCTTTTGTGAAACTAAAAAAGATAATCCAATTGTAAAACCTGCCAACGTGAATCGTTCTGATAAAATAAAGAAAAAAGAAAAAAGCCCAACCCAGCAAGTCAACATATCCACCCTAAGTTCAACAGAGTAAATGAGAAATAATTGACTCGCCATGACGAACGCACAAGTCAAAAAAATAGCCTGCATCGAAAAAAAACGACGCCCCCAACTTGCCGCTAAGATAAAAAATAAAGCATTCATCACCGCAATCTGATCTTTGATATAAAAGAATATCTTCACTGGGTCGTGCGAAAGAAGTGTAAGAGGCGACAGCAGGTAATACCCTAAAATTGTTTTATACGGTGGAAAATCTCGGTACGGAACATGTTGCACAAATTGATGAATATGATGTGCAAAAAAAAATTCGTCGACCGCAATGATGGTATAAGGAATTTGGAAAAATTGAAAAATCAGGTATGCAGCAATCAATACGCCAAACAGAAAAGCAGGCTGATCTAAAGATTTAAACAAAATAATTCCCTTCTCAAACACAAACCGTTATTATCTTCTGCTCAATATACATGGATTTATAAGCTATGCAACCGCACATCGTCGTGATTGGAGCTGGCCCCGCAGGCTTAACGTCTGCCTATTTACTAGCCAAAGAAAAGATTGCTGTCACAGTACTCGAATCCGATCCTGAGAACGTCGGCGGCATTGCGCGGACTGTCACCTACAAAGGATACTGCTTTGATATTGGTGGCCACCGCTTTTTTTCGAAATCAAAAGAAGTCGAAGACTTGTGGAGCGAGATCCTGCCTGACGACATGCTAACCAGGCCACGCTCATCGCGTATTTTTTATAAGAGCAAATTTTTTTCTTACCCGTTGCGCGCTATTGAAGTCTTATACAAGCTGGGAATCAAAGAATCTGCCTTATGTTTTCTTTCTTATTTAAAAGCTAAATTATTTCCCATCCGCCATCCTGCTACTTTTGCTGATTGGGTAACTAATCATTTTGGTCAACGCTTATTCGAAATTTTTTTTAAAACATACACTGAAAAAGTTTGGGGCATGGATTGCAATGCAATTTCAGCTGATTGGGCAGCACAACGCATCAAAGGATTATCGTTGTGGTCAGCCATGATCAATGCGATTTTGCCAAAACATCGTTCAAACAAAAAATCCATTATCAAAACATTGATTGATTCTTTTCGTTATCCACGCAAAGGTCCTGGCATGCTATGGGAAGCGTGCGCTGAAAAAATCAAGCATCGCGGCGGAAAAGTATTATTAGGCTGCGAAGTCACAAAGTGTCACTACAATGAAATGAAGCATCTCTGGGAAATTCAATATCGGAATGCGCAAGGCAATATGCAAACAATCGCGGCGACACATATTATTTCTTCTGCGCCTCTACAATCTCTCGCCGAACATTATTTACCAGAAATTTCTCCACACGTGTCGCATGCAGCAAAACAATTAAAATACCGCGATTTTCTGATCGTGACTTTGATATTAAAAGATAAAAATCAATTTCATGATAATTGGATTTACATTCATGACCCCAGCGTAGATGTTGCACGCATTCAAAATTTTAAATCATGGTCACCTGATATGGTACCTGATCCGTCAATGTGTTGTTATGGCATGGAATATTTTTGCTTCGAAGGCGATGGCTTGTGGGAAATGGATGATCAAGCTTTAATTCAAAAAGCTACACGCGAAATTGTTCGCATTGGATTAGCAAAAACGTCAGACATTCTGGATGGCTGTGTAGTGAGACAACCCAAAGCGTATCCTGTTTATGATGAACATTATAAAAATAATGTCGCCATCGTTCGACATGCCCTCGAAGAAATGTACCCTTCTCTTTTTGTGGTCGGTCGCAATGGCATGCACAAATATAATAATCAAGATCATGCGATGATGACGGCGATGTTAACCGTGCAAAATATTTTAAGAGGCGAACGTCAATTCGATGTGTGGTGCGTCAATCAAGATGCCGAATATATCGAATCAGGTCTTGCCGGAGCATCTTCACTGGAAAGCGGGTTAAGACAGGTGCCTCAAAGAGTCGAGCCAGCGGAAGAATTATCCTAAGGTTTCTCAGTGCGAGAAATTATTATTTATCATTAATAATCAATAAGTTATATATAAAAATCTAATTAAAGAAATCTTAATCTATGCAATGTTATAATGATTCATACTCCCTTTTGATGAATGAGGCCCTCACATGAAACACGACCAATTAAAAAACGCGCTTAGTAAGCTCATAGATAAAATGAAAGAAGCGGGCTTACTCGACGAACATGCCGACAAAAATGAAATACTCGAAAAAGTTCTCGATTCCGTCGAAAATGCTGCGAATGAACACGGCATTGAAATCACCGAAGATTTTTTCAGAGATGAAAAAAATCTCCATGCCCTTATGACGCTCACAGTCAATGCAGCCTTAGAAAAACAATTTGAAAATCATCCCACCTTAAAAGATAAATTTAACACAGAAGCACTCGCTTTATTTTTATTAGATGACAAACAATCTAATGAACTCAAACAAAAAGTCACAAACAACATCAAACAAACACTTGCTTTAGCTTCACTTGTCCATCAAAAAATGCAGCCTGAATCAAAACTTGAACTCAATGAAGCAAAAGATGAAAATCTTTTAACATTAAAACCAGGCGGTGCCGAAAAAGTTCAAGAGTCAAGTGCTGATCTATTATACGAACAAATGTACGGTCAAGATCGCTTTGGCAACGTACATGCTGTGACTCAACAAATTACTAATGGAGCAGGTATTGTTGATACCATTCCAGATTTTGGGTCGGGACCTGGCGGCCTACTCGAAGAAATTGAAAGAAATCTTAGAAAGCTCGAGAAAAAAACAGATGGCACTTTGAGCGACATCTTAGATAATGTCGATGAATTAGTACATACACCCAAATCTCCTTTCGATAATAAACGCGGTCCCAATCCTATTTCCACTTAATATTTTTCGGCGTGACAACTGTTGCGCCGAGTCTTTCTCTCCTCTATGATCACCGCTCATTGTAAATTGCAAACATCCATACGTCATCGCGAGGCTGCGAAGCGTTTAGCCGTGGCGATCCACCATTATGACAAAAACTGGATTGCTTCGTCGAAGCGGCTCCGCCCTCCTCGCAATGACGAAAATCACGAACTGAGGCTAGCATGTTATTTAAATCATTTTTTTGCATTGTACTTTTTATATTTTCAACTTCTGCGTTTGCCGTAACTCCGCAAACAAAAATTATTATTTTTGGCGACAGTCTTTCTGATGCTGGCATGAATACATCAGCAACTGATAGCGGCAATAATACTTGGGCAAAAGACCAAGGTCGTACCGGTTCGCCCTTGACAAATATTGATTCCAACACGAAAACACGCGCTCTGTGGGTTAATTATTTTATTACAAAAAAATTTCCTGAGCTAAAAATTTGGCCGATACGTATCGCACGACTCAAACAATTAGATATACGTAACACTAGCATCAACTATGCTTATGCTTCAGCTGAAACCGGCGACAACTATCTAGATGATTTTGTCCGCATTCCCTTCCCGCCGTATGTGAATCAAACTTGTAGCATCCCTGGTGATCCAACTCCTCAGTTACACTGTGTGCCAGGCATTTTAAAACAAATTGATTTATATCTGAGTGAAGTTCATCATCCCGATGATCAAACAATTTTCTTTATTTGGGCAGGCGGCAATGATATTTTTAACAACATCGCAAAATTAGCAAGTTTGTTACAGCACAAACAATTCTCTGAACTCAACAAACACTTAGCAGAGACAATCAACACATCAACTTCTCAACCGTGTGCGCCCACCCTTTTTCCCCCGCTTTCTCATCCAATTTTAAATTTAATGAATGCACGCGATCGATTGATTGCTGCAGGTGTAAAACCTTCTCAGATTTATTTTCTCGATTTACCAGACTTATCAAAAACACCTGCGGCGATTAAATTAGCGAATGGTTCAACAACGATTTTAAAAGTAGTTCAAGCTATTACAATTGGATTTAACACCACTTTGAAATTGGCACTTATGCACATGCCTTTCAGTAAAAATAACCTTCCTGACTCACATGTGATTTCAATTTACAATTTATTAGACGATATCATTGCGCATCCCGCACAATATCATTTTACTGAAACATCAAAAAGCTGCGTCGACGAGCACGCAACACCTTACTGCAAAAATTATGTATTCTTCAACGACAAACATCCGACAACACAGGCTGGTAAGTGGATTGCGATGACAGTGGCCAAGAATATGTAAAATAAAATCCCCCTCAATCCCCCTTTTCCAACGGGGGAAGTGATTTAAAATGCTTGCCCTTTGAAAAGAGGTAAGTACCAAAATGCTTCCCCTTTTGAAAAGAGGCAAGCACCAAAATGCTTCCCCTTTTGAAAAGAGGTAAGTACCAAAATGCTTCCCCCTTTGAAAAGAGGCAAGCACCAACCTGCTTCCCCTTTTGAAAAGAGGTAAGTACCAAAATGCGTCCCCCTTTGGAAAAGGGGGATTGAGGGGGATTTTATAAAAAACTACGACTCATCTTCACTTGTTTCTTCTTCCTCTTCTTCATCACCATCACCACCAGGCAAAAAGCCGTCGGTTTGCATATTCCAAAGTGTTGCGAAATATCCACCGAGCTCGAGAAGTTGTTCGTGTGTACCTTCTTCGATAACTTTTCCTTTGTGAAAAACAAGAATGCGATCCATATCTGCTAACGTTGAGAGACGATGCGCAACAACAATCGCGGTGCGCCCTTGCATCAAGTGATGCAAGCTGTCTTGAATGAGTCTTTCTGTGACAGAATCTAGCGCAGAAGTTGCTTCATCTAACATGAGAATCGGTGCATTTTTTAAAACAGCACGCGCAATTGCAATGCGTTGTCGTTGACCGCCGGATAATTTTAATCCGCGCTCACCCACTAACGATTGATATTTTCCATCGAGTTTTTCGACAAACTCATGGCAATGCGCCATCGTTGACGCTTCGATGACTTCTTCATCCGTTGCATTCAAACGGCCATAGCGAATATTTTCGAGTAAACTCCGATTAAATAAACTCGGATCTTGCGGAATCATTGCGATCTGCGCGCGCAAAGAATCTTGTGTCACATCTGCGATGTCTTGGCCATCAATTAAAATACGACCTGCTTGTAAATCATAAAAACGTAAAATTAAATTGACAAAGGTTGTTTTGCCTGAGCCCGAATAACCCACCAATCCTACTTTTTCGCCCGGTGAAATAACGATATTTAAATCTTGAAAAATGGGACGATTCTTTTGATAACCAAATGTTACATTGTCAAAACGAATTTCGCCGCGACCAATTCTAATCGGGTAAGCATTTTTCTTATCTGTTAAATCATGGGATTTTCGCACTAAGGCTAACGCATCACCTGTCACACCCACTTCGCGCACAAAAGTTGTCAATTGAAAAGTGACATACCACATCCAGCCTAACAACCAAAACGCTTGCATTTCAATCTGCGTAAAATCACCCAGCGACACCCAACCGTGCGCCCACCCATATAACAAAGCGTACAGCAAGCCAAAAATAAGAAAGAGCCCATTTAAGCCAAGCCCAATACGCATCATTTCAGCAAGCCATAAAGATTTTTTTGCTTTGCGAATTTCATCTTTTTGATAAAACTTCAAGTAGTCTGCTTCATAATCACCGCGTGCAAATAAACGCATATTTAAAATGTTAGTAAAGACATCAACCATTTTACCGCTCAAAGTGGATTGGGATTCTGAATGCACCTCGGCAAGTTCACTCCCATAACGTAGAAACACTAAATTGATCACCATGTGCAACGCTAACCAGATCGTCAAAATGAGTGCAAAAATCGGCTGCGTATACCACATCATGATAAAAACAATCACCGCGCCCGTGAATGCTGTTGTAAACTGTAGACATACAATTTCCATAATCGATTGACAACTTTTAGGTAAATCTGCCAATCGTTTTGCAATGCTGCCTGAAAATTGACTGGAAAAAAATGCATGCGAATGAGATTTTACGTAATCAAAAACGGCTTCCCGGATATTCGCGCGAAAACGCGGAAAAGTATAAATTTGCAAAATGCCTTGTACACGCATAGCAATTTCTGCAAGCACCCAAAAAAAGACTAACAATAAAACGGGCGTTGCTACTGCTGCATAAATTCCCGCAGGATCGCCTTTCCAAAATTGCACAACATTAATAATACGTTTTAAAAAATAAGGGAAGATAGCATCGCAAATGGCCCACAGCACAAATGCTAAAATGAGAATTAGAAAGCGCAAGCTTTGACGGCGAACGAAGTATAAAATAAAACCAAACGTTGTTGCAGGCATTTTCATATAAGACAACCTAAATAAATTTAAATCCCTCTACCTTTAAACGCCGTCGACCCGCGCTTCATGCGCGGGACGACGGTAGGAGAGATATGCAACAATACTCTTTGAAAAAAGAATGTTTAATTATACCCGAATCATCTCACGTCGAAAACGACGATCCACAACCACAGGTTGTTTTTGCATTGGGATTACGAATGATAAACTGTGCACCTTCGATATCTTCACGATAATCAATTTCAGCGCCAGCTAAATATTGAAAACTGATGGGATCAATTAATAACGAAACTGTTTGATTGCCGCCGCCTTCTGCATCATCGTTTTCTTGTTGTTGATCGATGAGTTGCGACTTCCGAACAACAACAGTGTCTTCTTCTTGAACATCCTCTTCAAAAGCAAACCCGTATTGAAACCCTGAACAACCACCACCCGTCACATACACGCGCAATTTTAAATTGAAATTATTTTCTTCTTGCATCAAGGTATAGACTTTATCAACAGCAGATTGTGTAAAGATAACAGGATCATTCATAAATATACCTCGGGAGTAACAAAAACATGTTATGGGTCAAAGCGTTCCATCTTATTTTTATGGTGACATGGTTTAGTGGGTTATTTTATCTACCACGGTTATTTGTTTACCATGCGATGGCAACTGATACGATCAGTCGGGAGCGTTTTAAGGTGATGGAAGCAAAGCTCTATTACTACATCACGACACCGGGGGCTATTCTAACATTATTTTTTGGTGTTTGGTTGATCAGTTATAACCCGCAAGGCTATATGCAACCCCTCTGGATGCATCTTAAACTCAGCTGCGTTGCCCTATTGGTCCTTTATCATATCTATCTCGGCATCTTATTGCGCCGTTTTACAAAGGACCAGAATCATTACAGTCATGTGTTTTATCGTTGGCTCAATGAGCTGCCCACCTTATTTTTATTTGCGATCATTATTTTGGTGGTTGTAAAACCTTTTTAAAAACTTCTTCTGCAGCATCAAGTGTTTTTTGAATTTCTGTATCCGTATGCGCAGCAGAAACAAATCCTGCTTCAAAAGCTGACGGTGCAAAATAAATTCCGCGATCCAACATCGCATGGAAAAATTGTTGAAATGTTTTCACGTCAGATTGTTTCACTTCAGATAATTTTTGCGGCAGCTTTTCAAGAAAGAAAAACCCAAACATGCCACCCATCGAAGTGATTTGAAAAGGTATTTGTGAAGCGCGCGCAATTTCTGCCAATCCAGAAACTAATTTTTTCGTTGTTTTTTCCAGTGTTTCGTAGAATCCCGATTGTTCAGTGAGTGTGAGCGTGGCTAAACCTGCCGCCATCGCCACTGGATTTCCGGATAATGTGCCCGCTTGATACACATTTCCGACAGGTGCCAGATGCTGCATGATTTCTTGACTGCCACCGCATGCACCGACAGGTAATCCACCCCCAATAATTTTTCCGAGTGTGGTTAAATCAGGTTTGATATTAAATAATGCTTGCGCACCCCCACTCGCCACACGAAAACCTGTCATCACTTCATCAAAAATCAATAACGATTGATAGCGATCACATACATCGCGCAATCCCTGCAAGAATCCCACTTGCGGTAAAACGCAATTCATATTGCCGGCGATCGGTTCAACAATAATTGCAGCAATTTCATTGCCATATTTTTCAAATAAACTGACAACAGAGTTTAAATCATTAAAATCTGCAACCAATGTATCTTGCACAACTGCTTCAGGCACGCCAGCAGAACCGGGCACACCGAGTGTTAAAACACCCGAACCGGCTTGTACTAACAAAGCATCGACGTGACCGTGATAACAACCAGCAAATTTGATGATTTTATTTCGTTTAGTGTACCCGCGCGCTAAACGAATCGCTGTCATCGTGGCTTCAGTGCCTGAGCTTACCATTCGCATTTGTTCGAGGGATGGCATATGTTGGCGGATTTTTTCAGCCAAGCGAATTTCAATCTCAGTCGGCGCACCAAAGCTCAAACCCTTTTCAGCCGCAAAAGTCACCGCACGGACAACTTCCGGATGCGCATGGCCCATGATCATAGGCCCCCAGGATCCGACGTAATCCACGTATTTTTTATCATTCACATCGAATAAATAAGCGCCTTCTGCGCGACGAATAAAAACCGGCGTCCCCGACACACCTCCAAAGGCACGAACAGGTGAATTTACCCCGCCAGGAATGATGTGCCGGGCTTCTTCATAGAGTTTGGCTGATAAATCTGTGCGTGTAGAGTGCATAAGAGGCTCCTTACTAAAGGGTCGCAAAGTTTACCCTAAAACCCCTAAAAAGTGCTAATATACCGCCCACAATTAGATTGAAACGAGGAATATCCATGACATTCAAACGCTACATGTGCCTACTCTGCGGCCATATTTATGACGAAGAATTAGGCTGGCCCGAAGATGGGATTCAACCAGGTACCCGCTGGGAAGACGTCCCGCTCACTTGGCAATGCCCAGAATGTGGCGCTGCGAAAGAAGATTTTGAAATGGTTGAGATGGCTTAAGCTGCTTTAGATTCAAGATGCACAATCTTTTTGATGCCAGACTTTCTTAACATATCATTTAAAAATACTTCGACGAAGGCTTCATACGGATAACCCAACGCACGTGCGATTTTAACAGCCATTTCTAAGCTCACGTTCGCTTGGTTTTTTTCAACCGCATGAATGAATTGACGGGAAACACGCATGCGTTTCGCCAATTCCGTTTGAGATATTTCATCACATTCACGGATATCTCGAACAAATGCCCCGAAAGAATGATTCAACACATCCTTGAGTGCTTCTCTTGCAGAGAGAGTTTTCTTAGTAGTCATGGGGTGTCACCTCTTCGATCAATACAAATTCAATTTTTTTATGAATAATGCGGTAAATTGCTCTCCATTGCTTATTTAACCGTATAGAACGCTGACCTCGTCGATCACCTTTCAAAGCCTCGTCATGATATCCAGGTATTTTTTCACTTCATCAAGTCCTCTTTCTTCCACTGCAGCAACCCAAGTGAAAAGTTTTTTCTTGATTGGTAAAGGAACTTTATGCAGTTTTTTCTTTAGAAAATGGTGATTTCTACAACCTTAATCACGAAAATCTCCCTGTTTTATTATGTTACAACATATATCTCTTTCTGTCAATAATTTTAATTGACATCCGGCATTGATAAGTTCGAATTTGAAATAAGAGCTAAAAGTAAGGAATCACACCACACGCTATCCGCACTTTACTGCCAGGATGTTTCAGTGCATCTTCTGAGTAATCATCGCCACCCGCATGGATCATCAAAGAATGCCCTGTAATTGAAGCCAATTTCAATCGCGGGGCAAGCACTGGCAGCGTCGCACGACCATTGCGGTCAACGATCAACACCGGCAAATCCCCCAAATGACCATTACCGCGATAGGGACCGCGATGCACACCCGTCCCAACAGGATCTAAATGGGAGCCTGCTGCTTTAGCGTAGTTAGCACAGGAAGGAAAAGCATGCACATGAAATCCATGCACCCCCGGCGGCAATCCATATAAATGCGGGGTAAATAAAACCCCATAAATCGTATCTTCGGCTTTCACACGGCCGATTAATTTACCGTGCCCATTGGCATTGACCCAGCGCATTGGGATAGAAATCGCTAAGCAAGCAGTTGCAAAAAACATAGCAAGGATTGTTAAGCTGAAGATAAAAAGGTTTCTCATGTTCATACCTCTCACACATAAACTTTAAGTTTTATAGCATCTCATCTTGCATCGATCTTTAAACGTCTTCAGAGGACACCCCTCACAAGACAGCAAACCGCTCGAAATCTTGCCATGGTAAATCTTCACGTATCACTTCAGATACATTCGCTAAAGGCGGCCCTTTTTTAAGCCATGCGCATAATTGTTCGATTTTTTCGCGCTCACCGCAAGCCAACACTTCGACGCGACCATCGGGTAAATTACGTGCCCAGCCTGTTACACCAAGACGTTTTGCTTCATCCTGTGTCCCAGCGCGAAACCAAACCCCTTGAACCTTGCCTGCCACGTAACAACGGACGCAAACTTTCTCTTGCATAGCAATCTATACCTCAAAACGGTTATCATATGCCACAATTCAGCTTATAAACCAGAATACCCCAATGACCTTTAAAGAAAAACTCGCTTTAGCCAATCCACTCTACTGGCCTGCCTGGGCCATCATTGCCTTATTGTGGTTCATTATCCACTTACCCGAACGATGGCAAATGTCGATAGGACACGGCATTGGGCGCCTTTTATTCTTACTGGGCGGGAAATTAAAAAAAACCACTTATACCAACATTCAATTATGTTTTCCGACGTTATCAAAATCAGAACAAGATGCACTTATCAAAAATAATTTTTCTTCCATGGGTATTGGTATTATCGAAGCAGCCAGAGCCTGGTGGCTGCCTGAAAAAAAATTGCGTCCACAATTTGTCATTGATGGATTGGAATATGCCGAACAAGCTTTCACACAAGGCAAAGGGATTATATTAATCAGCCCACATTTCACCAGCTTAGAATTAGTCGGACGATTACTCAGCATGCAGTATGATTTTGCAGTGATGTATCAACCACATAAAAAAGCTATTTTAGCTTTTATTCAAGAAAAATTTAGATCAAGACATTACAGTGCATCGATTCCGAATCATCGTTTACGCGAATTATTACGTGTACTCGAAAAAAATATGGCCGTCTGGTATGCCTATGATGTGGATGGTGGTAAAAAACGCAGTGTTTTTGCGCCTTTTTTTGGGATTCCCACCTCCTCCCTCACCTCAGTGTCACGTCTCGCTAAAATGAGTGGCGCCGCCGTGATGCCTATTTATTTTTATCGTGAAGAAAATGCTTTTCGTTATCGCGTTGTACTGTCGCCCCCCTTAGAGAATTTTCCTTCGATGGATGATGAAAAAGATGCAACACAGTTAAATGCCCTGCTCGAAACCGGCATTCGCAAAAAACCCGAACAATACGTGTGGCAATATAAACGCTTCAAAACTCGCCCAGCAGGCGAGAAACGACTTTACTAACGAGGTAATCTTAATTGGGCAGCACATATTCAACACAGGTGACTGATGAAATCTCAGCCCCGATAGACTTAAAAAATGATGGATTCCCTAATAAAAAATCTTTTGCTGTATTTAATGCCATTCAAAATTTAATCGCAGGCAAAGGGACATTAGATGATTTACTGCAATCCATACAAACCAATCCAGCGTCACTCGAAAAAATAGCAGATATTGACAATATTACCGGCCCTGAAGAGCGTGGAATCTGGGGTTCTCTCGCCAGAACATTCATTGCACGAAATATAACACCCGTCCAATATGCTTTTTTGACTGGTAGAGAAGATGCTTTTGCTTTATTGCTGGTAGCCGGCGCTAAAATTGATGAGCCGTTTTTCTACCAATGCACATCCATGAACCCGAAACCCAATGAAGAATCCAAAACAACAGCCACTTTGTATGAATTAATGTATCGACGAGAAAATGATTGGAGCACTAATAAATGTGTTGTACTTTCTATGCTCCCACTATCTACCAGACACGCTTTTTTAATTGCATTATTGCAAAGAGGCGACGCCCGTGCTTTAGATTTTATGACACATAAGATCAAGAATTCTCATAAACTCAAAGCAGCATGGCTGGATGACCATATACCTGGATGGCGCAACGATCCAAATCTTTTAGAGTCTTATGATTTCTTTGATAGTGATTCAGCC
Organism: Gammaproteobacteria bacterium; assembly: GCA_033762075.1. GTDB lineage: Bacteria > Pseudomonadota > Gammaproteobacteria > DSM-16500 > DSM-16500 > VFKI01. The sequence continues at coordinate 28,866 of JANRLY010000046.1, forward strand.
AAATTTATGTGTAATTGGATTCCATCAATTGATCATCTCAAAGAACAGCTAGGCACTTTTCCAGCAAACCAAAAAATGAAGGGACAAACAATTGCCCTTTCTCTCGAATTTTCCGATATGCAGGATGCTATTAAACAATGGGTTAACCCTTACGTACTTTTTACTGAAGAAGCTAGCGATTATTTACTCCCGCGATTCAAGGCACTATGTGATCTTTTTGATGAATTACATGAAAATTCAAGTGTAGATTTAGATGACGATACCTATCAGCAAATCATTTTACAGAAAACGGTCAATACCTATCGTCACTTTGATAGAAACAAGAAAAAAGAAAATTATCTTGGGGAAATACGCTCCAGAGTTAACTATTCTTGTCATCATCTTTTCAGTGGAGAAGGCAACCCAACCCCTAGAAAATTAGCCATCACTATTTTATCAATGCTTCCAGGATTTTTGAAAATCTCAGATCATTCTGTTCCTCATTGTGAAGCAGTGCTAGAGCTTGCCAGAGATCAAACTCAAACATATGCGAAAGTTTTAAAGGATAGCAAGCTAGAAGAAGCAGCAAATCAAATGACACACATGTTGAGCACTCCAGAAAATCTAACAGATGAGGCGGTTAGTTCAATTATCATGAAAACAGTTTCATCTCTCAAAAGTGTTAATTTTGCTAATGCACCTTATGGGATGTACGGCAAAAGCAACGACAACAAAGACCAGCCGCCGAGAGATGAGCACAAAGAAAAACAAAACAGTTTGTCTGTGGGACAATAAATTAACTCTGCCGAGGCGGGAAGTGCTCTACCAACCTGTAATTATGCTAAAATGCCGCCAAATTAATGGGTAATGAATTCATGACAATGCAACACCTCACAAAACTACCTGATTTCAGCAAAGCCGCGGTATTAGTGGCTGGCGATATCATGCTAGACCGTTATTGGTTTGGTGAAACGAACCGCATTTCGCCTGAAGCTCCAGTCCCTGTCGTCAGTATTCGGCAAACAGAGGCTCGCCCTGGCGGTGCAGGTAATGTCGCATTGAATATTGCTGCCCTGGGCGCACAAACCACCTTAATTGGCATGGCAGGCAAAGATGAAGCCGGCCAAATCCTCAGAGACCAACTCACACGCGCGCATGTCACACACGATATTCAATCTTTTCCCAATATCCCTACGATCACCAAATTACGTATTATCAGTCGCCACCAACAACTTATCCGCATGGATTTCGAAGAAACCTTCAATGCTTTAGATTCCACTTCTTTCATTGAAGCCTTCAAAAAAGCCCTGGCAAATACGCAAGTCGTCATTTTATCTGATTACGCGAAAGGCAGCCTGGTGGTTGCGCAGCAATTCATTCAATTGGCTAAACAAGCCGGCAAACGCATTTTAGTCGACCCCAAAAGCCTCGACTTTAATTTATATCGCGGCGCTGATGTAATTACACCCAACCTCAGAGAATTCGAAGCTATTGTCGGCGCATGCCAACACGAAACTGACATCATGACAAAAGCACAAAATCTTTTAACGCAACACGATATTGGCGCTCTGTTACTGACGCGTGGCGAGCGCGGCATGACACTGATCACTCGTGGCAACACCGAAGAAATTCATTTCCCAGCGCATGCACGCGAAGTTTTTGATGTAACAGGCGCAGGCGACACAGTCATTGCAGTATTGGGCGCTGCTCTCGCTGCAGGAACATCTCTGCCAGAAGCAATGGCACTCGCTAATCAAGCCGCTGGTATTGTCGTCGGCAAATTAGGCGCTGCCACTGTCACACGTGCAGAACTAGAAGCCTCATTAAAAAATACCCACACCATACAAGGCGGTGTCCTCGACGAAAACCAACTCGAGCTTTCTATCAGTAAAGCACGCTTAAATGGCGAACGTATTGTATTCACGAATGGCTGCTTCGATATCTTACACGCAGGCCATGTCACATATTTGCAACAAGCTCGACAACTCGGCGATCGACTCGTTGTCGCGATTAATGATGATGCTTCTGTGAAACGATTAAAAGGCGCCTCACGCCCTATTAATTCCGTCGAACAACGCATGGCAGTGCTCGCAAGCTTAGGCGTTGTAGATTGGGTGACATCTTTTTCAGATGACACCCCTGAGCGCTTACTTCATAAAATTAAACCTGACATCTTAGTCAAAGGCGGAGATTACACACCTGATGGTGTCATTGGCGCAGCTATTGTCCGTGCTTATGGTGGCGATGTCCGTGTTTTAGGCTGTGTTCGCAATCTTTCTACGTCAGCGATCATTGATCGCGTTATTCAACAGCAACAAACATAAGGATACCTTTATGCCGCATCACCCTGGAGAACTTTTTGTCATTTCTGCCCCATCAGGTGCAGGCAAAACTTCTCTGGTGACAGCGTTGACATATGCCGTGTCTGATCTCACGATTTCTATTTCACACACCACGCGCGCACCACGTCCAGGTGAAATTAATGGCGTGAATTATTGGTTCATCGATGATAAACAATTTCGCGCGATGATTGCAGAGAATAAATTCCTTGAATACGCAACGGTTTTTGGCAATTTATATGGGACGTCTCGTCAATGGGTTGAAGAAACTCTTGCAACAGGTAAAGATGTCATCCTCGAAATTGACTGGCAAGGTTGTCAAAAAATTCATGCCCTCTTTCCTGAATGCACCAGTATTTTTATTGTGCCACCCTCCCCTGAAGTCTTGGCAGCCCGTTTAACTGAGCGCAAACAAGATTCCATCGAAATCATCCAACAACGTCTTGCTGATGTGAAAGAAACATTCGCTCATCTCAACGAATATCATTATGTCGTTTTAAATGATGACTTTGAAGATGCTGTCAATGAGCTCGCAGCAATTGTTCAAGCAAAACGTTTAACCCGTGAGCGACAACTGAAAACACTCAGGCCCTTGCTTGAGAAATTTGTATAAATGTCTCCGCTCAGCTAGAATAGCCGGCTTCCTAATTTTTTTATAATTCTATTGAGGTACTCCATGGCACGCGTCACTGTTGAAGACTGTCTCGAGCACGTCGCCAATCGTTTTGAACTCGTCATTGTCGCCGCTAAAAGAGCGCGACAACTCATGCGCGGCAGCGTTGATCCTACTGTTCCGTGGGAAAATGATAAAGCAACCGTCGTCGCTTTACGCGAAATCGCGACGGGTCATACAGATTTTAGTGATGCGCATGAAGCACACGACATGATCATTCCTGATCATGCCCCGCCTGCGCCTGCTCCGACTATGGCCGCTCCCACAGAAGCTCCTACTGAGGTTTCTACCGAAGCTCCTACTGAAGCACCTTCAGAAAGCCAAGAAGCGCCTTTAGCGCCACCGACCACTGAAAGTACGACAGAGCAAGACTCAGCGGAGTAATGACAAAAAAGAAGATGACCTGCATAATGTTAGATTACGTCTAAATGGCAGGTCATTTGTGCAAGAATTAGAAACTTTACAAAAAGAATTAAAACAATACCTCAGCAGCGCAGACATTCGAAATATCGAAAAAGCCTGCAAGCTGGCGCATAGCGCCCACGAAGGCCAAACGCGCCATACCGGCGAACCTTACATCACCCACCCTTTATCGGTTGCTTTGATCTTGGCGCAAATGCGTATGGATCCTCAAACGATTATTGCGGCAATTTTGCATGATGTGATTGAAGACACTCACATCGAAAAAGAAGACATCATTAAAGAGTTCGGCGAAGAAATTGCTGAGCTTGTCGACGGCGTCACCAAACTGACGCAAATTGAATTCGAAAATCGCGCGATGGCACAAGCAGAAAATTTTCGTAAAATGATGATGTCGATGGCAAAAGATATTCGCGTCATTTTAGTGAAAATTGCTGATCGCTTACACAATATGCGCACGATTCATTCTTTGCCCCTTGAAAAACGTCGCCGCATTGCACGTGAAACGTTGGAAATTTTCGCACCTATCGCCAACAGATTGGGTATGCACGCTTTTCGAATTGAACTCGAAGATTTAGGTTTTTCTGCTTTGTATCCCATGCGTTATCGTATTCTCAAAGCGGCTGTTTCAAAAGCGATTGGCAGTCGTCGCGAAATTATTCAACTAATTGATAATGAAATTCGTCAACGGTTAAAAAAAACTGGCGTGCCGATACAGTCACTCAGCGGACGTGAAAAACATATTTATAGTATTTACCGAAAAATGCTAGAAAAGCATTTAACTTTTTCTGAAGTCATGGACATGTATGGTTTTCGCGTTATCGTCAATAAATTAGATACATGTTATCGCGTATTGGGTGTATTACATAATCTTTATAAACCATTAACACAACGTTTCAAAGATTATATTGCAATACCAAAAGCCAATGGATATCAATCTCTGCATACTGTTTTATTTGGGCCGTACGGCGTACCTATCGAAGTACAAATTCGCACTGAAGAAATGAATCGCACCGCAGAATATGGAATTTCTGCGCATTGGTTATATAAAAATAAAAAATCTCCTTACAGTGAAGCAGAAATTCGCACAAAAGAGTGGATGAAAGATGTTTTAGAAATGCACCAAAGCTCGCGTAATTCTCTCGAATTTATTGAAAATGTCAAAATTGATTTATTCCCTGATGAAGTTTACGTTTTTACACCTAAAGGCAGCATTCTAGAACTACCTGCCGGCGCCACCGCAGTTGATTTTGCTTATGCGATTCACTCAGACATTGGTAATACTTGTGTTGCCGCAAAATTAGACCGAAAACTTGCCCCGTTGAGCACTGCGCTCACGAATGGTCAGCAAGTTGAAATTATTACCGCTCCTGGTGCGCGTCCAAATCCAACATGGCTAAATTTTGTTGTAACCGGGAAAGCACGCAGCAAAATACGACACTTTTTGAAAAAGCAACACCGTGAAGAATCCATCGAATTAGGTCAACGTCTCATTGAGAAATCCCTACAAGAATTTGATCTCACTTTACAAGATATTCCAGAAACACATGTACACACTGTATTGACGACTGCGCATTTAGATTCAATGCAACGGTTATATGAAGAAGTCGGCCTCGGTAATCGAACAGCCGCTTTAGCAGCAAAACAATTAGCGCATTTCAAAGAAATCTCTGAGCAACCTTCCTCACAAAAATCTTCTCGACCCATGGCGATACGTGGCACCGAAGGCATTGCAGTCACTTATGCACGTTGTTGTCGCCCCATTCCGGGCGATCATATTACAGGTTACATTGAACCTGGCCGTGGATTAGTCGTGCACATTGAGTCGTGTCCCATTTTAGATAACGATAGACACACACCAGATCGATTAGTCCCTTTGCGTTGGGAAGAAAAAATTCACGGCGATTTTCCAGTGGATATCTCAATTGATATCTTAAATCGTCGCGGTAGTTTAGCTAGTTTAGCGTTAGTCATTTCAGAAGCAGAATCGAACATTGAATTGATTAATGCAGAAGAACAAGAAGATCAATATTTTTCAGCCCGCATGACACTCACAGCAAAGAATCGAAAACATCTCGCCAAAATTCTCAGGAATATTCGCAAAAATCGTAATGTCATTCGCGTCGCACGCGTTAAGCCGCATCATCGGCGTGGGTTAAGCAGAAAAAGCATTTGAAAAAATCCCCCTCAATCCCCCTTTTTCAAAGGGCTTTGTTGCATAACTGTCATTCCCGCGAAGGCGCACTAGCATCCGGTAAAACGGTATCATAATTGTACATCCTCCTGACGCCTTAAGAAGCGGTAGATAGGAGGAATGTAATTTTTAAATTTAGGAGCTACGACACATAAACTGCATCTAATCCATACTAGAACCAGTT
>JANRLY010000047.1:0-33907 GCA_033762075.1 Gammaproteobacteria bacterium
CATCCCCGCGCATTCGTTGGTTTTGGCTTGAGAGTGATGCGTGGAGAACGCGCCTTGTATTTTGCACTTCATGCACTCCAAACGACGCCACAATTCAAAAACTGATCTTAAAAGGGTCGGTTAAGAAATGGGGATTGCCGAATCCAGAAAACGCAAGATGGGGTGAAGAGGTTACTTTGCACCAATTTTGCTTGATTGCTTCAAATGGAATTTGTGCAAAATGCAACTTTCCTCTCGAGAGTGAATCTTTACGTGACGGGTGGAGAATGTTTCACCCTAATTGCAGAGGTGTTGTTGAGGGAAGATTAAAACCAAAGGTTGCTTAAATGTTTTGGAATAAAAAAAATCACGATGCAATTCTCTTAACTCGGTTAAGCTCTGAGGTTGAATATTTAAGAGATCAAAATCAAAAACTTTTGGATCGTCTTTTGGCAATCTTTGATTCAAAAAATTACGTTGAGATTAAGCAGATCGAAGCTCGTGAAGAAGCCCAAAAGATTCAGAAATCAAAGGTTGAAAAAATCACCGCTGAAGATTTCCAAAAAGATTTGAAAAAGCTCGAAGAAGACAACGAGAAGATGAAACTTTTAAATATGCAGTTTTCCATGATGCAAACAGGAAACGAGGTAATGTAATGTTTGGTAACAAAAATATTACTGTCCGAGAAATTGAGAACGGCTACATTATTGAAGCTTACTGTGATGGAAAATCTCAATCTGAATACGTTAAAAAAATCTCTAAAGTCGCAACAGTTTTAAAGCGATGGTTCGGAGAAAATAACAAATCCCAAGAAGATTATGACCGCATGAACCGCGAAGTCACCGAGGTTGAGGACGAAAAAGGCGCGGTCAAAGTTAATATCAAAATGACCAAAAACTGAGGGCAAAATGTATCTTCAGTTAGAGGAAATCAACAAATTAGACTTTTCAAATAAGAGTTCTCTTACTCAAATTGCCACGATGGTTCAGTCACTTTTCATGACTAATCATTCGTACATGACGACTCTTGCGCGTGTTTGGGATACGAATATCCGATTCTTTGAAGGGGATCAGTGGATATATTACGACAACGCTAAAAAAACGAACATGACGATTCCGATTCTCGACGGCGTAAATGATTTTATCCCGCGTCCTGTTACAAATTTAATCTCTCCGACTTTGATGACTATTGCCTCTGTATTCACCAAGAATAAGCCAACAGCTCTTGTATTCCCAAACTCTGACCAAGACGCTGATATGCAAGCCGCGCGCGTTGCGGAAGCCATTCTCGACACTAAATGGGATCTGGACGATGAGGCGAGGTTGCACGTTCGCGGCATTCTGATTGCGCTATTATGCGGTACTGTTTTCCGGAAGGATTATTGGGACCCAGCCGCGTCGACAACGAATATTCAACCTGATGGACTCGAAGATGATATGCCAATAGGCGACACCAAAGCAGAAATGCTAACGCCGTTTGAGGTGTATCCTGACATTTATGGTGGGAATTATTATTTTGAAGCTCGATGCGTTCCGATTGAGACGATTCGCCAAATGTATGACCGACAAGATAAGGGCTACACTGGGAGAGCTAACGAAGTTAAGCCGGATCGCACCTACAACTCAGTTTTGCAGTATCGCGAGAATTTGAGAACGTTGACGCCTTCTGGCGTGTCGTATGGATACGGACAAGCAGGCGGTGGAAATAGTTCAGAAACAGCGGTTTTAGTCGAATGTTATATCAGACCAACACGAGCATTTCCCAAAGGGATTATGGTTGTTCAGGCAAATGGAATTCCTCTCTACGTTGCTGACTCTCCATATTATGATAAGCGCGTCGAAGATTCTTGGCATCCCTATACCGTTTTCCAGTGGGAAAAATCGCCAACAAGATTTCATGGGATTTCTCTCTGCGAAAAAATTGTGCCTCTGCAAAGACGCCTAAACGGCCTTGATTCGTTCATCATGTTAAACAATATGAGCATGGTTAATCCGGTATGGCTCATTGATAAAATGTCGAATATCCCAGAGGGATATTTGAATGGTCGTCCTGGTCTCCATGTTTATTTTACCGGAACGCCTCCGACTCGACTTCAGGGGATTGGGTTGCCGACAGACATTTACAAAGAGCGGCAGCAGCTAGTTGAGGATATTCATTTCATCGCTGGTGATAATTTAGTTTTGCACGGTGAACAGCCAAGCGGCGTAAATACCGCTACAGGATTGCAGCTTCTTCTTGAACAAAGCGCTGGTAAATTCAGCCCGTATTATACAAATTGGGAAAAGTTCATCGAGAACGGGCAGCAAAAAAAACTGCTTTTAATTGCTAAAAACTATATCCAGCAACGTCCTGATTTCCTCAAAAAGATTAAACATTTTTCGCGTAATTCAAACACAATCGACATCAAGAATTTTCTCGGATCTGATCTTCGCGATAATTTTACGATTCGAATTGAGGCTGGATCTTCGGTCCCACGCTCTAAACTGGTTGAACAGCAACAACTTCTTGATCTCGCAAAATTGGGAATGCTTGGAGATGTATCTCCGCAAGCTAACCCTGTTGCCAACCAGAAATTCCTTGAGAAGTTTGGCGTTACACAATTTCAAGGGATCACCAACCCTGATTTGTTAAAAGCCAATTTTGTTGTCGGAGTTTTAAAACAGATCAACGATAATAAATTGCCTGAAAATGATTATCCTCCTCTGTTGCCGTTCGAGAATGTTGACATTCATATGCAGACTCTCGTTGATGAAATGAAGCGGCCTGAGTTCAAAGACCCTAAACAAGTTTTTGCGGCTAAGTTTGAAGAATTGAACGCGGCTAAAGAAGCTCAAATGCAAGCCTTACAACCGGTGCCTATTCCGCAAGGGCAAGGTTTCCCTCAAGGAGCGCCACAAGGTGGACCGCAAGACGATCCAAATATGCCACAACCTCCTGATGGTCAGCCTCCAGTCACTCAAGAGGAACTGAGTCAGCTTCTTTCTCAAGGTCAATAAACACCGTCACTCAACAAGCTAAACATTTCAAGCGTCAAATAATTTTCTTACCATGACTTCATGGACCTCACGAATGAGGGCGTTAATGAAAATGGGGGCGTTGTTGCCCCAGCGGTGGAATCGCCCGTCACTCAAACACAACAACAAAAAGGTGAATCAGCGGCAGGAACTGAAGAGAACGCAAAGTCTACGGAGACGTTAAATACCGGTAAAAAAGTTCCCGAAAGTGTCCCATACCAAAGATTCAAGGAAGTAAACGACGAAGCAAGGGCCGCCAAAGAACTGCTTGCTCAAATTTATCACGCGATGAACGCGGATGAAGAAGAGAATAAAGTTCCTCTAAAAGAGGCTCCAAAAGCAGAACCAATCGACCCAATCTCGTTGTTAACCAAAGAAGTTACAGAGCTAAAAAACGAGAAGATTCAGGAAAAAAGAGTTCGGGCAGTCGATAGCTACGACGAAGCTCATAATGCGATGGCATCAAAAGAAATCCCTCAAGAATTGCGGGATGCATTTGATGAAATGGTCGCGTCAAAAGTTTTGGCGTTAAATAAAGGCATCCCAACCAAGTTTGACCCGAAGATTCTCGAAAAGGCTTATAGCGATACTAAAAAAATATTTGCTCCGGCTTTGGAAAAAATGAAGCCCGTAGCTCCTGCTGCAAATGTTCCGGCCAAGATAAATGGTGATACTCCGGTAAAGCCAACGTCACAGCCTAGAACATTTGCAGAAAGAAGGGACTTGATCCTCAAGGCGCTAGAAGCGGGAAAGAAAGTTTTCTAAGGCTTGGCAAAACCTTGAAAGGGACGGATAAACTATATGGCAGATGTTGATTATCTATTACAATTTGCGTACTCGAATGAGGGAGTTAAGGACCTCATAAATCGTTCAACAAAAACTTACTCAGCTTTAAGCACGTCTTCGCGCGCGCCTGAAGGCTTGGGGTTCAAGTTTTCGGTTAATACAGAAGGCAATCAAGCAAATCTTGGCGCCATCAATTACAATCAAACGTTGCCGGATGGTGGCGGTCAAGAAGGCACTAACGGACTTATTCTCCCTAAAGAGACTGTCCAAGTCGTTAACCTGACCAACTACCAGATCCAAGCCGGTAAATCTCAGAATGCCGCTTTTGCCACGACTCTTACCGAGAACATGGATAAAGGCATCATGGATCATGCGAAGGACCTAAACCAACAGACGTATCGTTCTGGATTGGGCATCATCGCGAAAGTTAACGGTACAGTTACCGCTTCAACGAGTATCATCGTTGATAACGGCATCATCACCCACTTTCGTCCAGGCATGAAAATTGCTTGCTATAATGGCAGCACTCTTGAAGCTAACAGAACCGTCACCAACGTGAATTTCAACACGTTGACCGTGACTGTTGACAGCGCGTGTACGCTTACCGATAACGACAACATCTATCGTATCGTTGGTAACGTTGACACCAAAACCGGCGCGCCTACGGATGGCAAGGAATTGACTGGACTACCGATGGTTACGGATGACGGTACTTTGGCTGCGGCTTACGAAGGCATTACTCGTTCAAGTTATCCTCAGTTCAACGGTATTGCTCTTGATAAGAACAGTGCCAACTTGAGCGACGACATGCTTGAGTCTCTCCGTTCGAATATCCTCGAGCAGTCTGGTACTGATGTGACTGGTGGAAGTCATAAGATTTTCACGTCGCCTCGCCAGTTCCGCAAATACATGCAAATCACGATTCCTCAACTTCGCTTTGACGTTGATGGCAAGCTTGATTCTGCTGGCGGAAAAGCTACCAAGACATGGATGGACCTCGAATGGATCGAAGATACCGATTGCGGATTCGATGAAATCTACATGCTGGACATGAACGACGTTAAAAAATACGTCCTTTATGACATCAAGTACGAAGATCAATTCGGCGGCGGTGTTATGAAATGGAATGGTAAGGATGCGACCGTTGCATACTCTGTGAGTATGGTTAACATCGGTTCCGAAATGCCAAACCGTTCGGCACGCTTGTTCGACTTGGCTTATCCGAGCGTTTAAAAAATACCCTTGGTGATGTTCACAAAAAGGGGGATGAGATTAAAATCTTATCTCCCTTTTTTGTTTTTAAAATTATATAATTCACCTACTTTTTCTAGTTTACATGGCATATTTAAAAAAGTTAAAATTCCATAAATGAAAAACTCAGAGATTGAGAAGCTAAATCACAACATTTTAAAGAAATTTAGCAATAAAAGAACGTGTCCTAAGAGTTTTTTAACAATTCTTAAAATTTATCGAGACGACTTAAAAGTCGCGTATCATCACAAGATGCAGCGATTTGTCATTGCTCATGTTGATAAAAAAACAAAATTAACGCGCATTATTCGCGTTGTCGAAGATCAAAATGGCGGATTCCGTGACCCTGATGTCAGAGATATAGAACATATCCGCAAACATGTTATGTGGGATCTCCTAGATTCCTATCCAGAGCCGGATGATATGTGGGAAGCATTCGATAACGCCGAAGAGCGAAAAAAGATAATGGCAGCCAAGAAGCGGCAACAATGGATACAAGATTTTATTAAGGATCGTAAAACCCAATGGGACGAAGCATTGGAAAAATTCCGCTCAACTGGAAAATCAAAAGATCCTTATGACAAAGTCAATCGGCTTAAAGATAAGAAAATATCTGTTGATTTTGGCGGCTATGCACAGCGAGGGGCTTTGCTGGTTCCAACATCAATAAATGACAAGGGGTAAAAAAATGGCAGTAAATCCATATGAATTAAGCACTACTTGGGTTGTATTTAATCCAACACCTAAAACTGTTGAAGCGCGTTTTGACGGCTGGGACATCGTGATTTTGCCATTTACTAAATTTTCAACCGCTCACAAGGTCGTGCACGACCATTTGACCAAAAACGTTAATTTTAAAAATAGAGGCCTTGTTAGCTGGACGTTTACGGATGAAATGAAGAGACTTTACGGTACTGAAGCAGAATTTCAAAAACAAATGTCTTTAGAGGGTCTACGCAATATTGAGACGTTTTTGGAAATGACGCTCAACTATGAGAATATCGCTACGCAAGCCAACAAGATACAAAAAGTCCCTTCTTTCCTAAAATCTAAAGTCGAACATTTCCAAAAAGAATTAGACGAAATTCGGATTCTAGTTACCAAATATCTCGAAAAGAGCGAGGCAAAATCAAGTGAATCTGGGACAGATAAGAACAAAAGCGAGAAGAAAACTTGATGAGGATACAGCCAGATTTTGGTCTGATGATGAGTTGAATGATTATATCAACCAAGGATATTTTTTCCTATGGCAAAAATATATTGATGCCGGCAATCGCAAAGCCGAAACTTCTACACTTCTTTCTCTTGTCGCAAACACTAGAGAAGTCGCACTCCCTTCGGATTTTAACCGAGCAAGATTATTAGAACATCTTGTCGGAGACTTATGGATTCCATGCACATTTTATGAACGTTATGACACTATGGTAAGTGAAAATAATGCTTCAGATGTCGGCGACCAAGAACAATTCTGTTATCATTTTCAAGGTGATAATTTAATACTAGAGCCTACTCCTAACTCTGATGAAACTGATACTTTGAGGCTTACCTATTTTTTTATGGTTTCTGAAATGGATGACGATGCAGACGTTCCAGAATTAGAATCTATCTATCACGATATATTAACGTCATATTGCTGTGTTCAAGCAAAAGAAAAAGAGGAAATGATAACAGGAAATGGTGCAGATCTTTCCCCTTTCGTAATGACTTACGAAAAACAGTTATCTCAATTTATTAACAACATTCAATTGCCTTCACAACAGCGGGTTTATGCCCAGCCGTTTGGGTATTGGTAAGGTGTAAAATGGCTGATTCTTATATAAAAACTACAAACGAACTTGCTAGAGGAATTACCGGAGACGGATTAATTCTTGACGTTAACAATGGACAAATTGGAAATGCTGATACTTCTTACACATATTTTTATTTAAATGCTCAAGGATATGACGAATTTTCTTTGAGTTTTGTAATAGCCGCAACGACGTTAACAATTGAAGGATCAAATGACATCTTAAGCGTTTCTGATTCTTCAGCCGTATGGGTTGACCTAACATCAATGTTGACTGCCGGTGTTGCATCTTCTTTTACTGCAACCGGATCATACACAACTAATGCCTCGATCCCTTGGAGTAGAATGCGAATTAAACGCGTTACAACTAATGCAACAAATGCATTAGAATTAAGACTCACAAGAATGCGCGGGGGTTCATTATGACATCATATGTAGGACCAAGGGGCGGCGGATCATCTGGGTCAGGAGATGTAGTTGGCCCTGGTTCATCAACAAATAATGCAGTCGCATTATTTGATGGAGCGACAGGACAATTACTTAAAAATTCAGCGACAACGATCGATCCATCAACAGGAGTTGTTTCTGGGTTGATATTTCCAAATACTGGAGTCCCCGTTCGGGATACAAATTCAAGCCATAATTTATTGATTGCTGCTGGCTCTGATTTAACTGCTGACAGAACTCTTACACTAACAACTGGCGATTCTGCCAGAGCTGTTACTTTTTCAAATGATTTTATTTTTGCACAATCCACATTCACTCCGACTGTAACATTAAGCGGAGCAGGAACGGTTCCGGTTTTTACCCAAAATGTTGGAGTTTATTCACGCATAGGAAATAGAGTTTTTGTTGATGTCTGGCTTGAGGGTGATGGTGGTGCAGAAGGATCTGGCACAAGTGAAGTTCGAGTCGCGTTGCCCATAACCGCATCTTCAACAAATCTCGCATCCTATACAAACATTGGTACTTGGGTTTCTGGCACGGCTGAATTTATGCTTGGAGGCATTGTTGCAGCTTCTGGAACATATATTACTTTGTATTATTGGAGTACAGTAAACCAAGCTCTAGTATGTACTGGCGGAGATTTTGTTGCCGCAAATACTAAAAATGTAAGATTAAATTTTAACTATTATGTTGGATAAAAAATGAAAGAACATGATTTTTTACCACAATGGAAATTTTGGTTCACTATCATGGGGGCAATTTGTTCTTTTATTTTTATGTGGGGAGATTTGAGAACTGATATTGAAATTGTTAAAAAAGATATTTCATACATTAAAAGATCAATCACAAAATATGATTTAAAAGAAGATGATAATAATGAGTCGGATAGTTCAACAAAAAAGAGTTACGCAAAAAAAAAAATATAAATGCTAGCACCTCAAACAATAACATTTGAGAATCTTCGAGGAATAAATACTAAAAAGAGTAGAACTCAAAGATTAATGAATGAGTCAAATATGGCCCTGAATGGCTATCTTGACACAACTGGTTCATTTATAAAAAGAAAAGGATTTTTAGCAATTAATCCGACTGAAATCAGTACAAATTTTAATATTAATTCAATTTATCAATTTAATGATGAAATGATTGTCGCAGGTTCTACTAATGAATTAATTTCATATGATTTAACTACTGATTCTGAAACTGTTCTAAGCAGCACAATCACAGGAAGTTTTTATGATTTTGAAGAATTTTTGCCATTAAAAACAAATTATCTTTTTTTGACAAATGGGATGGATTACCCCAAAAAATATGATGGGACTGATTTAACTCAATTAAGCATTGATCCACCATCTACATTGCCAACTGCAACGGCGTCTAATGCTGGTGGAACTTTAACAGCAAGCTCAACATATTTAGTATCAATAACATTTTTAAGAGATGATGGGTCAGGAGAAATTCAAGAAAGTAATCCTTGCAAAACTGGTTCGTCAGCACCTTTTACAACTGAAGTTTCTGTAACTTTAGGAGCTGCCGATAATAGAATTGCACTAACCAATATCCCAACTTCTTCTGATCCCCAAGTTACTGGGCGTAATGTTTATGTAACGCGGCCAAATGGATCGATTCTTTATAAAGCTGGTGCAGGTACTTCTGCTTCAATAGCAAATAACACCTCAACAACTTATAATATCACTTCAAATGTAGATGTTTTAATTAATCAAGAGCTTGAATATAATCACGATCCAGCCCCAAAATGTTATTTAATTGAAAAATATAATGACAGATTGCTTCTCGCAGGAGATCCAGTTTACCCAGGACGAGTTTACGTTTCATTGCCAAATAATATTTGGTATTTTCCGCAAGGGATATTGGATGAATCAGACATACAATATTTTGACATTGGTGAGACCGTAACATCAATTAAAAGTTATTATGATCTTGTTTTTATTTTTGGTGATAAAGGCGGGATGTTTATTTTTCAAGGTAATGATCCATCAAATTTTGTAAAATCTTCGATTAAAAATGACCAGATTGTTACCGCTTTGTCAGATAGGGCCACAATAGTTCAAGACAATTGGTGTTATTTTTTATCTTATGACGGTTATTACAGAACAAACGGTCAAATTATTCAAAAAATGAGTGAGCCAATAACGTCTTTTTTTGATCCCCAAAATCAATTTAATGAAGAATTTAATGTTTATGGCTTTTCCTATGGGTTTAATCAAATTGTTCCATGTGCAATTTATTATAAAAATTTAAATGTAATACTTATTTGGATTACACAGGCAAACCAAAATGATTATGTAAATAATATTTGTTTTGTTTTGCATTTATCAAACATTTCAGCCGAAGCGGACGTAATTTATCCAAATTATACAATTTATACTAATTTCGCCACAAGAACTACGTCAAAATTTAATGTAGATAATAATTATAAATATTTTCTAGTCAGCCAATCTGATGGTTTTGTTTTTGAGTCTGAAACAGGGAATTATGATGGGGCTTCAATAAATTCAACTGCGACAAGTGCAACTTCAAATACTTTAACCGACTCTACTCAATCATGGACCGTGAATGCATTTGCTCAAATATGGTGTATAATTACGTCAGGGACAGGCGTAGGCCAATCAAATATTATATCTTCAAACACTTCTGATACTTTAACATTTTCTAACAATTGGGAAATTACTCCAGATGCAAGTTCTACCTATTCAATTGGTGGAATTTTTTATGAATACACACACTCTTACACTTCTTACGGTGATAAGAATTTATCTAAACGATTACTCTACACAAGACCTAGATTTGTATCTAACGGAGCTTCTTCAGCCACTGTATCTTTCGGTTATGATTTCTCTGATTCGGTCGATATTGATCCATATATTGTCGAAATTGGGACTGAGTCATTGTGGGATGTGGCTTTATGGGATGAGGCAACATGGGATAGTCCAGTTGTAAAAGATATTAAAATAATGGGTAAAAATTCACGAATTCACAGATGGGCTACGGTTAAAATTTCAAATTACTATTCAGATCAACCAGTCCAATATGACGGTCATGACAAAATTTTTCAAATTAAGGGGACGCGATGAACGGCATCACAGTAACCAGATTTGAAAATACAGATGATTCTAAAAAAATGGCAAAACAAATTGCCGAATCTGTAAATAAAATTGAAAGAATTTTGCAAAATACACCAATTTATTTTGGAACTTCTGACCCTAATGGCAATGTTGTTGGTCAATCAGGTTCTTTATATATCAGAACAGGCGATCAAGGGTATAACCAAGAGATAGGTAAAGCTTTCCTTTATATAAAAACAATTGATGGCACAAACACGGGATGGTTATCTCTATTATTTCTAGGCGCGCAAAATCAAAATTCTGTTACAGCATCAAGAGGATCTTTATATATTAAAATTCCAACTGATTTAGCTTCTTCAGCAAATATTTATTTAAAGCAATCTAATGATTCAACTCCATCTGGGTGGTCAGTTTTATAAGGTATTTTTATGGCTCAAATGTCCGCTTTAATAGCTTTTTCACCTGATACAACAATTCTATCAGCTGATACAAATTTAAATAATAACACAATAAGAAACACTTATAATGCTCATGATATAGCTACTACAGCCGTTCACGGAGTTGGTGCAGGTGCAATTGTAGGGACAACTTTATCCCAAACTTTAACGAATAAAACTCTTACTTCTCCTACAATAACTGGACCAACTTTTACCGGAAATTTAACAGTAAATTCTGGTGGAGATATTCTAGTTTATTCTGATGTTGCAACCACAATAAAATTTTCAGTGGATGGCGCCACAGGTAACACGGTCGTAAAAGGTGACATCTCTATTACCGGAAGCTCCACAATTACAGGAAATAATGATGTTTATAATGGAAATGATTTTAGAGCTTATTCAGATGCCGGTTCTACACTTCAGTTTTCTGTTGATGGCTCAAATGGTGCTTTGTCATGTGGTAATGTTACTTGTGATGATATTACGGCAACAGGAAGTGTGATAATAACAGGAAATTGTGATGTTTATAACGGCAATGATTTTAGATCTTATTCAGATGCTGGTTCTACATTGAAATTTTCGGTTGATGGTTCGACAGGAAATATAACTGGGAATGATTTAACTTTGACAGGAGATATAACGGCTGATGGATTTAGTTTTGCCAGTGCAAATAATGAAATTTCAACGACTGGATCTAGTGCAGGTTTAATTATTGGGACTGAAATTAGTGGAGTGAATGCTTCTACGGGAGGATTAGCAGGGATTTATTTTAATATAACTGGGACGTTACCATATGCATTTTCATTTGTTTCAACGATGTTAAATGCAGGATCGGCTGGGACTTATTATCAAAGACTTCCAGTTTATATTAGTGGTTCAACTAAATATATTCATCTTTTTAACGCATAATATGAAAATATTTGAAACATCATTTATGGATTTTCCAATTACTTTAATCAGAAAGATTTTTAAATCTATTGATGCCTACTACAAAGGGCATTCAGAACATATAGACGCTTATCAGCATTTTTGGAGTGGTTTTTTAATAGTACTGATTTCTTGTTTAATGCCTATTAAATTTGGGATTGCTTTTTGTATTTTAGGATTTTTTATTTATGTTGTTTTAAAGGAAATTATTTACGATATTTTTTTTAAAAAAAAGAAATTTAACAAAATTGATTTAATTTTAAGAATATCAGGATTTTTATTTTCGGCTCCATTTTTAGGGATTAAAATATGGCTTTAAAAGATTTTATTTTTGGCGGTGGCGGTGGATTTGGGTCTGACAATCCAGAATTCAGGAATCAAGCTGAATATTCTGGATTGCTTGAGAGAATTGGGCTTTTAGCGCAAGAAAATCCAGACGCATTAAAACAATATTTTTCAAGCCCAGCAGGGAAGCAAGAATTGCAGGCCCTTGGTTTTTCTAATGTTGATGAACTTGTTAATTATGCGTCTTCTGCGGCCCCAAATGTTGTTGGAAGTCGTGATTATCAATCTCTTGGCCAGCAATATGGCGATCAGATGAATCAAATTATTGGCGGCCTTGGGGGATTATCTGGCGATCTTACGGATTACGGTTCTGATTTTGAATACACTCAAGATGACATTTCAAACATCCCAGATGAAGTTTGGGCTAATATTCAAGAAGGCCAAGAAGAACAGGCCGCAAGAGGATTTAAAGGGGCAATAAATGCACTTGGAAGACAATATTCTGGTCGTGGTTTTAGGAGTGGTTCAGGTTTTGAACAATCTGGTGGAACAGCTCTAGGACGAACATATCAAGAAAATCTTAGAAATATTTCTAGAGATATTGGTGGGCAAAAAGCTGCATCAAAACTTGATGTTGCTAAATTCATGAGCCAGCAAAATTTACAACGTCAAGGAATGCAAGACGCTTCAAAACAGGCAAGAGCAAATTATCTTACTCAGCTTCAACAATATGCTAAAAATTTTGGATCTCAAAATCTTTTGAATCAGGCAACTATCGCTAATCAGCGATTTGGTGGATTAGGTTCAGCTTATGAAGCACAATCATCAGCAGCAATGAGACCTTACGAATTAGGGCAACAATATTATGGGATGACGCAACAGAACCAAGGACCAGAAAAGAGCAAAGGTGTTTTTGGTGATGTTTTGAACGCTGGGTCACAAGTTGCCTCAGCATTTATTTAGGAGTATTTATGCCTTGGTTTTCTCAGTCAAATGTTTCTTCTTCTTACTTACAAGATCCAAAATTTATGGGGATTATTAAAAAAGACCCAAATTTTATTTCAACGTTGAAAGCGTTGCCTTCAGCTGATGCTCGTAACGAATTCTTACAAGAGAGTTACCAGAATTTTTCATCGCAATCACAACAAGCGCAACCTTCGGAAGAATCTCCGGTGACTCAGAATAAAAACTTCGGCGTTGGTGGGAGAGTTAAAAAAAGTGGTGTTTCTTCTATAATTGAGAATGATCTAACTCCAGAAGTTGAATTTAGTGATGGCGGTTTTTCAACTCCTATTGAAAGTTCAGGAGGGTTGAGAGAAAAACTTCTCGGTGGTGATGTCGAAGGAAATAAAAAGTTTTTGGGAGAGCTTGGTTTTAAGATGCCAAATAAAAAATCAGGCATTCTTGATTCGATAATATCAGGGCTTGCAAGCATTGGTTCTGCGGCTGTTGGTGACAGAGAGAATGCAATAGGCATAAGAGAAAGTTTGAGTCAGAGACAAGGGATAAGACAGGGGGAAAAAAGTGCATTTCAAAACGCATTACTTTCTCTAGTTACTAAAGATCCTCGCCCAAATATCGTAAAAGAATTTGAAGCGTTTGCGGCGATGGATCCAGCAAAGCAAAGAGCGATGGAAAATTATTTAAGAGTCAAAGCAAATACAGACCCTTTAAAACAAGCATTATCAAGAATGATTCAGGGGTAAAAAATGGCAACTCAAGAAGAAATTAACGCAAAGTATTTAAAAAAGTATGCTCCTAAAGATGAGATGATTCCTGTCAATGTCCAGGGATTCCAAAATCCTGAAAATTTGATGGAATCAAGCAAAGCCTCTTCTTATGGTTCAACATTTGGGAAGAAACTTGCTGAGCAGGAATTTAAGCCAGAGGAGCGCCGAAAATTCTACGAAGAAAAATTACTTTCAGACGACAGAGTTAAAAAATTATTGTCCAATATTGGCGCTCTTCAAATGTTGCCAGGGATAGAGCGTCAAGCAGAATCTGCACCAATTGGGCCTATTTCTGGGAAAATATTTGATGCGTCCGTCAGTAGGGTTGGGGAAAATGGGGAAGAAATTCCTCCTGATTTTATCGACACAATAATAACGAAACTTGCATCTAAGAAAACAGGTGACATAAGAAAGCTTGATGAACTTTTGAGCCAATTAAAGAAAAGATATTTTGATACTGGTGGCAAGGCTTTGACTGGGACTGAAGTAAAGATCCAATCTGCCGAGATTCCATCATATTATCAAGAACCATCACAATTTAAGCAAACCATTGATACTTTCGGTGAAAATATATCTTCCGAGAATAAAAGAATCATCAACCAACTTAAAATGATTGGATACCCTGAAGAGGTAATCCAAAAATTATTAGAAAGTCGATAATGGCAGACCTAATAACAGACGAAGAATTAGCCCAGCTTTTAACTCCCGCAAAGCCTACGAGTATCGACGATTCTTTTTCTCGTAATATTGGAGTTCATACTGAAACTGACAAAATCAAGTCGGATCTTGAAGAAAAATCTCCGTTATCAATTCTTGAAAGGCTGGCTGTTAGCTTCGCCAATCCATCAAGCGATGAAAAAGGATTAAAAAAATATCTCAAGTCTAAGGGATACGAAACTAAAAAATTTGCTGGGGATATTTACGCGAAAAAGAAGGGTGCAGAAAAATATGGAAATATTGACCCTTTACCTGAAGATTTGGGCGAATTAGCCAAAGATTATTTTGTGGATCTTGGGGATTACCTTTCATCCATTGGCGGAACGACAGGAGCTGCGGCGGGTGGGGCTGTAACGGCTTTAACTGGTGGATATGGGGCCCCATCAATCCCAGTTCTTGCAGGTGCTGGCGGTGCTGGAATGCAAAAACTTAAAGAATGGATCGGTAAAAAGATCGGCGTTGTTTCTGAAGATGCACCATCCGAGGCAATGCAAGCTGGAGTTTTAGAGGGACTTATCGGGACCATTCCGATGGTTGGCTCTTTAACTAAAACAGCAGGTGTAAAAGGGGCAAAAGGTTTAATGAAAAATGCCGTTCCAGCAGCTTACGCGCGAGAAATTGGTATCAGAGAATTTGCTAAAAAGAATCCGCAAAAAGCCAAAGAGATTGTCATGGCGTTGATAAATGACGGGGTAGCTGGGACACGGAAACAATTAAGCGAAATTTCAGACGCGCAAGTTAAAGTTTACGTCGATAAAATTGATGACATTCTTTCCAAGAGTAAAGGTCAAATCGGATGGCAAGATATTGCTGGGAATCTATTTAAAAATCTTGAGAATAAAGGATCTGTAATAGATCCAAAGGCAGAAAAAGAGGCACTGATTGATTGGGTTATGAAGTTACGCAACAAAGGCACAGATCTTAATCCAGGATTGTTTCCAGCTGGATCCAAAAGAAATCTTGTCGAAAGCGAAAAAATTAAACGCAAATTGAATGATTTTGTAAAAACTTATTACAAGCAAGGCGCGTCTGGGAAGATTACCCCAGATCAAGCCGAATTAGCAGGGCAGACTCAAGAAATTATCAGAGATTTAGTGAGAGAAAAAGCGGGAAATAAGCAAACTGGCGATTTAGTGAAAGCGTTGAATCAAAAACTTTTAGCCTACAACGTTCTTGGGCAAGGAATTGAAGGGATGGAGGGAAAGCAATTTTTGGATACAATGGGAACTGGGGCATCGGCGAACGCGTTCTCAGCTTTAGCAGGTTCGAGCGGCGATTTATTTGATATTGGGAAATACAAAGCACTAAAAACTTTTTTAAATTCTCTCCCCACAGAACTACCGGTTACAAAATCAGCTATTAAAATAAATAAACTTTCAAAGAAAAATCCGTTTACGAGTGCCCAGACTAACGCAATACTTCAGATGATTGGATCAATTGGAGCAAATGAGGTTAGCGAATAATGACATTAAACGAAAAACAGAAAAAATTTACTCTTTTAGTCGCAAGGCTGATTCATTGGGCATATTCTAAGGGATATGAGTTAACTTTCGGAGAAGCATTCAGAACCCAAGAGCAAGCTGCGTTAAACGCGAAAAAGGGAATTGGCATCCGAAACAGCCTTCATTGCCAGCGACTAGCGATTGATTTAAATCTGTTCATCAACGGCGTTTATCAACCAGATTCTGCAAAGTATAAGCCGCTTGGCGAATATTGGAAAAGCCTAGATCCAGATTGTTGTTGGGGTGGTGATTTTAAGAATCTTAAAGATGCAAATCATTTTTCCATTACTCATGATGGCATGAAATAACGAGTGCTAAATGGCAGATGTAAATCTAAAAATGGCAACTTTGGACAAAGATACGAATAAACAAACCGGCGTTGAAGATGTTTCAATGAGCTTTGAGTCTGCTTATAACTTAATGTTTGAGCTTGCCGAGCTTTTCGGATGCAAAGTTATCGTTCCACAAATTTCAGAAGATTTAAAAAACTAAAAGGGGGTCAGTCATGAAACAATTCATTGAAGGCGTTTTCACTCTATTAGCGGTTCTTTTCGACAAAGTGCCGTTGCTTAATAAATTGAGTGGCTACCGCACCGTTTTGGGCTTTCTTGGACTCGCTGTTGTGTCTGTTTTGAAGATGAAGGGCATTGGATCGGATGAGCTGTTAACGTCGCTCCAAATCGGTTTTACGGCTCTGTCAGCCCTCGCCTTAAACAGCAAGGGGCGCGAGTAGTTATGTGGTCAAAGTTTTTAGACCTCATCGAGCGAGCAAAGTTATTTTTTGCATGGCTTGCTGGGTATCTATCCGGCCAAACCGTAGGTAAACTTAAAGAGAATAAGAAACAATCGGAGGCTGAAATTGAAATCCAAAAAGCCAAAATTGCTGTCATGGCAGAACGACAAAAAAAACACGCTAAAATTTTGGAAAAATGGCGTCGTATTCGTAATGATCGCGCTATCTCAAATCCAATGCTCTCAGACGACGAAGAAACCACAGTCAAGCTCGGAGATTCCCCTAACGATGAGCTGCGACTGGACAGAGATTAATTTGATAATGTTGAATTACGAAACGAACGTTAAGGGAAAGAGAATCCTCCCAAGTGAAGAACAAACAGAAGATTTATTGGAATGTATCGACCTATATCGTGAGGTCTATAAAGACCTATAGCTTAGTTTTCCGACCCAGTCATCAAACGCTTTCTTTAAATAAGATTTAGCTTCGTCTATTGTCAAAAAAAACCGTTTATAGTCTTTTATTTCTGTGAGATAGCCGTTTTCTATTTTCTCGATTTGGCCGTAGAATGTGGATGTTTTTCGCTGATATTCACCTCTTAAAAGAGCATTGTCCCCGTCGAATATATTCTCAATCTTCCCGTATGTTTTCTCGTGCATCATGTGTCTTCAATCGTCTTTCTATAATTCATTAATCTCAACAATCGCTTTTCTGGCGATCCGTGCCGAGCCAGGCTCATCAAAATGAGGGCCGACTGTCTCTCCATCAGACCATACGGCGATGTCATTTAAAGCTGCTAGTGCAATTTCTAATTTCTTCCTAAACTTTTCATCCTCTGCAAACTGTTTTTTTAATCTTTCAAAAGTATCGTCCTTTAATGATTCAAGCCGTCCATCTTCCATTATACTCATTAAAACCTCTTAATCATCAATCCATATTGTTTGGAGTATTGCCATTATTTTTGTAATATCTCCGCCGTCTTTCCCGTGAGGTCCGAATAAAAATTTGAATCCTGCCATTTTAAAATTATTTTTAAAAAACGAATCAATTAAATACAGGCTTAGCCACGCTTTAACGAGCTTTTGCGTCGTTGCGAAATAATGCTCTTTTGAATTGAAAATTTTAACTGTTGGCAGGTAATATTTTTTTCGGATGAATGAAAAAGTATCGCGTGACATATTCCACGCGGAAATGTCCTCGATGTAATTTAAGATTTCTTTTTCACCGAAAAGAAAATCATTCATAATTTATTCAAATACTTTTTGAACAACATCGAAAACTTGCTTTGACTTGATTCCTGCTTTATCAATTCTGTCTTTCATCACTTCAAATTCAGCATCTTCTAATTCAGGGGCATCAGTGCAAAGAGCATCATAAATTTTATCAAGCTGTTTTGACAAAGTAACGGTTATTTTTTCAATTGGTAGATCGACCAAATATTTAAGATAATCACGCACTGTAAAATGTTTCCCATCATTTTTTACAGGGTTTTTTTCGTTTCTACCTTCGTATAAAAGAGTGTCTAAAAATTCAGTATTGAGTTTTTTCATGAGTTCCCCCTATGGAATTTTAACTTAAATTTATTTTGCGTGTAAATTGGTTTTTAGTTTTCCCTAATTAAAAATAAGAATTCCCCTTATTCTCGAATATTACATAATTTGGCAATCGTTCAGGTTGTCATAGCTCTCTTGAAGTCAAACTGACCCACTACCCATAATTTGCCGAATGTTATTTAGATTTCCACGATTTTAAAGTCTCCCCTGCAACCGCATCCGTACCCGTCTATCTTACGTTGCTTTAAAAGTTTCTTGATTTTAGCTAGGACCACTTTGCAAGGATACTCTGGCAAGGCTTCGCAAATCTCGCTAAGTATGGCCGGAAGTTTTTGCCCATTGAACGAAGAACCGCGCCTGATAATTTCCAAAAGCCTTTCCTCATTAATATCAGATGCCTTCATGTTTTATCCTCATCGCTTTCTTTGTGCTGGTTTTCTTGTGAAATTTTTTCATGTTTATGTTCAAATTTCTGTGCCGCAATAACTTCCTGAATAATGCCCGTTTTCAGGTTTAAGAATTGGACTGAGTAAATTTCTTTTTTCCCAGTTAACGCACAAACACAAACTTGCCCTCTAATAATAAAATCATCGCTTGGGGTATAATGGAATACTTCAAATCTCATCTTTTATCCTCGTAACTTTCTTGAAGCTCGAAGTTAACCGCAATTTGGCCATCTGGGAGCCTTGTCAATTTTGTTAGGCAATTATCACGGTTAAAAATAGGAGCTGTTCCTCTTTTTTTTCTGAAAAATTTCCAAACTCTATACCGCGATATTAATTTTTTAATGAACTGAATCATATTTCACCTCAAATTAAAATGGGCGTTCTTTCTCTCCGCCCTGTCAAGCTGTTTAGTTCATGCGCCTTTTGGCATCCCCGCTTTTGGGTGCCGCAATTTCTCCCGCGCACTAGGGGGCAAGATCGGCCCACCCGCAAGCCGCTTGCAACCTATCAGGGCTTGAGCCCTGTCGGGTGTAGGGAATATCAAAAACAGGCGGGTTATACTCGCAAACGCCAATCTTCTTGGCTTCCGGTTGCCACGCCAGTTATATTTTGAGATACGCACTTTTTTTTGCTATTTCGTCCATCTTCACCTCAAATTACTCCTTATGTTTTTTTCTGCCCTTGCAAGTCCTATAGCGTTCATAAATGCCAAGACGAAAGCTATGTTCGCACTAAAGTGTGCGGCTCCTTCTGTTGGAGCTATCGCTTCACCAATAATACAAACCAAAACAGCAATAATAATCCTAGACATCGTCACCTCAAATCAAAAACAGGCGGGCTGTACTCAATATTAGAGCCGTCGGCCTTCCCAGGAACTTATAGCCTACAAGCCTTGCGCCCGCCTGTCTCTCTTGCGAGAAAGTTTTGTGCAAAATTTGCACATTACAAAACACACCACATGATCTTGCATTGGATGTGCAACGCTTGATCCATGTGTATTCCAAATTTGTTTTGGCACTTTAAAAAATCAATAACCCAGTGGAATAAAGTTTCCATAAATCCGAATTTCCACGATCCGGTAATAGCAAACACAACCCCGCCATGAACGAGGGAGTGAGCGGTTAACCAATACCACCATGAAACCTGCGGTTTCTGTCCTAAGGGAATGTTTTGCGGGACGTTGTTTTTATTCTTGCCTCTGGACATCGAATCGCTTTGAAAAACAAAATCGGCGAAAGCGTGACCAATAAGTAATTTAAAAAATAATTCCATTTCTTCCTCCATTTAATATTCAATCTCCCACTTCCATCTCCCATCCCGCTGAATCGGGTTGCAGGATTTGACGATAAACTTTTCTTCTTCTTTTATGTACCCATCGGGGCCAGTACTTACGATTTGAATTGTCTCAATCTCATCGCCGGTTTTGTATGGTGCTTGAAAATATTGCCGCTCGTGTCCCGCACAAGACTTTAAATTGTTAACTTCTGGGTAGAACAGCAACCTTGTTTTCACCAATTCACTTTCCCACTCAATCTCTGGCTGCGGCTCCATGTCGATGTAGATTTTCATTTTACTAGAGCTTCTGCAATTAACCCGATAATCCCAATAATTAATGAAACAACACCAATGCGTTGGTCGCCGCGATCATTTCCGCACCCCATTAAGATCATTCCAACCGCCCATAAAATTAAAAAGTCCATTCATCCCCTCGCTTTGATTTCAACTTTAACGATGTGGTAGCCTTCATCACCAATATGCCGCGTCTGTTAAAATAAACGGATGTGCATTCATAATATAATGAGGAATGTTGTTCTCGTCTTTGGCTAAGTAAATAAAACGAGTTCCATCGGTGAAATCTACAACCGCAGATTTCCTTAAAAAATCTAAGGCTGATTTTTCTACTTGCTGCCCTATCATTTGTGGATACCAAACAAATACCTTTAATCTGTCGGCGTGATCTTCGTCGGACATTTCCATGATAAGCGAAATCGAATGGCGGCATCTTGGGCAATAGAGTTCATCAAAAACCACATCCTTCCCAAAAGTCGCGTGGCTTATTTTATTCATGGGCTCCATACATCTGAAAGGGCAATTAACGCGCTTCTTATGGTGAAAGAAGTCCCAAGGGATTTCTTGTTGTATCCGTAAATATTTTTTAAAATGATCGTAGGACATAAAACTAATCCGGCGTCACCACACAAAACGCGGTTATGGGTTTGGGGTGTTTCATTCATCAACTTTGTTTTGCATTTCCCACGATACATAAAGCGGAGTAGAAAGCAGAAAAAACGGCGGCATCATTACTACGACACAAATGCTTTCTAGACATCTTTTATTGTTCATCGCGTGGCCAAAAACAACGATACAGCCCATCAAATAAAGACCGAGCAAAACTAATGGTATTAATTCTTTCATTTCAATTTCTCCAAAACGTCGCGAGCAATCCTGTCACACGCTCTAATCACCCCAATATAATCTCCAATACTACCATCTTCTCCGAGACAATCTGGATTTGGTGCCTCTGCCTCACTGCGTATTTTACTAATAGCCTCTTTCAAAATTTTATTCTCCGCTTCGAGTTTTTCGAGTTGCTTCCTCAAATATTGGATGTTTGCGTAGAATAGATCATTTGCTTTCTCTAATTCAATCGACAGTTCGGCGGCGTCGAGAATCTTTGTAAGGGCAGACTTAGCTATCTCGTGAACGCTATCAGATTTGTTGCGCCAATATTTAATAAATTCTTCAAGCGTCATTTCTTATCCTCTCTCACAAAACACATCAGTATAATAAAAGTTATGGCGAACCAATTGTGATCATTCGCAATACAAAAAACACTGGCTGCAATTAATGATGAGACTACAATAGCAATTGGCATCACTTCCGACTCCATTCGTTGCGAAGTTTTATTTTCTTCTCTAAAGTGTCAATCGTGTATTTTGCGCTGCAATCATTTTGAATAAGTCGCCGCTTCGTCTTATCAATCATCTTCAAAATTTCCTCGCGTTCTTTCTGTGCCCCAGCAATATAGCCAACCTTAACTCCGGTCCTCTCAGCGTCTCGTATTTCAAGTTCATGCTGTGTCATCTGACGCAAGCTTTCTAAATCAATGTTGATGTCGAAGGATCCTTTGATGTCGTCTTTGTTTATGAGCAACTCATGATCCGACCCGTCAAAAATTTCGTGCGGTGTTTTGGTCATGATGCCGCCACTTTCTTTTCCTTATCTTCAATAAGTTCAGCCTCGATAAGTTTATCAATCGTCCTTTCAGCGTCACGACAAACGTCGTCCAAAGTTTCCGATCCGTCGTCCCAGATATGAGCATAGTCGCATCCGATTTTTAAATACGTTGTATCAGCTTGCCATTTATAACTTGGATCTGGTTTGCTAAAAGACTGAACGATATGACGACGGCAATAAGTTATTCCGCCATGAAACTCCCCGACATCAAACTTGCTTTCGATGTCATTCAGGTCGCCATCTATATTTTTAGTCAGGATATAATAAGTGAATCCTGAGAGATGCGATAACGAAGAATCAAAATCAAACTTAGGAGTTTGTCGAACCTCATAGTTGTGATCTCGATAGCTAAAATCCCATGATTTGCATTTTTCTTTTCTTTCCATTCACACCTCCCCAAAAATTTCTTTTATAAAAACGTCCAAAACTTCCTTTAACGAAGACCGATTGTCCAAAGCCTCGTGCGCTTTTAACCTGATTTCTGGCGCATTCGCCCTGTTGTAAAGAACATCCAAAATTTTTACCCATGTATTAGAGTAAGAAAAATCAGATCGATGTCCAATTACATCGCGCAGCTTCAATGCTACTTCCATCCTTGTCATATTCACCCTCCAAAAATTTCAAAAACCTTCCACGCCGCGAGGACTATGCCCCGTAGCTTTCTTAAATCCTTCAGGGTCAGAATCATGCCATTTTAAAAATGCCTCACAGATTGCCCGTGTTGGTGATGTTTCATGAAGCCCTTGCCGAATCCATCCATCTTTCAAATCTGATTCTGTTACACACTCCCAAACCAATGGCTCTGTCCCGGTCGCATGGATCAATGCGGTGTTCGGCATCATTTCGAGAAGCGGCCCAGCGTGTCCCCATGAGGTTGCGGGATTGAAAGGATACCATGTTTTATTAAAAATAAAGCCCGGAGAGTTGCCGTCTGCACCAATTAGAAAATGTTCATTTTTGTCGTATGCTAACAACTTCGCAACGGCTATGTTTAATTCTCTGTCAGTCATTCACGCTCCCGTATTTTATTGAGTGCTATTCTTGCTATATGTAAAATTTCATCCTGAAGAACACGAATCCCAGACGCTGTTTTAATTTCACCAGAATCAAGCCGCATTGATATATCTTGTTTAATAATTTGCTCTCGATTCTCTTCCATCTTGGCGTATTTAACTAAAGCATCCTCCGCCACCTTCAGTTTCTGACAAAGCGTCATCACGCCGTCATGCTCGATCATTTCGACGCCACAGATTTTGCAAACCATTCACGCCTCCCTGAATATTTTTTTATAATTCTGATAAAGATCGAGCGGCAGTTCTCTTTCCATGAGTTCCTCCGCCACCTTGAGCTTTGCGCGAAGGGATGCAATCTCAGCATCGCAAACTTCTCGCTGTTTCTTAAACGTGTCAGCCCACCGCTTTTCTGATTCATACGCTTTTTTCAGAGAGTCAACATCATCGAGAGGGACGGCAATGGGATTGCAAAAATTTCCAAACATATCGCGCTGTAGCGTTGTGCTTACAAGCCAAACAGTTTTGGTTTCGACGGGCTTATAGTATTCAACGCACTTGTTGAGCATAGGCTTTAAGATTTTATCCATTGGATTCTCTTCTTCAATCATCTCGAATAAATCGGGATAATGGTCAGGGCTAACGCCCATTCCGCCAGCGATGGCCTGAACAAAGCCGCCGACTTTTTCTACGACCTTTCCACTAACACCCCAAGGACTCGTTACTTTGCATCGGTATTTCATCTGAAAAACTCCTTCGCACAATAGAACCACGAGAATTGTGAGCGACACTCATTGTAACGAATCGCAGCACAAGAGTAAGCTCCGACAATGGGCAATCCCAAGATGAGCGCGATGGTTAAGTAGTATAAAATATTTTCAAATATCTTTTTCATTCACACTCCTAAAATAAAAACCTATTTCGCTTCCTTCAATAATCTTAAAAGTTTTTTAGCGTATTTGCTGTAGGCCGCCGACCTCTCCACCGACCACGCCGCCGACCTCGCCGCCGCAGACTCCGCCGACCACGCCGCCGACCACGACGCCACCGCCGACTCCGCCGCCGCCGACCTCGCCGCCGACCCCGCCGCCGCCGCCGACCACGCCGCCGACCACGCCGCCGCCGCCGCCGCCGCCGCCGCCGCCGCCGCCGACTCATTCCATTCTCCGGATTCAATGACGTCTTCATGAACCGTGAGACATTGACGAAGCGCGGCAACTACTTGGTGTTTTAAGTCGGCGGAAATCTCCAAAGACAAAACTCTGTCGATATTTTCTTTGAGAAGAAACGCACAGAATTTCCATTTAACAGAATCGAGATTTGCGCCCACAGGAATTGCAGCGAGAAATTGTTTCGGGAATTTTTTAGCTTCAGCGTTAGGGAGGTTCTCAAAAATTTGATCTTCTAATCTCGCTAACCATTCCGGCAATCCCAATTCACTTTCATAAGCGTTGTAATTTGAAGAGTGGATTGTACAGCCCACCGCGCAGCCGCGTCCTTTCTCCCAATACTTGCCCTTGATAATTTCGTCCGCCTTGGCGTGTGCCGCAACGCGAGCAACATACTTCTTTTTTATTTTTGCGTCATTGTGAAAACTTAACATTTATCCTCCGTCAGGATTAAAAATCCTTTCCCTTTACACTTTCGACATTTTTTTCTTAACCGTGCTTTGTTGTGACACACGTCGCAAAGTTTTATTTTATTTAGTTCCATGTTTTGATTTTAATCTTTGCAAAAAAAGGGCATTTTCAATTTGGTTTTCTCTGCTCATTAATCGCGTTGAATTGTTTTCCTCATGCCGCACTGATCTCAAAAACCATCCCGCTACGATCCCAAATATCAACAGTAATGTTTCACCCGTCATTCAAACCTCCTTGATTTCTATTCCGTAAATCGCCTGCATTAGTTTTTTCTTAATTTTGTAAACGTCAGTTCTAACGCCTTTTGCGTCCTCGACAACAGGTACCCACAGATTATGAGTAGTGCAGTCATATATTTTTTGTTCATAAACATGGTCAGCAATATAAGTTCCAATTTTGATAATCCCTACAATCAACTCAAAAGGGACTTGCTGTTTTAATTTCCTAATTAGTCCAGCCCGCTCCATCAGCCTCAATTCTGCGAACCGTTTAACCTCGTGTTTTGACGCAAATTTCATCCCGTCAAATTCGGTTATTTTGTTCCCGTATTTCGATTTTTTCTCTTTCGTCAGTCTTATCGGCTTCATCTAATTACCCTAACTATTTCAAACCGCCGCGCTGTAAGGGAAGGCGTGGCGTTCATTTTTCAAAACCACTCGGACAACCTCAAATTTATTAACAGAGTTCACACGCCCAAATGCATCTCTAAGAATAAAAGCGGCAGACGATTCAAACCAAGTTTGTCCCTGCATCGCCGTCACCGCTGAATTTTTCCGCTCAACCCGCAGAACGTCTCTGCGAGGTTTTGACATTACCTTTGATGACATTTAATTCCATTTCCGTTTCAAGCCTTGCATTTTTTTCGACGCGAAGGGCGGTTATTACACACACGGCAAATTTTGATGTCTTCGAGATTCACAGCGACAACTCCATCTGCCCAGGCAATCTACCCGCAACTCTCCAAACATGAACTGAGCGTCCAAATTCATTTTTTACAACTCCGCAATCGACGACCAGTCCCAACGCGACCAATTCTCCACGCCGTCCAGTCACGCAATTAATCGGCAACTCAACGAGTTTTGAAATCTCCGCGTCCGTGACCGGAAATTTCGCGTTTCGAATCGCCGCTAAAACCTGCGCTTGACGAACGCTGATAGCCCTAGAATCGTTTAAATTGCGCCATGCCTGCATTGATGTATCTTTAATCATCTTTAAGCCTCCCAACCTTTGCCAGGATATTTATCCGCCATTGCTTTTAACGTGTCTGCGAGAGGTTCCCCTGTTAACCCCTCTAAGCAAACCAACCGAAAAACTTCTTTTGCATCGCGGACGTATTCAGAATCGCGTGGGCTTGCCCTTGATACTTGAGTTATCGACGGATATGATTGTTTTTCTTTATCTGCGACAATCTCGCGATGTTTAGCCGCCAGCTCTAAAACCTTTGCAGGCGTAGGAAAATACCGCTCAAATCCGATAACCTCGCTCACAACCTCACTAAATACCCACTTTGATAAATTCCGCATCTTGCGAAACCAAATCTCATGTTGAGTTGGTGAAAGTGTCTTGTTATAAAAATCTGATAGTTCTTTCATCACCGGCTGAAATTCTGATTCAATCATTTTGCCCCCATTACGCCGCGCGACCTTAACCACTCTTCCCCTGCTGCCTGATTTAGTTTTTCAACGCTGACGTTTTTATCGATCTTGAAATTTTCCAGCGGTGTCATGATGTCAAAAAAGCTGTAAATTGTTTTTTCTAAAAATTTTTGTAGCGTTACCTTGTGATTGTAAAAATGGTCAGGCGACGCCAACACCTCAGCATAATTTTTGATGGCTTTGCGGCAATCATCGAGTGAATGCGAATCAATCAAACCCATTACCGCCTTTGGCCCAGCAAAAAGGCTCCCTATGGAAAAATCTTTTACCGTCAAATTAGACTCCCAATCAGAAACTAGCGATTGATAAAAATTGTGAATTTCATCCGCGCGCGTATTATAAATATTGGTTAATGGTTTATGGTTATTGGTTAATGGTTTATGGTTAGGTTCACGAAAAACCACATCGTGTTCACGTTCCGAGCACGTTTCGTGCACGACCTGAGCACGTTTCGTGCTTTCTCTTTTTTTTGCAATCTGGCTGTTTGCCGCGCTCTTAGCACGATAGGCGGCGATTTCTTCTTCAATGCGTTTCTGAGAAAATGAACCGTCATTATTTTTATCAAAAAATTGATTTAAAACAGCTTCAACTGATTTTTTTTCGGCCTTAGTTTTTGCGCGCGCCCAAATCATAGCATCTTCCAGTTTTGGGGCTCGTTCACGGTCATAATAAGCGTCAATAATGAGATTATAAACTCCGTGATCTAGAGGCGAAAGGTGACCAGCTTTTTTTGCATAGTCGCCAAGATTTCTTTTATAATAATGCAAAACTGACACCCCTTTAAACACACAGTTTCCCAAATAAAAAATCAAAGGTGTAAATCAGTGGTGAAAAAAAATGGGCGCGCCGCGTGTCAACGGCAAGGAAGGTGCTAGCGCGCCCTTAAACGATTGCTCGCTTAAAATTTTAAATTTTTGTGTTATCTTAATGCCGTTGACAACGATTATTTTAAATCATGACTTCGCATTTTCGTCAAACGTTATTTCTTAATTTCCTCAAAAAGCATTTTCATCACCTCTTCTTGCGTCAAATTTGGCTTAACGATTTCCTTCTTGGAATTCACTCGCGGTCGGCCTCCCTTTTTCCCATTTTCCGCCGATGATTTTTTCTTGTTCGCGCTGGTATAACTACCAATATGACTAGCAACCTCAGCGCGAGAAATCTCTTTTTTGCAATGTGGACAAATCATTAGTTACCTCGCTAATTTAAGTTCGCTGTTTTTGACAAACGCGATTGCCTGAATAGATTTTAAAGACTCCATAAATCCCCTATATTCAACGCGGATGAGTTCCGCCTCATACTCGGCAAGGTTCATCTCTTTAAGCCGCTCCTGATACGTCGTGGATGCAAGAGCTCTTGTTTTAGCTTCGGCAAGGTTCATTTTTTCCGTTTTGAACGAAAGCTGGATTGTTGCGAGAAGGGATGGCATCATTTCCTTCAAATCTTTGTATTTTTTATCAGCCTCAGCCCAACGGTAACCGGCATCGGCGGCAGCATGTCTGAGTTCATCCATCCTAAAAAGAAGCTGATCGCCTGTAAGCCCAGCGAGTTCCTCTGCTGTTGATTTTTTAGTTTCCATTATCATCCCCTTTCAAAATTTGATCGTATTTCCATTCAACAACTTCTACTTCTACTGTTCTCGTTGAAATAACGCGGTCACAAACATCAGTTCGGCTAAATACAAATCTTAAATTAATACCGCCAAACTTTTTACTAAGTGTGAAGAGTGTGTCTGTGTATTGCTTCTCGCAATTTCCGAGCATCGCAATAATTTGTTTAGCGTCTTCTTTCGTTTTGCAGTGGTAAGCTGCTATCTCGGGTTCTGGTTGGTGCAATTCCGGATTGTGTTCATACAAGTCCGCAATTTTTCGCAACGAATCCGCGTATTCTTTATTATCCATGATGACTCCTAAAATTTACTCATTAATTGCGTTACAACTTGTGACAATTCCGCTTCAAACTTCGCGAGTTCATCTGTGAGTGTTTGAATGTAAGCCTCATCGCGCTCGACGCGCTTGATGAAGAGCGGCATACCAGGACAATAGGAAACAAAATCGAGCCACTGGCGACCGGATACCATGAGGCCACCTTGAATCTGGGCGATGTGTTCTGATGGTATTTTGTCATCCAGCAAAACTTCAGCTTGCAGGTGTGCTAATTTCGTTTTGATTTCGAGGAGGCCGTCTTCGCCAATTAATCCGTCGGGAGAATATCCGATATTACCGCGCTTCATGAATCCGCATTCAATAACCTCAAGGCCACTTTGAGCGACGTACAATTCCCGAGCAGCGCTTTCTTGTTCCTTGCCGCGTTCCATGTGCGGGTTTGTGTAGGACTCCGCCGCGTTGCCGGTGATGCGTTCTCCTGCAATCTTCATCATGTAAGAACGCCGCGTGAGCCCCTTCCCCTTTGCTAAAATTTGGGAGTAGCAAGAGGCCGTGAGGCATCCGATTCTTGCGGAGTGCCATTCCGGCTCGCCCTGAGTGCAATTAATGATTTGGAGATTTTCCATTTTACTTTTCTCCTTCATTTTGTGCCGCATCAAATTCCCGCTGTGAGATTTCATCCTCGGCGTGTTCGATGAGGTCAATTTTTGCCTGTTCGCGATCTTTTGATTTGTACGCCTTGCCTAGCAATTCGATAAGCGTTGACGGTTCAAAAGCTGATTTCAAAAGCGTCGCATGAGCTTCATCAAAACCTAGAGCTTTTATTCCCTTTGCAACGCGGTCTTCGTCCGAATCTTTTGGTGTTGATTGGTCGGAAATCGTCTTATTGAGTTTCGCAATTAGCGTGTTGAATTCGCTTTTTTTGATTTCGGAAGGATTAGGGTAGGCCGCGTCAAACTTTTCTTGAGCGGCATCACTCAATTTCTCGACAAGTCCCGCAATCGCGGTTTGTTGAGCGATGGAAATCGTCGAATCGACAGCCTCGGCGCCCTCCGCCTGATTCATTTCATCTGCGGTGTAGAGGTCGGACAATTCTTGCGGGAAAGCGCGGCGCAAAGCCAAAGCCTCGGCGCACTTCGCAATCATCACCTCGGGCATTTTCTGCCAGAGGCCGGAAGGTTTTCCGTTAAACTCTTGGATGTACGACGATGTTTTCGCGACGGCAAAAATGGGCTCTTTGAAATCTGAGCGCACGACGCCGACTTTCGCGGCAACGGGGCGACCAGATCCAAGCCAAACGTCCGACCAATTCCCCGCCTCATCGCACCAGAACGGGCCAACTTGTCCGGCGTATTTACCGGAGCGTTCGGCGATTAAACGAAATCCGTCGATTGAGGTTTGGATCGTCATCGTTCCGCCGCGCTTAACGGCGTAAATCTGACGGGCGAACGGATCGAGCCCCGTGCGTCGGCAAACAATGCCGAAAAGTTGAAGTTCAGAATCCGTTCCCCCTTTGCAAATCGTGCTTTTTAACAGCGCGGTTTGTTCGGGTGTCCAGTTCGCCGCAACTTGCGGCACCTGACTTTGATTTATTGTTGCTACCTGATTCATTTTTGACGCTCATTTTTCTCTGTGATATTGTTTTAAAGTCTCTGAGTACGTTCACAGTGCGCACTCTTTTACGCTCGACCCCTGCGCAAACAGGGGTTTTTTATTTAAAGTTTGTGTTCGATAAAATTTTCGTATTCCGACATCTCTTCTTTTCTCTGCTGCGGTAAATCATCTAAATGCAGACATGATTTGCAAACCCAAGAATACATTTCATCACCGTCAAAGCCTTCGCGCAGGAATAAATCTCGCTCGTTTGCGCAACAATTGCATTGTGCAAAAATTGAATTGTTTTTTGTGTTCATTTTCATTCTCACTTTGCGAGAAATCCCGCGTATAAAATCATTGCAAGTCCGCATAAAAGACCAAAAAAAGGTATAAATTCACTCATCATTGTTTTTCTCCATTTCATAAGCTCTTTCGCCGTTCCAATCGTTCCAGTCCTCATCGTCAAAATGAAGATATGAATCTTGACAATCATAACAAGCGTTGCCTGTTTTTTTTCTGTGTTCGTCGATGTCGTAATCGGCGATTTCTTTTTCGCAAAAATCGCAGGTGATATGATCTTTTTCTCGAAGCGATTTACCGCTAAAAATCGCGTCCATCGCTATTAATATTGAGTCTAAATGTGTCATTTTGAGTTCCTTTCTTCGTCGGGGTTATTCCCTGATAATATCCTATCAGATAGCCTTTATGTTCGACAAGTAATTTCAACCACAATTTTGACTAATTGCGTCACAACACTAATTTTCTAAGTAATTTCAATGGTTAATTGATTTAAGAAATAGGGGATTTGTTTTTTCCTGATCGGTTCTTAAAGTCTTTTTTACTCAAAAAGAGCTTTTTATCCATTTCCGGAAAAATTTTTTTTTAAAACAAATCCCTACTATTTTAAGCCATGCACAACATTATCCCCGTTGCGCGGTAGGTATCAGGTCGGGAGAGAAACAAATCCCAGAAAAAAAACTCTTAGTTCCCTTGGCTTGCCGTTGTTCAGCGCCTTGCGGCCTCGGCTTATGCTAGACCCTTGTTTGCCGACAAAAAGGGGAGAAAAACGCCCAAAAAAAAAGCCCGTAACTCATTGGGGAAGCTACGGGCTGTGAATAGCAACTGAAATTGAAATTTGTTGAGGTGCTATTCACCATCCCAGTCTAAAACACAACTACCAAACTCGTAAACTACTTTTTTCAGAAAAATAACCATTTACTCCCCCCAAAAAAAAACTTAAAATAACTTGATTTCATGAAAAAAAATAATCCAGAAATGATTGCTGAAATATTAGACCAAATTGTCTTTGGTAAATCACTTGTGTCTATTCTTAAGTCAAAACCAGAGTATCCGAGATATTCGACGTTTATGGAATGGCTTAATGAAGACAAATCTTTAGCAGACAAATACACGCGCGCGAAAGAAGAACAGGCAGACTTTCTCGCTGAAGAACTCTTAGAAATTGCTGATGAAACCTCTCACGACACTATCATAAATGAAAACGGTAGAGAGGTGCCAAATTCAGAGTGGATCAATCGATCGCGACTTCGAGTCGATACACGCAAGTGGATTGCCTCAAAACTCAAGCCAAAAAAATACGGTGATCGCATTCAACACGCAGGAGACCCTTCTGCACCTGTTGTGATAACGACAATTACTGAGACAAAATTTCGTGATGACGAATGATTTAGTCACGTTTGAGAACTACGCTGCCTTCAAATCACAAAACGATTTTCACCAATCTACGGCGAGATATAAGCTTTACGGCGGTGCTATGGGGGGTGGAAAGAGCTTTGCCTTGTGTTGGGAGGCAATACGGCTCTCGATAATGTACCCAGGCAACGAGGGTCTTATTTCACGTTTTCGCGGTAAAGATCTACGCAAAACGACGTTGCCGATTTTGTTGCAAATGATTCCCCAGAAAATTCTTGCAAAATACAATAAAACAGACGGCCACGTTCTTTTTAAAAATGGTTCTCAAATTCACTGTTCAGATTTAGAAGATCCAAACAAGCTGAAATCCATGAATCTCGGTTTTTTTGCGATTGATGAGGCGACTGATAATAAGACGGACGACGCTTTCAACATGCTCACGACTCGTTTACGTAAGAGCATTAAAGGCATTCGATACTTTGGGTTACTGGCAACAAACCCCGAACCTGGGTGGGTAAAGGATCGATTCATTACCAGTCCCGAAAATGATTTTAAATATTTCCCAGCGTTGCCAAAAGACAATCCATATCTCCCAGCGACCTATGTTGACGATGTGAGGCGGGCCTTGGCAAATAGACCGGCTCTCATCGCAAGGTATTTAGAGGGCTCTTGGGATGCGTTCGATGACATGATTTTTGAACCTCAATGGATTATTCCAGGGATGCCGCTCTCGCCGCATCTTTATAAATTGATTTTCGTTGATCCTGCCATTTCAGAAAAAACGACGTCTGATGAAACTGCGATTACAACCATTGCTTTTGACGAATATTTCGGGATTTACTACGAGATTGAAACAGTCGCAGGCCGCTGGAATTTTGACACCATTAAAGCCAACATTCGCGCGGCTATCACGCGCCACAACCCAAATCAGATTCACGTTGAAAACGTTCAGGCCCAAGATTGGCTCGTTCAGGATCTTCAATCTGAAGGACTGCCAGTCGTTGGATACCGTCCTGATAAAGACAAAATCCGCAAGGCAATGTTCGTGCAAGATATGTTTTCGCGCGGCATTGTTCGCGTTAATGATCCAGACACACAGCGGCAATTGATAGACTTCCCAAACGCAACGCATGACGACAGAATGGACGCGCTAATCTCAGGACTCGGGATTTTAAAGGGCATGAATCTGCAAAAGAAAGATCCTTATATCGGCGAAGCTACCAATATCCGCGCCATAACCCCCGATCAAGTCATAAAAGACCAATCCTACGATCTCGCAAAAACTTATAAAAATCTTTTCGGCTAAAAAAGTCACTAATCACGCAAAAACTATCTGTTTTGATAAAATTCCTTCAAATTTGTTCGAGAAACATTCGTTTTCATAAATTTTTAAAAAGGATTTTAAATGGCAATTACTATCAACGAAAGTTCCATCGTCCGCCGAGGTGGTACAAATAACTTTGGAGTTACTGGCACTCTTAATTTTGATTCCTCTTATCCTACTGGCGGCGAAGTCATCTACGCAACCGACTTTGCATTAAGTCAATTTCATAATGTTGAGGTCGCAAGCGTTGGCGGTTATACGATGTCTGTTGTTCTATCTGCGGACCGATCCAGTGCAAACATTCTCGTTTATACAGGCGGAACTGCATCGGCTCAAACTTTTACGGGAAGTGCCTCAGCTTTAAATTTGGCATCCCCTGATTTTTCAGGAACAGGATTAACAGCAGTAGGACAAGTTTTAACAACGACTGACAATCAGACAATGACATTAAATCAATGTGCAGGGAGATGGCTGGTAAAAGGGACTGGTGCTACTCCTCCTAACTTGATTTTAAGTAATACAGCAGTGACTGGAGCCCCAGCAGTTCTTACAGTGCAAGGTGCCGCTTCTACTGATGCGGGAACTTATAAAATTGTTTCGATTATTCCTGTCGGAACTAACGCAACATCAAGTGTTGGAGCTGGATCCCAAGTTTCAAATGGTACAAATTTATCGTCCTTAACAAACGTTCAATTCACAATCGAAGGCGTTTAATTTTTTTAAAATAGAAAGGTAATTTATGGCAGTAACGACTACTCTTCTCCTCCGCAAAGAAATTGCAAAAGGGATTGTACTTGAGAAGTACACCTATTCGGCTGATGGTGGCTCTACGACCGCAACCATCACTCCAGATACCACCGACGCGGAAAACTACGGTATTATCCGCCAGATTCTTGGTTATTGTGTGACAGACGATGACACCGCAGATGGATGTTCCGCTGTTTATAATAATAATCAGCTTTCTGCTACGCTTAATCTGACGTTCACCGCTAATGATGCGGGAACAGTTACAATCTACGGCTTGGTTTCCTAAAATGCTAAAATGCAACGAATGCGCGGTAGAATTAGGCGATTTTAAAAAAACTCCATCCCCGCGCATTCGTTGGTTTTGGCTTGAGAGTGATGCGTGGAGAACGCGCCTTGTATTTTGCACTTCATGCACTCCAAACGACGCCACAATTCAAAAACTGATCTTAAAAGGGTCGGTTAAGAAATGGGGATTGCCGA
>JANRLY010000048.1:0-46838 GCA_033762075.1 Gammaproteobacteria bacterium
TTTATGCGCGGGATCCAGTGTCAAAAATGTCGGTTGGTATTTTCTAGATCCCGCGCATAAAGCGCGGGACGACGGCAGTAGTGCATGAATGCAATTAACCTACACTAACGTCTCCGTAAAAAAATTCCGCATAGCAATCCACGAACGTTGATCGGCTTTTTCATTGTAGACAGTGCCGAATCCTGGATCATTTGCTTGGGGATTGGTGAAAGCATGTTTTGTGCCACCGTAAGTGATAAATTGCCAATCACATTTTTTTGCTGTCATTTCATTTTCAAATTCGGCGACTTGCTTGGGTGGGACCATGGGATCATCATAACCATGAATGGCTAAAACTTTTGCTGTGATTGTTTTATTGGATTTGGGTGGTGCGGTTAAAATACCATGAAAGCTTACAACGCTGACGATATCAGTGCTGTTGCGTGCAAGATCTAAAACACATAATCCGCCAAAACAAAATCCAATGGCAGCAATTTTTGCTTTGTCTGTGATCTCTAGCGAAGTGACTGCTTCGACGGCTGCGCGAATACGTTTGAATAACAGCGCACGATCATTGACGAGTGGCGTCATTAAGGCGACTTTTTCTGATTTTTCTTCTGCAACGGTGCCTTCACCATACATGTCAATCGCAAAGCCAATGTAACCTAGTGAAGCCAACTTCTCTGCTTTTTTACAAGCAAATTCGTTTCGCCCAGACCAATCGTGTGCAACTAACACGACAGGTTTTTTTTGTTTGATGTCATCATTATAAGCAAGATAACCTTCTAAGCGTGTCTCTTGATCATAATATGTAAAATCTTGTGTGCGTTGCATAGATGACTCCATTGAAAGAAAAAAATGGTCAAGTAGTATGATTTAAAATTTTGAAAAATGATATGGGAAAATTTAAAAATATTTTAGAAAATCGATATATCGTATTCAAAATACTTGTGACAGAATACCCAACGTTCGTGCAAGGTACGCACGAAGGATTGATGGATTTTTCAAAAACGAATTTTGTGTAACAGGAGTTTTTATGGATTCAAGAAACATTGCTGCAAATGAAGAAAAAAATTATTCAAATCAAAAACCCTCCTTACAATACGCTATCCCTGAGACACCACTCGATACTCTCATCGAAGATAAAGTAGAATTAAGCTTGGATGAAATTGTTTGTAAGGCAAATATTACTCTGAATGAAAATGAAGATGACTCAGTTTTGCCTCGTAAAATCATGGAGGCATTTAATAAGCAGTTGGGTAATCAAGAACACCTCATTCAAAAAGCTTGGGCTACACAAGGGACTGCTTCCCGTATTAAACCGACAGAATTTTGGATGGCAGCAACTAACCAAAAACCTGAGTTAAATATGGATACCGGTCATCGCATGATTAAGCGCATTACCGATCCCAATACAAAGGCAGAATCTTTTGGTCGGGTGAAATTTTTTGAACCGTACTATGGCGCGTATGGTGTGTATGTTGTGAACGTTCCGCCTGGAAAATTTGCAAAAGCAAAATCAAATATCAGACCTATTATTTTGGGGGAAGGGACACACGTTATCGAAGATAAAGCTTTCCAATTTGATCCACAAAGTGGGTTTGTTGATCAATCTGATTTATATATTAATCATGAAGTGTTACACATTATTCGTGTGCCTCAAGGCCAATATGCAAAAATCACCATTGATAATGTGCCGAAATTATTAGGGCCGAGTCCAGAACCTTATGTGTTTAAGTCCGCAGTATTCACTTATGATGGATTAGTAAACCAAGGGGATTACTACATTAAACATGGTGTTACACAAAAACGGGGTAAAAATGAAATAGTGGAAGACATTATTCATATTATTCGTGTGCCTGCAGGGTTTTTGGTCAAAGCATGGAATAATACGGAACCTGTTTTCCTGGAAGCACGGGATAAAGCTTATGTTTTTAATTCACCTCGATTCAGAGTAGAAACAAACGATGTGAAAGCTAAACCAGAGAAAGATGCACGAGGTGAAGTGAAGGATGAAGATGATATTATTAGCAAGAACCCCATCTTTTTTAAAGCAACAGAAAATGAAATTGTTCATGGAAAATTAAAGCGTTTAATTCCTCCATTGAAAACAGTATTTGTCATTAATAAAGATGGTGTGTTAGATATCGTCGATCGTCGTACTGTGCTGGATAGTCCAACTGATAAAGTTGTAACGACACTGCCTACTTCGATTCAAACATTGACTTTACCGACAGAGGAACGCAGTAAACTCAATAAAAAGAGCGGGGATAATGCTGCTGATGGCATTGTGTTTGTGACTAAAGATTCGCTTAGAATGGCCGTTAGAATCATGGTTGCCTTTCAGTTGACAGATCCGCGTGCCACTTTACAACAATTGTTGCCGGATGATATCAAAACACATCTTGAAAACTTAGCGATTACTGAAATGGGCAAACTCATTCAAGCGAAAACTTCGCAAGAATTGATGGCTTCCTACAACAGTAACTTAGCAAAGAACAATCGTGCTGCAACGCCAGTTGAGGAAGAGAAAGATGATTCATTACAACCGAAAAAAATCTTAGACCCAGATTTTGGTCGGGTGACTTTGGCAGATACTGTACGTGAAAGGTTGGCAGGAGATTTAGAACATTTCGGTATTACGCTGCACCGCTTAAGCATTGAATCTTTTAGACCATTGAATGAAAAAATTCTTGAGCAAATGGCAAATCAAGCACTGCAAACCGCTGAAGCCAATACTAAAATGGCAACGCTGAAGCAAAAAACGGAAATTGAAACGCAGGAAGCGCAAAGGGCAGCTAGTGTACTTGCCATTAAAATTGAGCAAGATAATAAAAACAAAATTACCCAATCACAAGCTGAACTCACTGCAGCAGAAAATTTAGCGAAAGCAAAGGTTGTTGCTGCAAAAGCCGATGCAGACTCTAAGAAAATTGCTGCGGAAGCAGAAGCAAAATCGATTGAAATGGTCGGTGAAGCCAATGCAAAAGCGATCGAAGCGAGCGCGCGCGTGTATGATGAACATCCTGCTATGGCACAATTGAAACAAGTTGAATTTATGTCGGCAGGATTAAAAAATGCAAAATTAGATGTTATGTCATCTGATATTGCTACAAGTGCATTTGGTATGTTCCGAGGGATTGGTAATATGCTAAAGGCACAAGATGCATCGCAACCGCAAGCTGTTGTTCCGCTACTTGTTGAAGAAAAACAGCAAGAAGTGCTTGCAGCGCGCAAGCGTTAATCATTAGAATCCACATTCTTAATAATGTGTAGAATGCCAGCTTTGCTGGCATTCATCTTTTTAGAGGAATTATAAATGCTCAGTGAAAATCAACAACCATTACTCAATAATCAAAGCATTGTTCCAAATAGTTTATTTGCACAAAATTCTAAAAAAGCGATGCTTGATACGTTAAAAAATAGAATTAGACATTTACAAGGAGAGCTAGATGCTCTTACTTCGAAACCACTGAATGAAGGTTATTTATCATCATCATGTGGGGTGGTGGGCAGTATGGTCAGCTATGGTGTAGCACAACATAATTATTTATCGTTTATTTCTACAAGTGGTAGTATCCAATGTGGATTAGCATGGATTCCGTTCTGTATCTTAGGCACAGCTTTAGATGGATTAGTTGGTTGCTGCCAACGTTCGCGTGTGAATCATGATATTGAAAAAACGACAGAACAACTGCACAAACTCATCACAGAATTTGAAGCATTAGAACACGGTGAAGAGAAACAAGAGCACACAGAGCCTCCAAGATATATTCATGCATAAGTCAATCTCTGTCATGTGAGATGATGTCAGTAAAAGTATGGCAAGCTTTCGCGTTTGAAAACGGAAAGCCACACAAGCTTCCACTTTTGGAAAAGGAAGCCACGCAAACATCCTCTATGGAAAAGCTTTGTTGCATAATTTCTCCCAGCGCCGTCGTTCCGCCGATCAGTTTTTTCGCCGTGGTCCCGCGGCTTGTCCGCGGGATCCAGAAATATCAAGATATCATTTTTGTTGCTGGATGCCGCGCATAAAGCGCGGCACGACGGCGGAAAGGGAAAGCGTGGCACGACGCGGCGGAAAGGGGATACCTCACATTAAGCGTGGTACGACAGCAGTAGGTGGCAGAATGATGCAACAAGCCGGACAAGCCGCGGCACGACGGCAATGGATGGTATAGTTGACCTACACTTGCAACATCACTCCACGATCTCCCTGTAACACCTCCAAGAAAGCTCTCTCATTCGGTTGAATGTGCTCAATTGGTTTTGCATTTTTACGTTTAATTTTATCGAAATTATAATTCTTCATTCTTGACCTAATACATTCTGGAAAATCATTTTCAGTCAACTCAGCGCGCTCTTGCCAGAGTGCCTGAGCAATATACATGCCTGACGTGGTAATACATTGATTTTCAGGTGGAAAAACGGCATCCGCTAATGTTTGATGACTATTGGGCAAAGGTGTGTTGAGTAATTTTT
The DNA here is from genome assembly GCA_033762075.1 of Gammaproteobacteria bacterium. Lineage (GTDB taxonomy): Bacteria > Pseudomonadota > Gammaproteobacteria > DSM-16500 > DSM-16500 > VFKI01. Next base: position 4,462 of record JANRLY010000048.1, read on the forward strand.
TCTTTTTTTCCGTAGGTAAATTTTCCACATATTTTATAAGTTTAACCCAGGCGTTACGTGCATCATAGTTTTGATGATGATTATAATTGCCAGAAAATCCATTAGAAAAAATACTATGATGCAAGTATTCCAAAAATACCCTTGTCGTTTCCTTATCTATAATCGCGGTATGTTGATAGAATATTATATGGAGTTGTTTCGCTATATCTTGATGATGCGATAAAATATGTTTCACTTCAGCAATCGTAAGATCACATCCTAAAAAAGGATTCATTAATTTACCTGTTGTTTGATAGGCACTCATTAATGCAGGTCCATGCACCCATCCTGTCGGTAACGTGACAATATTTTTATATTCATAATCATCAATATCAGCGAGGATAGCATCATTAGGGTCTGCATATTTTTCTTCTCTCATAGCATCACGCTGAATGATACCTGCACGATTATCCGGTAGACGTCCAGGCATTAATAATGAATACGCTGTTATTTGACTGTTAGGATCAATATTTTTAATCGCTGCTTTTACTAACAATGCCAAGTGTAGCCAAATTCTATCTGTTCGCAGAGAGAACGTTTCATAATTTTTTGGAAATTCACCTGGTTGCTCTATGCTACGGCATAATCTCTCCCAACGTTGCCCAAGCAAGCGTGTTAACCAAGAAATATCAGTCGAATCTAATGGAAAATCTCCAAAACGCATATCATGCCGTTTTTGAATACGCTGAATCATGCTGTCTAAACGCGTGATATCTTCTGACCATGATGAAAAAGTTCGCCGAAAAAAACCTGCTTGTAAATGAGAAGGATTTATTTTTTTATTTTCAGCCATTGGTGCTTGCATGAGATCAAGAAATTTTGTCATTTCATTTTGAGCTGACTTACCGCTATACATTGCAATTGAATCATTTAAAGAGGATTTCATGACGAGTTCGCTTTCAATATTGGATTGCTTCAATGTGTCAGCATATGAATTAGATGATTCAATTATTTCAAGAAAGTATTCATCTCGATCATTAATGGCGCGCATTTTATAGAGCGGTGAAAGATGCTGTTGACACCAATCCTTTGGCAGTGGATTTTCATCGTGCGGCATTTCATTTAAAATTTCAAATAATTTAGCGAGGAGTGGCGATGGAATACGCTCACAGGAGGTTAATAAATCTTTGTCATATTCTTTTAGCCATTGTATGGCAATTGCATATAGTTGGCGAGATGTTAAAGAATCATTCATGAGAATGTTTTGTTTGATTTTTATATCCAAATAATATGGAAGTGAAAGATGCGCAGGTAAAGTATGCAATAGTGTATTTTTGCCAAAGGATTCAATCCTAGCCTGCAAACGTTCATCTAATTGAGCTGCCGTTAAACTATCATAATAATGTAATTTCTCTGGTGTGATATTGAAGAGTAGACATAAAAAAATACGTAATCTAATACCCAGATGATCTGGGCGAATATCGCCTGGCTGCCAGCATTCTCGCGCTAGTCGCAAACAATTTTTAAATGCTTTATGAATTGTCGATTTAACATTTTCAATGTGCTGTTCTAGCTGTATCTGTGTTTTATTGAAATTATCATAAACTAGCAATTGCTTTTCATGAATAGCTCTACAGGATTCAGTCAAGTATTCTCTAATGCTCGTGATTTGCTGATTTGATTCTTCAGCAAATTTGCTGAAAATATCAAGTAACTTTGTGAGATGATCAATACGAATATTGGCATATTGCATGAGGGATGAAATGGCAGCATCTTTTGTAACAAACTCAGTGACAATATTCTTTCCACATGAGTCGTAAAAAAACTCAAATTCGAGTGAGTCATTTTTAAAAAATATAAATTCATGAATGAATGTTCTATCTTCTATAGTAACTTCAGGACAGTTAGATAAATAATTTAAGCAATCAAATATAAATTGTCGATAATGATCTGGGGCTATGTGAGAAAAATAACCAGGTGAGATAAATGGTATCAAATTGATATGACGGCGAATGATCTGCGCTATTAAATTAAAACGTTTTATGCAAGCTTCTCGCGCTGCCTTGTCGATGCTTTGATCAAGTAGAGCATGAATGCGACTCACAACATAACTGTCCGCTGGCAGCTGTGAAATTTGCGCAGGCATCCAATCTGAAATGAGTAAATCACTTTTTCCGTGTATAAAGAGAAGAAGACTTTCAAGTTTTATAGATTGAAAGGATGAAACAATATTTGTATTGATTTCAGTGAGCAAACTTTCAAGTTGTTTATTAAATAAATGATTTAATCTCGCCGAAATTTTGTCAATCAGCATGCCTCCTAAAGCATTCATATTAACTGCGGTTGCGGGTTCACCTGTCATGAATAAACACGACCAGTGCGCACCTTCTGCTATTAATCGGGCTAGTAATGTATCATTTTGTAATGTTATTGGATTGCTGCCACATAAATGATTGAGCATGTCGAGTGAGGAGTTGGAAATCATTTTGTTCAAGTCAATTAGTAATGGCTCACTAACGTCTGCCAGAATTTTCTCTACTCGCTGGTTAAGCATGTCCTGCATTGTGTTTTGATGTTCCCAAATGAGATAGTGCATGCTTGGCGCAGTTTGCTCATCAGTAGAATAATGACTTATTAAATCATTAACAACTTCTCGAACAGAAAATTTCCTCGGCAGTTGTTGCATGATATTCAATATTGTTTGATCGAGAATTTTCCCAAAGTAATTAATATGAAAGTTGTATCGCTTTGTGTCGATGGATAATAGAATTTGTTTCATGAGTTCTTGACGCAATTCATTTTTTGTTGAATCACGCAGGCGAAGGTACCAGGGGGATATACGCGTATCATTCAAAAATCTTTCGATGATATCTGTCTCAGTTTCATTTGGAGATTGAATTTTATAATGAGAAAGGTAATTTTTAAAATGATGAAGAAGAGCTGGATAATATTGTTCACCCACATTATTTTGTAAAACATATTTTACAATCGTTCGAAGGTCTGTTCCATTACGTAAAGCCTCTTCTTGCATATCTTCCCATTGGTTTTCCTTCGTTTGTTCAGTAATTTTACCGATTATTTTTTCTATTCTATCCTCCCAACCCGAATCAAACGATCTAACAAACTCTTGACGAATTGCGTCAATATCATCTCCTATGCCACCAACCAAATTAATGACGGCTGCAACTTTACTATATAATTCACTTACTTGATCAGCATTTGATTGGGCAGCAACATTTTTTTCGTAACTATATTCTTCAATAGGCACAATCTTAAATTGCGTTTTTAGATTAAGATCACCCGAATAGCCAATGGCATCACTGATATTTAATGTACGCAGACGATTTTCCCATTTCTGTCTATTTTCACTCCCTAGTGATTTTGCAATTGAAGAATAATGATACCGATGGGTTTCATACTGGTAGGCACGCATGAGATTAAAATTAACAGATAACACAGCAGGATTTATTTCAAGTGTATCTGTTGCAGGATTCACAGATAACAAGGGTGTTTGCGTCATAGATTGTCGTAATGCATCTTCAATGACAGTAAGCGAATTGGGTCCGCAATCTCGCTGACGTAATTGTTGAGTGACGTTTGGATCATTAAATGAGCAGATAGAAGGTCGAAAAATATTTGTAAAAATGCGTTTTAGCATTTCATGTGAAGATTTTTTGGGGCACGGTTCTCCAGAGACATCATCCCACGGTTTAAATTGTGGTGATGGGTCGACTGTAATGATTTGTATTTCATTTTGCGCATTTTTGTATATAAAATACGGGATATAATGCACTCCTTCGACATTTGCGACCCCGCAAAAAATGATAGGTGTATCATATTTAACTTGATCATGTGTGTTCAGTAACGATTGAAGTTTTTCTGAAAAGGCTTTATATCGCGGCATCAATGGAGATGAAACTTTTTCTGGATTACATAAAATGGGATCAACAGAAACGGGGACATAAAAAAATAACACTGCGGGTGGGCGTTCACATTTTTCCTCACCTTCGAGTGGCTTATCAAAATGATTACATAGTGAACGTCCATATTTTTTCATAATTAATATTTCTGCAGCAGAAATATCTGGGCCTTCGTATTGATAGAGTAATGATTTAGGGAGGCCTTCAATATTTTCTGAAATCCCTGGTAATTCGCTGGTTTGAGGGATTTTTTGTTGAATGCCAAATCGATAACGCAGCATATTTGCTCGATCAAGATGATATTCATCTTGTGTCGTCATACAGTGAATTGATTCTGCATCAAGGAACATTCGCCTATCGCGTCCCATTACTCTAATCGGTTCCCAGTGGTTGAGACGATCAGTTTTTGCGACCCCTTCAAGAAACAAGGATTTGTTTGAGACTGAATATATGTTCTCGAATTCATTCCGACTCAATGCAATATAACACTCATCATCATTCATCAGTGCAGTGAGTTGTCTGTCGTTTGAGAATTGATTATAAAATAGTACACGTAATTCTAATGCTTGTTTCAGTGATTCTACGATTGGCCATAATGGGCTTGGTGCAAATAAAAATGACAAAAATCCAGAAGTGGTGTGCCCCGCAGCCATGCGAAATGCGGGGTCGCGATACAACCGATGAAATGCAGCGAATTGGTCATTCTCAGCCTGCATAATGACTTGTTGTAAATCATGCCAAGCTTCAACTCGCTCTTTTGGGACAAAATAACGCGGCTTCCATTTTTCTTCTTTCAGATAGAAATTGATAGTGCGGTAATTTTCAATCTCAGATAAATATTTTTCACACAAGGTTTTAATTGAATAGAATTGAGTGATAATAAGCTGACGTGTTGATTCATCGAGTCCAGGAATGTCTTCTTGTTTGACTTCCTCTGGATCTTCCATAGAGATGGTGTGAGGCTGAAATTTGAGCTTTACCTCATACGATTGCTTGATGCCTTCAGCATACCGTAACATGACATCTGTTCTACGAAGTCGCTCTGAACCGTTATAGATGAGGTTGTAAGCAAGTGGCGGAAAATATTTTTCCAGCAGAGTAAGCATTCTTTCAGCAGTTTCGAAGGGAAGAGATTCTAGCCATTGAATCTCTGAAGGATTTTTTATCGTGGGCCAAGCATGCTCACGAAATACTTCTAATAATTTTCGCTGATCTTCTTCTTGTTGTAAATTGAAGCATGTAATTAGTTTTTCTTCCGTCACTTCTTCTTGCAAACTGAGCCCGATAGGCATGCATCTTTTATTTAATAATGCAACGCCATACTGACTAAATATCCAACTTGGATGTGCAATGAGAAGTGTTGCAATGGTATCATTTTCAGAAAATAAATTTAAATCGAGTGAACAAAATGCTTTTAGTGCATCTGGATTGGAAAAATAATAAAATTGTTTGAGTAAGCTCAATATAATACTGTAGTCAATACCGTCTATGAGGGAAACAATTTTATCTTGATGATATAAACCTTGTTCTCCTTCAAGTTTCCTTTGATCAAGATGGTAGACATTTCCCCAACTATCGACATGGATATTTCCCTGAAAGAAACGTTTTTGCAATTTTTGCAAACAATTGTCCAAGGGCGTTTCTGGTTGATGTAATTCTGCTACATGACAATTTGGCATATCATTTATGATCAATCTTCCTGGTGTGAGAAGATCATTTATCTGAATACCTTCCCCATTACCGAAGCTGATTAAATTAGCATATTCAATAGGGCATGATCCCAACAAATTAAAACCTGCTCGAATGACAGCATTTGAAGGTTTTTTATTAACATTTACGCTGGCATTGCACAGAGAATAATGTACAAAGTAAAGTATTTTTGCAGCCTCAATAGCGTTTTTTTGATTGATGATTGGCAAAAAATGTTCGTACACTGGTGATAACTCTATCGCATCTGGATTGAAGATGGCGTCTGAATTTGACAATGTATTGAAGAAGCGATTAAAAAACGGATTTTCATCAGAATATCCAGGAAGATTTTTTATCATTGTTCGTAGCATACGGCACTCCTGTAGGGGTTTTTTAGAATGATATCAAGCAGATCATTACAGAATGATGACATCTCAATGACATTTGGCTTTCGTTGATTGCTTATTTCGATCGTAGCTTTACGATTGATTGCGGAATCTCTTCATCATCAGTGGAATGTTTTCTCTTTAATGAAGAATTCGCAATGAGTGCTTGAATTGGTACAGGGATTTTTAATTTTTCGATAGCTTGCAAAGTGAATTGATCAAATTGATGTGCCATGTCGGTGAGCTCACGATTCGCTTGGTCCATGTCTACGTGTTTAATTTTTTCATCTAAAAAATTATATCGCAACCCTGTAAACCCAACACCTTGAATCTCTATGGTTTTCTCAACACAAGTGAGATGATGTAATTTATCATCAACCATGGTGATGTGTTCTGGGGTTTGATCAATCGCGTCAAAAAAAATTTTTAAGCAGTCACCTTTTTTTCTGCCACTACAACAAATAATTCCATTCCAAAAAAATGGCTGCTCGTTATTTTCGTGAATGGGTAATGGAAATTGATGTTCACCCCATTGTTCTGAAAAGTCGATGCCAACATTTTTTAGTTGTTTAAGAGTAGGGTGGATAATTTCTTTTCCGCGTGCTGTAAGCGCAAGCACGGGAATATTTTTTTTCTGCAATTCTTTAATTGTTTCAACAGTTGTAGCTTCTACAGCCTGCGCTGACACATGATGTTGGACGGCATTGTAAATCGTAATCACCGCAGCAATAGCTTCTGTTTTATCGAGTGGCAGAGTGCAAGCATAACGCATCAATGTTGAAAACCATTGATCTTTTCCTACTGTCTGCACTATTTCAATTAAGGTATTGTCTAAATCTACAATCAACCATGATTTGGGATGGACATGATTTAAAATTGCTTGAATGCTGCTAATTTCATGAATGATAGAATTTTTTATAGGTCTCGTCGACAACATAACGCTTCCTCGTGTGAGTACTTTCTGCGAAAAAATATTTTTAGCGTATCGTAGCATATTGCTTTTTAACCCGTTTTGCAAAAGTGTCCTAAAGCGCGTTACTATGATGAAGTTATGTGAAAAAGTCTAGTCTCTTCCAAGCAGTGCATAAACTTCAATGAATCTGGAGGTTGTTATGCTACCATTTGGCAAAAATAAGTTAGCTTTAGCACTTTCTGCAGTATTACTATTCACCACAAGTCCTGTGATGGCTGCTTCATTTAATTACGGTGAAGCACTGCAAAAATCAATATTTTTCTATGATATTCAACGTCTAGGAAAAATTTCACAAGCAACTGGGGATCTTGCAAATCGCGTGTATTGGCGTAGTGATTCTTTTTTGCAAGATTACGCGCTACCGAATTCTGAAGGAGCGATTGATTTAGGCGGTGGATTTGCAGACGCAGGCGATAATGTGAAATTTAATTTGCCGATGGCAGCTAGCACAACAATTTTGGCATGGAGCATCATTGATTTTCAAACAGCATTTCAAAATACTAATCAATTGAAACCCATGTTAGCCAATTTACGATGGGCGACAGACTATTTATTAAAATGTTGGGACGGAAAAAATAATCGTTTATATGGTCAAGTGAGTCCTGACAGTGTCGGTGCAGAACACAGTGCATTGTGGATGCCGTATGAAGTGATTGACCAAGCTTCTACTGATAAAAGTTTACCGCGTTATGGTTTTTACGTAGACACGACACATCCAGGTACAGATTTAGCTGCAGATACTGTGTCTGCTTTAACAGCTGCTTCGTTAGCTTTTCAAGCGAGTGATCCAACTTATGCGAATCAATTACTTTCAACAGCGAAAACGATTTATCAAAAAATGGTAAATGTGAGTAGCAAAGGGAAATATTCTGACAATATGGGAAGAATGTCTGGCGGCTCCTGGAAAAAAGCAGATGTATCTGCGTTTTATAATTCTTGGAGTGGTTACAATGACGAAATTGCATTTGCTTCCATGTGGTTGTATCGCGCGACAAATGATCCAACGTATATTCCTATTGCCGAACAATTTATTACTTTTGGTAATACAGCCGCGACACTTTCTTGGGATGATAAATCTTATGGCGCGTATTTGTTGATGGCAAAATTTTTACCGAGTACTGATACAAATAAAGCAAAAGCATTGCAATCTGCGCAAGGTTGGTTAGATTCTTGGTCAAAGGGATTAAATGGACATAGTTTTTCAAGAGATGGTTTAGCGATTGCCTCAGCATTAACACCATGGGGTAATGCACGTTATGCTGCAACGACGGCATTCGGTGCATTGGTTTATGATTTGTATTTTAATGCGACAACGTATGATGCATTTGCAAAAAATCAAATTGATTATATTTTAGGAAATAATAGTAAACAGTTTAGTTACATGTGTGGTTTTGGCAGTAAATATCCTAAACAACCTCACCATGCAACTGCAGAGGGTCGTTGGGCGGGAAATAATGATGTTTCTTATGCAGGTGATAATCGTCACATTGATTACGGCGGTTTAGTTGGTGGTCCAAAAGATGCTAATGATACTTATACCGATGATCGAGGCGATTATATCGGGAATGAAGTGGCGTTAGATTATAATGCGGGATTTGTTGGAGCATTAGCAGGATTGGTTGCAGAATATGGAGGTACGCCATTACCTGCGAATCAATTTCCGCCCACGGCTGCAACTGAAAATCCCCCCGCTGACCAATTTTTTGTGAATGGTGCAATTCAAAGTGCACAAATGGGTTCGCAACAATCCGTGATTCAAGTGTCACTGCTAGCGACGAATCATTCCGCATGGCCTGCGCGTGTGACGAATAATTTAAAAGTGAGATATTTTATGACGCTGGCTGATAAACCTGCATCAGGCACTGTCACGGTTAAAACATTTAGTACTGATTCACGTGCAGTGATTTCACCTCTGACTTTATTTGATGCGAGTAAAAAAATATATTATGTGGATGTGTGGTTTAAAAATATTCCTATTTATCCGGGCGGTGATGATAGAAGTATTTCATCGAAAGAAACACAAATCCAATTCACATTTAATTGGGCGCATGATTATACCAAAGATTGGTCTTACACGGGATTAGGTGCACAAGGTACTTATAAAGAAGCACCGAATGTTGCGATTTATGAAGTGACAAATAGTGGTGATAAATTATTATTTGGCAAAGAACCTTCTAGTGTGCCGCAAGGTAATTTGACAGTGAATTTTGCGGCAAACATTCCTTCGCAATGTGTGGGCGCAAAAGACTCGTTAACATTAAGTACAGGAGATGCCCCGAGTTTCACAGCGAGTACATCACCTTTCATTTATACCATGGCAGCAGGTGGACCTTACACTGTCAAAATCAATTCCGCGACAATACCCGTGACTGTGACGGGTGGAACTTGTAAAGGTTCACTGAATGCAAGTCAAGTTAGTGTGCCAGGATCACTTACTGCAAATTATGTTTTCACACCCACACCACTGCCTACAACGGGAACATTGCAAGTTGTCGCATCAAGTAATTCAGATGCACGATGCAGCGCGGCAGTGGATACGTTGTATCTCGATGGAAGTTCGACAGGCACAACATTTACGGTGAAAAATGGAATTTCTTCAACAGTGAATACTGGGATGCATACTTTGAAATTAGCGTCGCAAACTTCTATTCCAGTCAATAGTACGGTATCAGGATATTGTTCAAGCATTTTAGATACTTCACAATTGACGATTAGTAAAGATCAAACCAGTACAGCAACTGCAACTTATACCTATAAAGCAGCACCCAGTATGTCATGCACAATTACATCTGCAAAAGTGACACAACAATCCACCTGGGGAACACTTGTCGTGAATACGTTTGCGTTTAGTGTCAATCTGCAAGGATTCCCAACAGATTCTAGCGGTGCGATTTCAATGACAGGAACTTTTACGATGAAAAATAATTTCGTACAAAATTTCTGGAGTAATTTTGGCATGACAACATCATCGTTTAGTGGTAGTGTCGGAAAATTCACAGGGTCAGTGTGGCCAACACAATTACCCATTTCATTCGGTGGTTTCATCACTAACACTATTCCCATGGCTGTCGGCGATAATCCACTCGTTTCGATGACGATTAATGGGGTTGTGTGTCAATAGATTTGTTAAGCTATCAGGCTCTAGGCATCCCGCGTCTAACGCGGGATTCGCCGTCCCAAGCTCTCTGTAGAACCTATCATTGACCTGTCACACCAGTAGTGTCACACTACTGGTGTGATACCATTGGTATGATAGAGGGCGGGCAGTAAGAGGTTGATATGACTAGGTATTTTCCACAGGGCGTTGTGACGGGCGACTATTTTTGTAACCGAGAAAATGAAAGACAAATCTTAAAAAAGAGTATAGAGTCTCATGAACATATTGTACTAGTAGCCCCAAGAAGGTATGGCAAAACAAGCCTTACTGAACAGGTATTAAGTGAGAATAATTTTCCCGGCGTGAGTATGGATTTCTTTTTTGCACTTAGCCAAGAAGAAGTCTGTAAAACAATGATTGAAGGTGTTTCAAAGATTATCACTTCTTTGCTGCCAAAAACCAAAACACTATGTAATAAATTGATTGATTCAATTAGAACATTTAATCCCAAAATAAGTTTTACTTTACTAGGCCAAAAATTAGAAATCAGTACGAAGCAGACAACTGAAAAAAGCATTTCTGAATTGCTATTAGCGCTTGACCATTTTGCGGGTCAAGCACAAAAATCGTGTGTTGTTGTGTTTGATGAATTCCAGCAAATAGGTCAATTAAAAGAAAATCATGCTGTTGAAGCTGCCATTCGACACGCCGTTGAACGCAGTCTCCATGTGAGTTATATTTTTTGTGGTAGCAACAGGCATATGCTCAATGAAATGTTTAGTGATAAATCAAGACCCTTATATCATCTCTGTGATTTGATGACGATTAATCGTATTAGTCAAGAGGACTATTTCGCGTTTCTTAATAAAATGTCGCGCAGAAAATGGAAGAAATTACTAAGCAGGGATGTAATTGATGAAATTATTCATTTGACTGAACGTCATCCTTATTACCTTAATGCACTGTGTCGACGTTTATGGCGCAATAATGACACACCAACTATTACTGATGTTCGAAATACTTGGGATACATATGTTACCCAGCAAGGTGTGTGGATTAGTAATGATTTAAGCCATTTGACATTAAACCGCAGAAAGGTTTTAACCGCACTTGCCTATCAACCATCTAACGAACCCCAAGGACATCACTTTTCAAAAAGAGTGGGATTAAATCCCTCTGGCGTTCAAAAATGTTTAATCGATCTGTCCAAGTTAGACATGATTTATACGGATCACAACAGCTATTACCATGTGCTGGATCCAGTAGTTGCTTATTTTATTCGTCAGCACTCATTAAATATGACATTTTGATTATTTAGTGGTAGTGTTGGAAACTTTATAGAGTAGGACTAGATATATTTGAGGTGTTATGTTTGATAGAGCACGAGATTTATCCTGCGGTTTTTTACCTGCAACAGCTCCTTTAAAAAAATTACCTGCTGCATTTGATGTCTGGGAACAGACAGCATTGCATTTACCAAAATTATTATTGTCCAATCAATTGCGACATATTTTGGCAAAGATGCCAGTTTTTCCTGTCGCAAAATTAAAATCGCCTGCTGAAATTGAGCGTGCGATGTTGATTTTGTCATTTTTGGGTCACGCATATGTGTGGGGCACCAAACCACCGGCTGATAAAATTCCAACGAGTTTAGCGAAACCATGGTGTGAAGTGGCGAATATTTTGCAGCGACCACCTGTGCTTTCCTATGCATCATATGCTTTACATAATTGGTATCGCATTGATCCTGAGGGTCCAATTGCTTGCGGCAATATTGCTTTACTCCAAAACTTTTTAGGTGGCGTGGATGAAGAATGGTTTGTGCTTATTCACATTGATATAGAAGCTCGCATCGTTCCAGCCTTGAGTGTTTTAGCATTAGCGCAGCAAGCTGCTGAAGAAAACGACTTAGACACATTAGCCCAACATCTAACAACCATTGCGGATGCTCTCGAGGCTATTTGCGATACGCTCGATCGCATGCCAGAAAAATGTGACCCTTATATTTATTACAATCGTGTACGTCCTTATATTCATGGCTGGAAAAATAATCCAGCTTTACCTAATGGATTAGTTTACGAAGGTGTGGATTCAACACCGCAATTTTTCCGAGGGGAAACAGGAGCACAAAGTACGATCATTCCTTCGCTCGATGCAACTTTGGGTATTACACACGAAAATGATGAACTGAGTATATATTTGCGTGAAATGCGCGAATATATGCCCATTGAGCATCGTGATTTCTTAGGAGATCTCGAGAAAAAAGGCCCTATTGTACGTACCTGCGTTCAGAATCAACACGAGAAATATCCTGCGCTGCGTGAATTGTATAATCAGTGTGTGAGTTTGATGGTGAGATTTCGTTTGACACATTTACAATATGCGGCAACCTATATTCATCAACAAAGTCAACAATCCAGCGCAAACTCAACAATTGTTGGCACGGGCGGCACACCATTTATGAAATACTTAAAAAAACATGAGGTGGAATCTGAAAAGTTTAAAATTTAGTTTCATTATTTTTTTAGCCGTATTTCTTTTTTTTATTCAATCGGCATTTGCGACAACACATGATTACATCATTGATACCGATGTTGGTATCGATGATGTGATTGCGATTTTATATTTACTCAATCATCCAGATGTAAACGTGAAAGCGATTACCATCGATGGCGATGGTAATGCGCATTGTAAACCTGCGGCAGAAAACATAGCAGGATTATTACAATTGATGCATCAAACTAATATTCCGTTAGCGTGTGGCCGTGCAACGCCCTTAGCAGGCCATCACACATTCCCTGATGATGTCTTAAAAATGTGTGACACTTTATCAGGTGTTGCGTTGGATAAACCCAAAGATTTTTCCTTACCTAAACAATCCGCAAAAGATTTAATGACCCAGACACTTCAAAATGCCAAACAACCAATGATAATACTTGCCATTGGTCCTTTGACAACCATCGCAGAAGTGCTAGAGGCGCATCCTACTTTAAAAGATAAAATTGAAAAAATCGTTATCATGGGTGGAGCAGTCAAGGTTAAAGGAAATATTAGGGATGTTATTCTTAATACTCATAACCTGTATGCTGAATGGAATATTTATATTGATCCACTTGCAGCAAAAAAAGTTTTTCATGCGAAAGTGCCGATTGTACTCGTGCCTTTAGATGTCACGAATACCGTTTTAATTGATCATGATTTTTATCAGCGTATTCAAAAAAATCATTCAACGCCTGCATCAACATTTGTGTATCAACTTCTCGATAGTAATAAAAAAATGTTACTCGATAAAATTTGGTATTTTTGGGATCCCATGGCAGCTGTGATTTCTGTTGACCCATCAATCGCAACGATTGAAACACTTCCGTTGACTGTACAATTGGCACCAGAACCTCATTCTGGCGCTACGATTATCGATAAAAAACAAGGAGATCCGATAAAAGTCTCAGTCGGAATTAAAAGTGATTTATTTAAAAAAGTTTTGTTGGATGGGTTGAATAGAAGTTGATCCTAGCCGTCATTGCGAGTCCGGGACTCCGTAGCCTCCCGATAACGTGGTTCAGCGAACGATTACTTTGAATGAATGAACTTCGGCATTTTATAATGAAATGAATGTGTCATTTCAAGTATAAGAACTCCGTAATTCGCGTCGCATAATTTTCCCTGAAGCTGTACGAGGTAGCGTAGGAATAATAATCACATCGTGAATTCTAAATAAAGGATTTAAGTGTTGATTGATTTGTTGTTGCAATCTTGATTTTAAAATATCCCTAGCGATTTCATGTTCTGGTACACAGAAAATCACGAGTTTTGCCGGGCCGTGTTGATTCATTGCGACGGCTGCGCATTCTTTTATTGTGTTGAGTGCCATGATAACGCGTTCGATTTCTGCTGAGCTGACTTTGATGCCGCCAATATTCATCGTATCATCGACACGACCGAGGATACAGTAAGCACCATTCGACAAACGTTGCAATTGGTCACCGTGACGACGCAATAATTTTTGATGATATATTGGCATGCCATTGTAGTAAATATCATGATGATTTGCGTTCAGTAAAGTGTTTGACAGACCTATTGCAGGAGGAATTAATGCAACTTCACCATTATCTGTTTCAATACCCTGTTCATCCAATAAAATAAAATCGGATCCCATAGTAGGTGTAGTTAAAACAGATGGACAATTATTTTCAATTAACGTACTTGTGATATAGGCACCGCCAATTTCTGTGCCGCCACAATATTCTAAAATTGGCTTATATCCAGCACGTGACATGAGATAGAGCATATCATCAGGATTGGAGCACTCTCCGGTTGAGCTGAAAGATCTTATTGTTTTCCAATCACAAGATTGCATGCAATTGGTGTGACGCCAATGTGCGACAAGCGTGGGCACAACACCTAGCACTGTCACACCCGCACGTTCAATAAATTGACCAAAAGCGCAATCACGTGGTGTGTCATCATATAATGCAACGGTTGCTTGATTCACAAGACCTGCAAAAATCAGCCAAGGCCCCATCATCCAGCCTAAATTGGTTGGCCAAGCGATGACATCTTCGTCATTGAGATTATGATATAAAAAAGCATCACTTGCTGCTTTGAGCGGTGTTGTGTGTGTCCAGGGAATTGCTTTTGGCGTACCTGTTGTTCCAGAGGAAAATAAAATATTGCAATGTGATTCAGACACACATGGATAGCTGTTGAAAGTTGTATTTGCAACTAAGAAATTTTCAAAAAAGAGATCATCTTTTCTGAGCATGTGTGAGTCCTGCGATCCTTCTGGGTGCAAAACAATTGCGCGAGGTGCATTTGCGGCAATGATTTTTTCATATAGCGGTAAGGATTTTTGATCACGCAATACAATGGTTTGTGTGAAAACTCCTTTTGCATTGGCGATGCTGAGTCGGGTCGCAACTTCATCAGATGAAAAACTATCTGCGATGGAAACAACTACACCGCCCATGCGAATAATCCCTAAATATATTGCAACGGCTAAGGGATTCATCGGTAAAATAATGGCAATTGCATCGCCAGGCTGAAAACCTATGTTGAGTAAACTATTTGCAACTTGATTCACTGTTTCTTGTAATGTTTGATATGAAATAGTTTTTAATTGTCTGGTGTGGTCTTGATAAATAATAGCTGCTTTTTTAGGATCGGCAGTGAAGCAACTGTCTGTGATATTGAATTTGGCATCACATAACCATTGTGGATTTTCGGGATCATTTAAATTACAAAATGTTTTAGGGGGTTGAATAAATTGAATCGGCATTTTTCCAATGAGTTTTTCCCAAAAGAGTGCGCGATGTTCAACCGACCAATGATGAAAATCTTTCACCGTTCGACAATGCGTTTCATCCATGAATTGTTGAAGTCGAGTGGGACTATGATCAGGAATCCATGCAACAGCACTTTCTGGAGTTGTTTCGCGGTGCGGATAACATAGTGAAAATAATAAAAGATGCAAAGGAAAAGAATGCTCGGGCGTTAAAATATCGGTAGCAAATGTATGCCAAGTTTGGATAGGATTGTCAGGTTGCCAGGCTTGATTGATTTTTTCTGCTAATGGTTCAGCTAAAGTTGCTTTAATACCACATTGAATAATTAAATCAGTAGTTATCATGTGAATAAAACCCTTAAGTGGGCAAGTGTTGTTTAATCCAGTCAGGTAAGCGAGTTGATTTTGCTTTAGCGCGGTCTACCCAGACGACTTTTGTTGAACCTGTAGCATATAAGATCTCAGGGTTGTTTGCTGAATAAATTTCATAATGATGTTCGTAACTGCTGCGGCTAGGCGATGAAATATAAAGCTTAACGCATAAAGTTTCAGGGTATACAATGGCGCGACGAAAAGTGCAAAAAGCATTGACGATCACGGGGCCGATGTCAGTGTAGGTAATGCCTTCTGGCCGGATGGTGTCCCACCAAGTCGCACGCGTTTGTTCAAAATAGGTAAAATATACACTATTGTTGACATGCCCAAAGGCATCCATATCATACCAACGGACGGGTATGTCGAGTGAAAAAATAAATGTAGGTTGTATTTCATTCATATGTTGCAATATACGAGGATTTGCATGAAAAAAAAAGCAGTGATTTTACTTTCGGGTGGATTAGATTCAGCGACGTGTTTAGCAATTGCTCAATCGCAAGGCTACGATTGTTATGCCCTGAGTTTTGAGTATGGACAAAAGCAAGTTGCAGAATTAAATGCGGCCAAACAATTAGCAAAAAAATTAGGCGCGCTTGAACATAAAATTGTGAACGTTGGTTTAAATAGTTTAGGTGGATCTGCTTTGACGGATCCTAAAATGTCTATACCTGATTATCAAGCAGATACGCAGATTCCAATAACATATGTGCCGGCACGTAACACCGTTTTTATTGCAATTGCATTGGGATGGGCAGAAGTTTTAGGCGCTTATGATATTTTTGTGGGTGCAAATGCAGTGGATTATTCTGGTTATCCAGATTGTCGACCGGATTATTATGCGGCATTTTCAACGTTGGCAAATCTTGCCACAAAAGCGGGACGCGAAGGTCATTGTTTCACAATTCATACACCACTCATTCAACTTCACAAATCAGAAATTATTCGTGAAGGATTAAAACTCGGAGTGGATTATGCTTTGACAGTATCATGTTATCGTGCCGATGAAGAAGGAAAGGCTTGCGGGAAATGTGATAGTTGTACATTTCGTCGAGAAGGATTTTTGCAAATGGGCGTGAATGATCCTACGCGGTATCAGCTTTGAGTCCATCAAACAGGTATAGGATTGTCTCGCGTTTTACTCCTTTCATTGTAATTAGAGAGTGCATTTACAATATTGCACACTATAGCACATACATTTCGTAACACATGACGATTATCCAGCGCTTACAATGGATTGAAAACGTGCAGCAAGATTCGCTTTTACCCCGATAATGGTGTAATCCATGCGCGTGCTAGGCTACACTGCCGAAATGACCAGCATGACAACATCCTGTGTTGATACCCACGGGTATTTCGAATGGATGTTTGATATCTTCATTGGTCCATTTGACGCATGAATGTTCAAGGCATTTTTGCATTCTATGTTCCACGCGAGCTCAAAAAATAGGTAAGTTTTTTAGCTTGCGATTTAACATGTCCGAGCTGATTACACGGCTAGAAAATAAATGATGTCAATCTAACATTCCATGCTGTTTGAGTTTTTTGCGCAGTGTGCCACGTGAAATGCCGAGGATTTGTGCCATTCTGACTTGATTATAATGGGTGTGATTAATTAAAACCTCAAGCAAAGGACGCTCAACTTCTTCGAGCAAAATCGAATAAAAATCGATAGGTTGTTCACTGCCAATATTTGTAAAGTAATTTTTGAGGGTATCTCTGACAGCTTGTCTTAAAGTAATGCTGTCTAAATTTTGAGTAATCATATTATTCTCCACCATAGCAAATTCCATTTTCAATGCTCCTATAGGCCGATGCGGCTCTTTATTTATTATTAATATTGTCTACATTTTCTGTAGACAACACTGACACACTTGGGGAGTTTCCTCCCCATAGTGAAGAAAATCGTTAAATATTGAAAGTATTATTTAACTGTTTTCTGTTTCGTTTACGCTAGACCCTGATGCATTATAATCATAGATCGTAGGCGTAATTGAATCTCCTGATGAACTAGAGACTGGAATATTCTTCCGTGCTTTAGCTCTTTTCGGCGCAGCAGATTTTTTGCGGGCTTTCGCAGGCTTTGCCATTTTCTTATTTTTTAATTGCTTCTCTAATTGTAAAAGCTGTTTGCCAAGCGCAATAAACTTAGCTTGTTTGTTAGCAAGCGCTGTAGATATTTTGTTAAGTTCTACAGATACTTTGGTCATGTTTTTAATCAAGATGTTGGTTTGCGTGAGTGCTTTTTTAACAATATTGATTTGTTTTGTATTCTGAGAAGATTTTTTCTTGCTCGATAAAGCTTTTAACTTTTTCTGAAGGTTGGATTGCTTTGTATGCAATGTTTTCAGAGAAGTTTTTAATTTGTCGTGGCGGTTTTTGACTGTATTTTGCTCCTGACGGCAGAGTGCAACTAAACGTGAAGGGACATGTAAGAATTCTCCTTCGATCTTAGCGACTAGTCCTAGAACATCCTGTTTACCTGTTCTTTTGCTGCGAGTGTTACGAACAGATTTTTTCGATTTTGCGCGCTTGGCAGTTTTACGTTGCGGCATAGCTGACAATTCCTTTTTGGTGATAAAATGAGACCTTGAAATTTAACACCCTTCTGATGCAATTGTCTACTACCATCTGCAACTGTACTGAAATTATTTCCATGTCATAAGAGTTGATTTTGTGCGCTGAAGCTATTAGAGTTACGTTTTGTTTTTTCCAAGGCATGAAGGTATTACTGTACATGAGTAATTTGAGTCTTAAAGAACAGTTGCAAGCGATCGCGTTAGATATTCCCTCATCTACAGAGTCGAATAAAACCCTTAAAAAAGATCATCCAAAAAAACACGCGGAGAAGGAAGTTACCAAAACGCGTCAACCGCAAGCACCGAACGCGCCTCAGAATGCCCGCCCGGCTTGGCTTGAGCAAGCAAAGTATGGCGTTGAGTTGCTTAAGGTTCATTTTCCTGGTTGTTTCAAAGAAAATGCAGATATTGTGCCACTCAAAATCGGCATTCGACATGATCTTATTAAACATTTGGGTAGCCGCACAGATATTGCATTGGCAGACAAGGCTTGTATGTCGAGTAGTCTTTCTTATTATGTCAATTCTATTGTCTATCATCGTAAAGTCCGCGAAGGAGCCATTCGATTTGATCTCGAAGGTAATCCAGCAGGGGCTGTCACAGCTGAAGAAGCCAATTATTCAGAAACACGTTGTGCTGCAAAACAAAAAAAGAAACAGAAAGACATGTCTGTTGAAAAGTGATTTCCGTTTTCTGAATCCTGCGCCTCCACTTCGAGAGCGCAGGATGGTATGAGTAACAACAACTTTAGTCATCTATTACGACTGCAACATTTCTTTCACCGCCAACAAATTCTTGATTTAACCATTTTGCATCCGGGACGAATAATCGAACGCATCCATGGCTCGCATTGTAGCCTGGTACTTGGTAGGAACCATGTAAAGCAAACCCACCATTAAAGAACATACAATATGGCATAGGGGCTCCACCACGAGGAACTGGAAATTTCGTTGAAACACATCCGGCTCCTTGTTTGGAATAAATAGTAAAATTGCCTGTGCGTGTATGACAACCCCTATTAATATCAGGACACCAACCGCGTCCACCTACAGCGGGACCCCATGCGACTAAATTCCCTGCTGAATTATAAGCTCCCCAGGCAAGCACTGCAGGATTAATGGAAACATAAATTAACTTTCTATGCGGAGGATCGATTTGTCTTGGAAGAGGGGAGTGATCAAGTAAGTCTGAATAATATTGATTAACAGGAATAGCAATTTGTTGACCACGATACAGGGGAATATTGATACGATTGATACGCATTACTAAGTCGCGTAAACCTGAGTTTGAAAAAAGACTTTCCCATGAATCATGTGCTTTAACGGTATAACATTTATATTGTGAAGATTGTTTACATAACATTCGACTAATCGTTCCAGCTTCAATGACATCCAAGAGAATAAACATAAGCAGGGCTACTAAAATGATGCGCGAACGCATTTGGGTATCCTCCTCAGGATTGCTATTCTTGCTCTAAGAATAGTCCATGAATCGAAAATTGCCCTCATCGTTTCTTATTATATCAAAGGGGGCATGACTTCTGCTGGCGAACATGTTATACAATGTGCCGCTTACCAGTCAGTGAGAGGAAAAAAATACATGGAAAATCAACATACTGTACTCGAAATTTCACACCCTATTGCAGGGATTGCTCAACTTTCACTCAATCGTCCTGATGCGCTAAATTCTCTCAATGCGCCCTTAATGAAAAAATTAGAAGAAAATTTTCAGTCACTTGCTATCGACAAAAATGTTAAAGGTATTTTATTGACCGGGAATGGGCGCGCATTTTGCGCCGGGGCCGATATTCATGCCTTGGCAGATTTAAATAGCCAAAGCGGATTATTTTTTGCACAAAACGGTCAAAAAATATTCAGAATGCTCGAAACTTTAAATAAACCCTCACTTGCAGCCATTCATGGGGCGGCATTGGGCGGTGGTTGTGAGCTGGCAATGGCTGCAACATTACGGATTGCGGCAGACAATGCGATTTTTGGGCAACCGGAAGTGCGTTTAGGCGTGATTCCAGGATTTGGTGGTACCCAGCGTTTGAGTCGATTAATTGGTAAAGGGCGTGCCCTTGAATTATGTTTAACAGGTCGTAAAATGACGGCTGCCGAAGCACTTGCTTGCGGTTTGGTGAGTGAAGTGGTGCCAGCGGATCAATTGAACACACGAGCATTGGCTTTATTACAAAGTATTATTCGACTCGCGCCCGCCGCATTACGGAGTATCATCTCGTGTATTGATTATGGTTATAATGTTTCCCTGGATGAAGCATTTGCGATGGAAGCGGCTCATTTTGGATTATGTTGTGCAACCCGGGATAAACAAGAAGGCGTAAAAGCTTTTTTAGAAAAACGAGAAGCTTCATTTGCTGGAGAATAATTTGTGTATACCATTCCTGAAATCAATTTCGAAGAAATTTCTGGACGTGATGGTAATCTTGGTTTGATTACATTAACACGTACACAAGCATTGAATGCATTAAATCATCCGATGCTGAGTGCATTAGCGCAACAACTCACTGAGTGGGAAGCAGCTAATCATATTAAAGCAGTTGTGATACGTGCAGCACCGGGGCGCGCCTTTAGTGCAGGCGGAGATCTTCGTGGTGCATACGAACATAAAAAAGCAGCGGATCCTTTGTTACCTGTTTTTTTTCGCGATGAGTATCGAATAAATCGTCACATCCATCAATACAAAAAACCTTACATTGCTTTATTGGATGGCATTGTGATGGGTGGTGGTGTTGGAATTTCAATTCATGCTTCGCATCGTGTTGCAACTGATCGATTGGATTTCGCTATGCCTGAAACAGGAATTGGATTTTTTCCTGATGTGGGTTCAACTTGGTACTTATCTCGTTTACCGCATGCTATTGGATTTTATTTAGCTTTATCGGGTGCGCGGATTTCCTTAAATGATTGCATGGCTGCAGGGTTAATTGATTTTCCAGTGAAGACAGATCAATTTCCTGAAATCATTTATGCCTTGGCGGATGCTTCTATTGTCGAAGGCGAAGCACGTCAAGCCGTTACTGAAGCTTTGCAACCTTTCACTAAAGAATACGGATCTTCTGAGTTGTGGCTGCATCGTGAGGAAATACAGCGTTGTTTCAGTGAAAATACCATCGAAGATATTTTAGAAGCGCTCGACAATTCCCCTGAAACTTGGATGCAAAATATTGCACCTGTTCTTCGCACAAAATCACCCACTAGTTTAAAAGTCACTCTGCGTGCACTCCAAGAAGCTGCCACACTTGATTTTGATGCTGCTATTGAAATGGAATATCGTTTGTGTTGTCATTTTCTCGAGGGGCATGATTTCTTTGAAGGCATTCGTGCTTTAATTATCGATAAAGATCGCAAACCACACTGGAAACCCGCTACACTCAAAGCTGTCACTTCACGTGAAGTTAAAAAATATTTTCAAGAACTTAAAGAAGACATGCCTGTTTTTTGATATCTTCGAATGAAATGGAATTCTCTCTTATGCTCAATAGGCCTGAGGCAACAGAACCTTTACTGAATGATACGATCGCCATACATGTTGACGATGAAAAAGAATCCTTCGCTGATTACGATTTAGATTCAACAGTTAAAAGACGATTAATGAATTGGGATTTACACGTTTCTGAAAAAACACGACTTGATATCATGAACTGCTTAGCTTTAGAAATGAGTACGTTTGTTGAATATGATCCCAAAGATTTAGTTGATGCATTGCGCATGTTAATGATCACAGATCCTGCCTTGCGTCGCATGATTCAACCACAAAGTGCTCGCAGAAATTTATTTTCAGTGGATACCTTTGGCGATGAAATCATGATGATTTGGCAGAGAATGCCAGATGTGTTTTGTTCACCGGCTTTTTGTTTTATTAGTTGTGTGAATCCTGATCTGGGATATCATTTCTTTCTCGCGATATGTAGTTGTGCCGCAGCTTTGAGTTTTTTGTATTGTATCGTGAAGCAGCCGATAGAAGCCTGCAATCATCCTTCGGAAAGTTCAGCCAGTAAAGTATTGAAATTACTGACGCCAATTACATTGAGCGCTTCGACGGCATTTTTACTTTATCGATATTGCAATGATACATTTAGCGAATGGGGAGACTACATTACTCATTCAAATCTCGCTGGAGAAATCGGTTTTAATGCATTGTTCTCATTAACGGCCTACATCATAGCGAGTATGCTGATGAATCGCACGCATCCCGATCAGATATGTGGTAGAGAGCAAAAACTCCAACGTGCTATTCAAGATTACATTGATACGCATCCTGTCAATGAAGCGGTGATGACAGCAATTCGCGAAAGTAACATCAAAAGATTATTAACAGAATGGCATGGGGCTGATGATTCAGTGGATGATGTCATCACTTTTTCAAATGAGTTATTAAATTGCTGGATTGAACGCATCGACGAAATTCGTCAACAATATCATAAACCGTTGGTTAAGCAACAACCAGCTATTCGAACCCTATCTCCATAAAGGTAAATCAAACATGAACACTGCAAAAAAACTCTCTGAACAATTGTTACAATCTGCGGGGATTACAATCAATGGTACTCAACCCTGGGATATTCAGATTCACAATGAAGATGTCTATGAAAGAGTATTACGGGAAGGAACGCTTGGATTGGGCGAATCTTATATGGAAGGTTGGTGGGATTGTCAGCAACTCGATGCATTTTTTTTTCGCGTGATTAGAGCAGATCTAGAAAGTGAACTTAACAGAAACAGAACGGCGATCCTTAAATTAATATTAAAAAATGTCTGGGCAAAAATGGTTAATCTGCAAACAAAAAAAAGAACGCACACATTATCTGAAAAACATTACGATCTTGGTAATAAACTTTTTCAATCTATGCTAGATGTCAGGATGAATTATACTTGTGGCTATTGGAAAAATGCGCAAAACTTAAGTGAAGCACAACTTGCCAAAGTTGATTTGGTCTGTCAAAAACTGATGTTACAGCCCGGCATGTCACTGCTTGATATTGGTTGTGGCTTCGGTGCATTTGCGAAATATGCCGCAGAAAAATATGGCGTAAAAGTCACAGGAATTACACTTTCTCGAGAACAATATCAGTTCGCGATCAAGAATTGTGAAGGATTGCCAATTGAAATTCGTTTACAGGATTACCGTGATGTCCATGAAAAATTTGATCGAATAGCTTCAATTGGAATGTTTGAAGCGGTTGGCCATTTAAATTTTCGAACCTATATGCAAATGATTCATCGCTGTTTGTCTGATGATGGATTGTTTGTATTGCACACCATGGGTGCAAACAAAACCAGTGTCAGAGGAGATGGGTGGCTAGCAAAACATATTTTTCCAGATGGTATGTCGCCTTCGATTAAACAGATTGGTAAGTCATCCGAAGGATTGCTCGTGATGGAAGACTGGCATAATTTTGGTGCCGATTATGATAAAACGCTGATGGCTTGGCATAAAAATTTTAATGAACACTGGAATGAATTAAAACAAGATTACGATCAATGTTTTTTCCGTATGTGGAATTATTATTTACTGTCATGCGCAGGCGGTTTTCGCGCGCGTGAGATGCAACTTTGGCAAATTGTTTTTTCTAAAAAGGGCCTTATCGGAGGTTATCAGGCGCCGCGTTAGGATTTTTTCTTTGAAGAAAATTTTATTTTAAAAATAACTAGGAGAGTATTTACATGAGTTGGAAGGGTAAAATTGCGAGTAAAGCGTTACAAGGTGCGGCGATTGGGACTATTGTTGGAGGAGTGATAAAATTAGGTTCATTAGGGAAAGAAAGCGCTGCAGGATATAAAGGATTGTGTGACTTTCTAACACATAATGATACTTGCAAGTATTGTGTAGGAAGTTGTAGCCCAGAAGGCTATTTCGTGGATGTAGTTTGCCCAGATAATTTTGGCGTTGAGCGTCCTTTTTCTGTGTCATCACTTATTTCAAATGATAATAAATGGAAGTATTTCAGAAATGTAATCAATTTTGATTGTATCTCAGGTGCAATAAATGCGAACGATACAGCACGTAATGAATTTACAGATGGTACTCCCGACATTCTTGTTTTTACGGCATTAGGATTGGTTGTTGGGGGAATGGTTGGCGTTGCAGAAGTAGTATTAGATGCTTGTCAGCTGGACAATACTCAAAGTTATTCAACAAATTTGTTTAATTGGTGGAACAAAAGTTCACGTCAGAATGTGAATCCCACGCAAGATGCTGCAGTGAATTCAGAGTTACGTCAGAAGCGGGCTTGATTTCGAATTTGTACAATCACGTTTCGAACGTTGTTAGTCCTGGATCCTGAATAAAAATTTCGCTCTATTGAATTGGATTCGGTTCAAGATAGAGGGCGAAATTTTTTTCAGGACGACGATAGCTAAGATTGATACACATATAAAGGACCACGGGATAAAAGTAGTGAATTAACGCGCTACATCCGCGTGTATCCTGGTCCACAACCGCCTTCGGGTGGTGTCCAGGTAATATTTTGTGTGGGATCTTTGATGTCGCAAGCTTTGCAGTGAATGCAATTAGTCGCGTTGATTTGCAAGTAAGGTTGGTTTTGTTCGTTTTTTGAAATTTCGTAAACACCAGCAGGGCAGTAGCGCGATTCTGGCGAAGCATATTCTTTTAAATTAATGCGAATAGCAATCTCTGGATTGCGTAACTTGAGATGGCAGGGTTGATTTTCTTCGAGTTTTGAGTGGGTTAAAAAAACTGAAGACATTAAATCAAACGTGATTTGATTGTCAGGTTTGATGGCAGGAATTTGTTGAGAAACATTGGCATTTTTTAATTGTAAATGATCCACATGATTTTTGAATGTCCAAGGTGCATTCCCTCGAAAGAGATAAGTGTCAATCGCAGAATACATTAAGCCTGGCCATAATCCCCACGTCATTGCGGGACGAATGTTGCGTACACGATGTAATTCTTTCCATAACCAACTGTCTTGTAATGCTTTCGAGAATGAGGTGCAACGTTGTAATTTTTGTGCATTGAAAATATTTTCTGCAGCGAGCATGCCTGATTTCATCGCAGTATGAATGCCTTTAATTTTCGGCACATTTAAAAATCCAGCGGCGCAACCGACTAACACGCCACCCGGAAAATGACACTCAGGTATCGATTGTAATCCGCCTTCATTTAAACAACGCGCGCCATATTCAAGACGCCGTCCATTTTCAAAGAGACGACGAATACGAGGATGTGTTTTGAAACGTTGAAATGTTTGGAATGGATTGAGATAAGGATTGCTATAATCTAATCCAATGACAAAACCCACGGCTAATAAATTTTTATCTAAATGATAAATAAAAGAGCCGCCATAAGTATCATTCTCAAGCGGCCAGCCAATGGTATGCATGACATGACCGAGTTGGTTTTGTGCGTCAGGGATTTCCCATAATTCTTTGATGCCTAGCGCATAAGTTTGTGGGGAACATTTTTCGCGTAAATGAAATTTTTCCATTAATGTAGCAGAGAGTGAACCACGACACCCTTCTGCAAAAATAGTTTGTTTTGCGTATAATTCAATGCCAGGCTGAAAGTTTGCAGTGGGATTGCCATTTTTATCGCGGCCTTTATCGCCTGTAGCAACGCCTACTACACAATCATTCTCATATAACACTTCTGTTGCAGCAAAACCTGGGAAAATATTGACGCCTAATTTTTCAGCGTATTCTGCCCACCAACGACACCATTGTCCGAGACTGATGATGTAATTATGATGGTTTTTCATTTGCGGTGGTGTGGGTAAACGATAATGTTTATTTTCAGTTAAAAAAATAAATTGATCTTCTGTGACTGCAGTATGCAATGGTGGATTTTGATTGCGCCAATCAGGGATGAGCTCATTTAAAGTGGTGGGCTCAAGAACAGCACCTGATAAAATATGCGCACCGACGGTTTCACCTTTTTCTAAAATACAAATACTGGGCGGTGTATTTGTTTGTTGACTCAATTGGGCCAAACGAATGGCTGTTGATAAACCTGCAGGACCTGCTCCAATAATTAAAAAATCAAATTCCATTGTTTCGCGTGGCATACCTTCCCCTATACATGAATGAGACGGATGATCTCAGATAATGTGTGATAGATGTGCTTATCTTTTACTAAGTTAATTAAGCCGACTTTTTTCAATTTATTTGAAATAACTTGATTTGCTTCACATAAATATACCGTGATACTCCGTTTATGGTATTGCTCAATAATTTCTTTGAAAGTTTCTAATCCTGTCATATCAATGAATGGTACATCTTTCAATCTAAAAATAATAATTTTTGGATCGGTTTGCGTCACGGCGAGTGCGTGTTCTATTTTTTCTGCCGCTGCAAAAAAGAAAGGGCCTTGTATTGCATAGACAATTGTATTCTGAGGGATGGGTAGTGTGATTTCTGATTTTAGTAAATGCTCTGTCTGCTGTTGAATTGTCACTAATTGACTCATGCGTCGAATAAAAAATAACATTGCAAAGATCACGCCGATATTCACTGCAACAACCAAATTCACAAAGATAGTGAGTAAAAAGGTGGTGAGCAAAACGATGATGTCATATTGTGGCGCTGTTTTTAGCATATGAATAAAATGTGGTACATCACTCATGTTATAAGCGACGACAAATAGAATCGCAGCGAGTGCACACAGAGGAATATATTTCGCAAACGGTGCGAGTAAAATAATAATCAATATTAAAAAGACAGAATGTGTGATGCTCGCAATTGGATTGTTGCCACCATTGCGAATGTTAGTTGCGGTACGAGCGATTGCACCTGTTGCTGCAAATCCACCAAATAACGGCGCAAAAATATTCGCGATACCTTGACCAATTAATTCTTGATTGGATTGATGGCGTGTGCCGGCCATTCCATCGGCTGCTGTAGCAGAAAGTAAAGATTCGATGGCGCCCAATAAAGCAATTGTAAAAGCTGCACCAAATAAATCCAGCATGTGATTGAATGAAATCAATGGAAAATGAAAATGCAGTAATGTTTGAGAGATCCCACCGAATGTGCTGCCTAACGTGGCGACACCACTGAAATGAAAAATCGTTTGTAGGGCTGTGATAGCAAGCATTGCAATAAGTGGGCCTGGAATATGTTTAAATATTTTGGGTGTGATGAAAATCAAAAAGACACTTAATAGTGCTAATCCAGTGGTTGCTAAATGCAAAGTAGGTAACGCTTTGACGAGGATCCAAATTTTATGATGAAAATGTGCGTCAAGTGGTAGTGAAACGTGTAACCCGAAAAAATCCTTCCATTCACCAACAAAAATAATAAAACCAATGCCGCTGGTGAAACCGACGATAACAGGATCAGGAATAAATTTAATGACATTACCTAATTTAATAAGGCCCATAAATATAAGCATGATACCTGCGAGCAAGGTTGCAACCTGTAATCCTTCAACGCCATATTTCGCTGTGATGTTTGCAAGAATAACAACAAATGCACCCGTCGGTCCGGCAATTTGAACACGTGTGCCACCAAAAATACCGACGCATAGTCCTGCAATAATAGCAGTATAAAGACCTTGTTCTGGTTTAACACCAGAGGCAATTGCAAAGGCCATAGCCAGTGGTAACGCGACAATGCCAACAATGGTGCCGGCTAGAATATTGGGCCACCATGTTTTGTATTTCAGTAATCCTGCTTTATAGGCCTCTATAATCGCAATCATTAAAGCATCTCAACTGCGATTGCTGTTGCTTCGCCGCCTCCAATACAGAGAGCAGCTATGCCGCGCTTGAGTTTATGTTGTTGCAAGGCTGAAATCAAAGTGACAATAATACGTGCGCCAGTTGCACCTACTGGATGGCCTAATGCACACGCACCGCCGTGAATGTTTAATTTGTCATGGGGAATGCTTAATTCTTTCATCGCATACATCGCAACAACTGCAAAGGCTTCGTTGATTTCAAATAAATCAACATCATCAATTGCCCAATTGATTTTTTTGAGTAATGATTGAATCGCACTGACTGGCGCTGTGGTAAAGGTTTCCGGCGACTGTGAATGTGTTGCTTGACCGACAATTTTAGCAATCGGTTTAACGCCCAATTTTTTTGCTGTTTCAGCGCGCATTAGTAATACTGCGGCAGCACCATCTGCAATGGATGAAGCATTTGCTGCAGTAATCGTGCCATCTTTCATGAAAACAGGGGATAAGCGCGGCATTTTTTCAGGGTTCACTGAAAGTGGCCGTTCGTCTGTATCAATGATTCGTTCACCATCACGCGTTTTTTCGGTGAGCGGTACAATTTCACGTGCAAAATATTTTTCTGTAATTGCTTTTTTGGCGCGCTCGAGAGATGTTAACGCGAAACGATCTTGGGCAGCGCGATCGAAATGGTTTTCATTTGCGCATATCTCAGCAAAGTAACCCATGTGTTTGCCATCATATGCATTTTCTAAACCATCTTTGAGAAGATGATCGAGACATTCGCTATTGCCTAAACGATAACCTTGACGTGCGCGTGTTAATAGATAGGGTGCATTCGTCATGCTTTCCATACCGCCTGCAATGATGATGTCTTGTGTGCCAACACGTAGCATATCATTTGCAAACATAATGGCTTTCATCCCCGAGCCACAGACTTTGTTAATAGTCGTGCAGCCAACGCTCACTGGTAAACCTGCGCCTAAAGCAGCTTGACGTGCAGGTGCTTGACCCACACCTGCTGGTAAAACACATCCTAAAATCACTTCTTGTACGGCATTTTTTTCAAGGCCGGAACGTTTGAGCAATGCTTCGATGGCGAAAGAAGCCAATTGTGGCGCAGTAAAATTTTTGAGTTCACCAGAAAGATTTCCGATGGGTGTGCGTGCAATCGCTGTAATAACAACTTCACCCTGAGACATTGTATTCCTCCATGAGATTTAATTGTTTTAATTTACGATTTCGATAAAAACATAATAGTATGGCAGGCAATATAATGAGAGCCATAGCGCTAGTGAAAATGACTTCATAACGCAACGTGCTACCGACATTGATTGTTGCTGGCGGTAGAAAACCAACGACTTCCGTGATTAAACAGCCGAAGAGTCCGATCAGACAGACGACAGTTAAACCGACTCTTTTTCCAGGAATAGAAAATGTTGCCTCAGGGTTTTTTAATCGGTCGTAAGAAAAAATCCCAGCGATGAATAAAATTACATACATCAATATATACATTTGGGTGCTGAGCGCTGTTAACAACCAATAAGAACCATTAACACTCGGCATCCAGAGAAAGGCGGTACAAAAAAGCGTGACGAGAATAGCTTGTCCAATGAGTAATGTGCTCGCAACATTATTTCGATTTTTTTGTAATAAAAATTCAGGTAAAAAACCCGACCGTCCGGCATGCAATAAGCCTCGAATCGGTGAAATTACCCAGCTGACAATTCCGCCCGAAGTGCCCAAAATAATCATGATGGTAATAAGGGGCATGGCCCAAGTGAGATGCCAAGTTATAAAAAAGTGATTGAATGTTTGTAAAACGCCATTAACTAAACTAATTTTGTCACGCGGCTCAATGATTGCAATGGCGAGAGCACCCGAAATCATCGTGACTAGAATGAGTGCGACAGAAAAAAATAATGCGATGGGAAATGATCTTTGTGGGTGTTTGATGTCTTTAGCGTGCACGGCGGCTAATTCAATGCCTAAAAACGCAGTCATGATTGCTGTGAGGGAAATCCAATTTTGTGGATCATTTAAATTGGGCATCATATTTTGCCAAGTAAAATGAACATAAGAAGGATTCCCTAAAATCATCCAAACCATAGTGCATATTAAAATGAGGATAATGGGAATAATTAATCCTGTGACAGCACAAAAACTGGCGAATTGGGCTGATACACGAATGCCGCGTAAATTGAGTAGGGTTAAAAACCAAAAAATGCCGAGAATGATGCTGATGAGCCAGATTCTATTTTGTGCGAGGTCAGGAGAAATTAACCAGGCAGCTGAGCCAGCGATGAAAGATAAAATGGTTGGAAACCAAACTAAATTACTGATCCATTGTAACCAAACTGCGATAAAGGCATATTGCTCACCTAATACAGCTCGAGTCCAATGAAAGATGCCACTTTCATCGCCAGCACGCGCAGAAAGTTGTGCTGAGACTAATGCAGCAGGCACAAGAAAAATCATCGCAGCTAAGATGAAAAAAAAGATGAGAGAGGTGCCGAATAATGCAGTCGCAGGTAAATTACGAATGCTATCGACAGCACCAATCATGAGCATGATCAGTGTAAAAATGCCGAGTTTTTTTGGTTTGGTCACTGACTTGACTCCAATCGCAAAACTGAGCCAAGCATTCTATACGGCTGCTATTGAACTGTCACCCTAATATTGAGCGGTTACTCTAAATTATAATGTCCGTTCGGTTGCCGCCCACTGCTTCGAAGCTTGCGTATATGTGCTTCTAACTGTCGCTCTGCAGCAATGAAGGCATCCCGAATCGCGATATAAACATCCTCATCGATTTGACGATTCACTGTTAGTTCTTTTCCAGGAATCGTGATATCAATGTGCACGCTATATAATTTGCCGTGCTGTTTATGTTTTTGCGGAATATGAATGACGACGTGACATCGTTGTATCTTGCGGTGAAACTTGCTGAGTCGTAAGGCTTTTTTTTCAATGTGGGATTCGAGTGCTTTAGAATTTTCCATATCTTTAATCGTTATTTGGATGGGCAACATACCAACCCCCTTTCATCAGTGGTTGTTTTAACATGAGTAGAAAACCATTGTTCTACTTATTTAAGTATAGACATTTATTCAGCAACAAAGCCGAAATATTTGTTAACAGATTGATATATGATGATATTTTGTTACATTTTTTAGTCAGACATTCTCAGTGCGCAAAAAATGCTGTCATACTATATTTATTTAGTATATTCATAAGGTTATATTATTTTTTCTCTACAAAAGTGCAATAATCCCGCATAATAGACAGGTAAAACAAAATATTCTTCTCATTAGATAAACGGGTTATTGATATCGAATAGGTGGGTTCTGTATGTCTCCAAAAGATAAAGTAGATCCACTCAATCCAACTGATTCAGCTACTGAATCAGCAGAGAGTGATTTTGACTTGGATCGGCCACTTTATTCGGAACCCAATACAGCTCAAAACCTTAAACTATCATCAACAGGCTGTTTGTATCATCAAAACATTGAGTATATGCAAATATGTGCCTTGCAAGTCGAGTTACAATTAAAAAATATTTTACAAAGACTGCAAAACTTTTCGGATGAGGTAAATCAACTCAACAAAGATATCAATATTGTTTTACATGAAAAATCAGAAAATATTGCTGGGAAAAATTATTTAATGAATGTTAAGAAAGAACTAAAAGAATTAAAAAGTGATTTTAAAAAGTATTACACGTCACTCCAAAAACTCTGTGATACATTACATTCGTTAGAGTTAAAGAGTGACGAGTATGATAAAAAATAAATTTCACATGAGACGATTGTAAAGATCGCGCCACGATCCAACAAAGTTAACATTATATTGATGATGTAAAATTGTAAAATCTGTCACAACTCCTTGTTCATCATATTTTAAAATATAGACACTATCAAAATCAGTATCTTCCCATTTTTCTATGGGTTGTGTGACGCCGAGCTTACGTGCGAGCTGTGGAATATAGTCATGGCTCCAACAAACTAAAACACGTTTTCCGTTGAATTTTTTATCAGTCAAAATTAATTTTGCTAAATCAGCATATTCTGATCGCGTGTATGGATGAAAAATGGAGGCACTGTTGTCAGGATGACGCATCGTTAACAGATTCGCGAGTGGTCCGAGGGTTTGTAGTTCGCGAATAGATTTTGTTTCATTGCTTTTTTTGGGATGAGCAGCAAACATAAAATCAGGTTCGCCAAATTTATCGTCATAGTAAAGCGCAAACGCAATCGACTGAAGTAATCCTTTAGGTGAGAGTGCATTCCCTGGATCAGATTGTGCGAGTTTATCGGCGTGACGAACAATGATGACTTGTGAAGGGAATCCATAAGCGAGTGAGGTGCAAAAAAGACTGAGTAATAAAATCCTGATGAATTTGTACATTTCAAACTCCATGTTATGATTACGGCGCGAAGAGAATACCGTTAAAGCAATAAAACGGCAACTAGCCAAAAATATATTTTTTCAGAGGAAACCATGTCATATACTCGAGAAGATAGTAAACGTAAAAAAAATCACCATATGAATCGACCTTCAGATGGTTTTGTTATTGATCCTTCTTTACTTGCTTTGTGGCAACAAAAGCCACCCGCACTACCTCCTCCAACTATCCAAATAGTGAATCCTGTCACTGCCTCTACGCAATTTGTTTTGCAGAGATTAGGTGACCCTATTCCATTATCTGAATTAGAAGAGGATAAAAATGAAATAATTGAGGTCGGTGCATTCGGTTATGTCTATTCTGGAAAATATCAGCAGCGTTCAGTCGCAATTAAAAGGATGGATTATCATAAAGATAAAAGACATCATATTTCATTTGAAAAAGCACTGGAACTTTATGTTAAAGAAACTGAAACATTAAAAAAGCTCAATATACTTGGCATGAAAAATGTCTTGAAATATGAAGGATATTGTTTTAATGCACACAAAAAATTATTTTGCCTGATCACAGAGTATATGCCAAGAGGAGATCTTGATAATTTAATTCATGATGGAGATATTGTTCCTGATATGCCAGATCGCATGAGAATGGTCTGTCAACTGACAGCAGATCTTGCAGCATTACATAGTTATCATTTGACACATTATGATGTTAAACCAAGTAATATTTTGTTAGGCGATCACTGGCATATTAAATTAGCTGATTATGGGCATGTTGACCAACATGTTTTTAATGGATGGGGCGGCACGCCAACTTTTATGTCGCCAGAAATTTGGCATAAAAAATCTTATGGTTCGTCTTCAGATATTTATGGATGGGCTGTGACGGCGTGGGAAATAGCTCAATGGCAATACGCACCGGACACAAGCATACCAGATTTTGCTGCACAAAAATCTCGTTTATTATCTCGTCTTTCTGATGACTGTCCTTCAGTTGTTTATCATTTCATCATGCGTGGATTAAATCTCCATCCGGCTAGCCGACCTACCGCAGAAAAAATATTAGAGGGATTGACAATAGCACACCCTGATCGACTATTATCATTAAGCTCACAACACTCTAAGGAGAGTGCAATGTTAGAGACACAAATATTAGGTTTTAAAACACATTCTTGCGTTGTTTCTCGCGGTCATCTCAAGATCGAAACGGAGGGTGAGGGCGCTAAATGCACATTATCCAATAAAAAAGATAGGTTGGCTATTTTCAGAATTAAAGTTAGCGACTTAACTCAATTGGAACAAAAACCAGTCTTTAAAGTTTCTCATTTGGAGCCAGCACCAGAGCTATTGATCCATCAGTGGCTTATTCGTCATGTTGATAGTAAATTAATTATTTATTCAGATAAATCTTTGCTCGCGATGATTATCCGATTTGAATGCGGTTATTCTGTGAGAGATTGTTTAGATGTATTAATATCTGCCAAGGCTGAAATACTCTCGCGTATTCCCTATTTAAAGGAAGCACATTTTTGCAAACAATTTACACAACAGTTGAATACCACGATGCAAGATTTATATGCTATTCCAGGCATGGATGAAAAAATTATCATTTTATTTAGACATGAAAAAGATTGTTTTGACTTGCTTGATCATGGGATGACTTTGCAAGATATAACCGAGATGGATACCCATGATTTGAGGGATTTGTTGCACAATAATGCCATCAAACGACTTCAATCTGTTGCCGTACACTCTGTTTTCGCTAATCATCAACAAGAAAATTCTCATGTTGCAATGGAAGCAAAAAAATCATTTCAATTGAGCTAGATCTGATAAGGATTTAAAAGTATGAAAAGGAAATTTCATGCATTAAAAAGATTTTACTATACACGTCAATTATGGGATGCGATCCGTGACCGTGACGCTCAGCAAATAAAAAACTTAGTTGAAAAGGGTGCAGATGTTTCGGGTTTGAAAAGAGACGATAAAGGGAATTGCTTAACAGCAGCGATTGCAACAGGTGATTTGTCAATCGTGCAGTTGATTGCGGATTATGCGCCTGATCTCATTGATCAACCAGTGATTGCTTGCGATCATTATTGGTTTCGTTTACCTCACAATTTTTATTATGATCCCATCGTGACGCCGCTCGCATGTGCTCTGCGAATCGGAAATGACGAAATTACCAATTGGTTATTCACACAAAATATCGACATCAATCAATCTTATTGTGGTATCGGTTCATTATTACATGTTGCAGCATATGCGGGGCAATTAAAGATAGTCCGGTGGTTGGTGCGGCATGACGCTAATGTTTTACTTAAAAACAATCAAGATAAAACTGCCTTAGAAATGGTGTCTAACGTTATACCCCGCATGGAATTTTATTTTCCAAAACGTGACCTACACAATACTCTTCGCTATTTAAGCGATCTTGAAGATAACTTGAATCCAGAGTCTTCCGAAAAAATAGAACCTAAAAATGATACGCATCGTATCGTTAAAAAACTTTCATTGAAGATGCAAAAAAACGCAGAAGAAAAAAAATATCCCGAAGAAGAGATCATAAAATCACATCCTGTAGAAGACGATGATTATCCGACGGAATGGTATGATATAGAAAATATTCCACCAAAAGGATTTTCAATATGAGTCATGCAAAGAATGGAAGAGTGTTAAAAGTTTCGCGAATTGAAGCATTAACCGATGGTATATTTGCGATTGCCATGACAATTTTAGTTTTGAATGTTAATTTACCAACACATACGACAATAAAAACGTTGTCCTATAATTTATATAAAGATGTCATTCACCAGTTATTTGTCTATGCAGGTAGCTTTATAATTCTTGCGACTTACTGGGTTGGGATGAATTTTCAGTTAGGTTTTTTAGCTCGATCAACACGATTATACCTCTGGATTAATATTTTATTTTTATTATCAATTTGCGTTGTACCATTTTCTGCAAGTGTGTTGGCATCATTTCCACACATGCCAATTAGTATTATCTTTTATGCGACAAATCTTCTTTGCATCAGTACTATCCAACTTATTATGTGGATGTATGCACTGCATGCTGGTTTAAATTCAGAGGCTGCGAAGATTGAAGGCGTGAGCCGTTCAATTTATCGACGCATTTGTGTGGCGCCGGTTTTTTATGCCATCGCTTTTTTGTTAGCGTTCCATGACACGAATCTTGCGTTTTTTATTTTAGTGGCGCCCCCTTTGATTCACATTTTTCCAGGGGCTGTGGACAAATTAACTGACGATTGACGACTAATCCATTTTGCAGTTGTAAAGATAATTCCTAATGTGATTAAATAAAATATAACTTGCATACCGTTCGGATGATCTTGATAACCAATTAAGATAAATAAAAATTTACCCATCAAGCTATGCTGTGATAAAATGGCAGACGTATCCCACATTGACGGAATGATGGCAGGTAAAAATCCTGCATTCACTAATTTTCCTGCAGCATTGGCTGCCATGCCGCCCGCGATGAGTGTTAATAAGATACTCGGGATTTGAAATAAATACTTCATTGAAATCCGCAGTAATCCATAATACATACATAAACCAAATGCAATGCCGAGACTTAAACCCAATATACCGCCCAGCAAGCCGGTGTACCAAGTCGCTTGTCCAGCAGCAATGAGTCCATACAGAAACACGACAATTTCACTGCCTTCACGTAATACCGCCAAACCAATAATGAGTGAAAGAATGTGTAATGGTTTTTCGCCAATTGCGACAGAATGACTCATTTTTTTCATATTGCTGACAATCATTTTGCCGTGTTGTTTCATCCAGACAACAGTCCAACCAATCATGATGACTGCGACAAATAAAATGCCTGCATTAAAATATAATTGACCAACATTACCTGTGAAATGAGCAATCGTTTGTGTGATGAGTGCAAAGATAACGGCGCCTACACTGCCGCCTGCGATGCCTAGCCAAATCCATTTATTGCGATTTTTTAATTCTCGTGTTGCAGCCAGCACGACACACATAATGATTGCAATTTCAAAAATTTCACGAAAAACAATAATCGCAGCGCCCCACATAATGTACCTCTATATTTATATATTTTGTCACTCCAAGTTTGTAAATGATAATCATTCTCATTTGAGAGCGCAAGTGATTTTAATCAGTGCTGTCGTCACGGGGCTTGTCCCCTCTGGATCCCACGACAAGCCGCGGGACGACGACAAAGAGGGACGGCGAAGGATGTGATGCGGCGATAGTAGAGCCGAAGTCTATTGTTCGCCTCAAGAGCGAGATATATCTTTCCCTATAAAAAGGAGTACAATCTCGCCTTTCTCAGGCGGAGTGTGCTCAAAATGAGGTCAGTTGCAGTTGCTGAATACTCTAACGATAAGGTATTGAAAGCCAGTTTGCTGGTTGCTTTGTCTGGGACATTATATGGTTTTCTAGGTTATCTCGGGACTAAAATTCTACAAGATAATATTGCTATTTCTACCATGTTATTTTGGCGATTTTTGGTTGCTGGTCTTTGGATGCTATTGTTTGTCGCAAAAGATCATTTTAAAAATAGATATCCCATTAACAAGCGCGTTTTAATTTCCATGTTTTTGTTGGGCGCAGTCGGATATGCCACATCAAGTCAATTTTATTTTATGGCAAGCGAATCAATTGGTACTGGTTTAGCGATGGTGATCTTTTTTTCTTACCCTGTGATGGTAGCGATCGCAGCATGGATGATGCACGGGAAAAAATTACACATTGGTACTATTTTCATTTTAGTGATTATGATCGCTGGTTTATTTTTATTGCAAAAATCTGGCACACATGGATTAAGTTTTATTGGCATTTTATTTGCGATTTTTTCTGCTGTTTGTTACGCATTTTATGTTATTGGTAGCAAGCGTTATTCAAGCGATGCAATGAATTCAAGTATGCTTACCATGATGGTATGTTTTGGTTGCGCATTAATTTACGCAGCAATGGCTGTTCCAACGCATCAATTTATTGTGCCTACTTCACTGAATAGTTGGATATGTATTTTATCGTTGGGTATTCTTTCAACTGCATTGCCGATTCAACTGATGTTAGAAGGGTTAAAACATGTGAGTTCAACACGTGCTTCTATTATCTCAGTGCTGGAACCTGTCGTGACTGTTATTGTAGGTATGATATTATTACATGAAACAGCTTCAACCTATCAAATGTTAGGGATTGTGATGGTGTTGGGGAGTGCTTTGTTAATTCAATTTCAAAAAGAATTATGAATGAGAGGTGAATGATGAATGATATCTCAAAACCCAATAAATTATATCGCTCGCGCACGGAGCGCATGATTGCAGGCGTATGCGGTGGTTTAGCCGAACATTTTCAAATTGATCCTACCTGGATACGATTGCTTTTTGTTTTATTCTTTTTTTTAGGCGGATCTGCATTACTCATTTATTTCATTATGTGGATTATTGTCCCATTAAAACCTGAATCATTTTAATAAGGTTTTACAACGACGCGTGTACCCTGTGAGGCAAAGTTGTAGCGTATCCATTCTGCATCGGGAATTCGCAGATGCACGCATCCATGACTAATATTCTGCGGTACCATCATTTGATCGGGCGAACCGTGAAGTGATTCTCCACCATTAAAAAACATGCAGTAGGGCATTAACGCACCGCCTTCACCCACCGGATAACTTTTCGAAACACAATCAGCGTTGCCAAGAGAATAAATACGAAATGAACCGCTTCTTGTGTGACAAGGACGTCCAATGTCACTGCAAAAATCTGCGCCCGCTGTCGCTATTCCTCCACGAACTAAATTGCCATTTTCATCGTAAGCGCCCCAAGCATGGATGTTAGGATCGACTAAAACCAGTTTTTCACCATTTGTTGGGTAACTTCCTGGCAGCATGGATGTATAGCTTCCTTCATTAAATGAGGAAGAGTACGGTGCTTGGCCGCGATACGTTGGTAAATTGGAAGAGGAAGAATAATCGTCATCGAAGCCTGGTGTTGCTTGGTGCGCGCAACCCGAGAACATAAATGACATCATAAAAAGTAGGAGGTATTTAGCTGGTACTTGCTGATGTTTACACATAAGCATTCCCTATTTTTGATGGTATGTGCTTATTATACCGCATTGAGAAGGTGGGTTTGTCTGACTATACTTTTACCTTTTGATTAATAAAGATTTTAAGTTTGAGAGGCATTTATTTGATATATATTTTAATCAATCGAGTTTATTTTGTTAAAAAAATCCCTCTTTAATAAAAAAGAGGGATAAGGAGGGAGATTAGTTTGCGACACCAGAACATCCAATCACAATCGTCGTGTTGCCAAAGGCGGTACAAATCGCAGGAGTATCATCATTATTGATATTTAAGCCAACACTAGAACCTTGGCCACTGACCCAGCTGGGGAGTAACCAAGTGACATTCCCTGTAGCGCTAGTTGGAATAGTTAAACTGCCTTCTCCGCTCCAAATTTGAACATTATTCCAATTATAGGCACCTTTTTGCCAGGATAGTGTGACACCACTGAGTGGTGCAGTACTGGAGAGACTAAATTGTACGGTGCAACCGTTTGGCCACGTGCCCGTGACTTTTGCGACAGCGGTACATGTGGAGCTGGGGCTTTTGGTAAATTGATAATTTAAAGTAACAGGCGTGTAGGTATTTGCCTGTATCGTCACTGTCGGAGATGTTATGAGTTGACACGTCCCTCCAGCCACATTGAAAGGTTTATCTGAAATCGTGTAATTGCCTGGATTTACTTTGACGCCGACATTGGTAGGTAAAGCGTTCGTGAGATATGGCACTGTTGCAGCAGTACTGCCACTATTTGAAAAAAGTAATGTATCTGTAGCACCTAAACATTGAGTCCCACCTGTGGCAGTCGCAGCAATGCCTTGGGTGGTAGGTTGGGGTGGTTGAGCAACGGGAAATGCAACGAGTTTGATCACTTCAACTACATCATAGCCTGGTACTAATGCACCTGTTGAGTTTGGCACAATGGCAAGCATTGGTTGGCAATTTAAAGAAGTGCCTGATTTCAAATTTACTTGTGTTGTGATGTTGCTAATAGATTGTGAAATTTGTTTTTCAATAGGTACATCAGAAGTTGTGATTGTAAACGCGGGTGTATTCCCGAGTGTTACGCTCACTCCTGTAGCTGGGTCTAAATTTTGTAGACAATTTGAATCAGATTGTGGGTCGAGCAACACATACAGTGATCGTGATACTGCAGTACTTTGGATGTAATTTGCAATCGGTGCAGTGAGTACGGTCGGTGTTGCGGGTGGGTTATAGCCTGTCACTTGTGCTGCATAATAATAAGTAGTAGTTAATGCGTAGTTGACAGGACTGATGCCTACATGTGAAGGCAAGATTACTTTAAAAAATGCAGGCGGCGTCGTAGCCGTGAAATTTTTCAGGTGATTTGCTGTGTAATAAACCGTACAAATTGTTGTATTGCCATAGTAGGTCCCAAGATTGTTGACATACGTATTTAAAAAACAACCTTGTGTTTGTGCAGTGACATGATACACATTATTTTTTGTAGGATCTGGAACAAACAACGCTTGTAAATTACCATTCATTGAAGTTGTGCTTGTTGTTGCAAACTTTAATGGAATCGCTATACGTGCAGAATATAAAGTACTGAGATTTAATTCGCTAGCAGATAATGAATAACTCACGGTAGATTGACCGTTAAATTTTATAGCATTCGAATAGATTGAAACATCGTTTACTTTCCGTAAGGTTAAATCATTTGAAACATCGAGCACTGCGTGTGCGAAAAGATGATAAGCAGTCGCTGTTGGTAATCCAGAAAAAGTACATTGATTATTTGCTGTGGTGCACTGCGTTGGATCGTATGCATAACCTTCATCTGAAATTAAAACAGGTCGAATATAATTGGATTTTGTGATATCAAGACTTACGTCACCTGGTAAAAGCGTATTAAATGAAAGAATAATTTTTCCATTACCTGTTGATGGATAATTGATTGTCATATTTTGTGTTTGCGCACCAGGTTTAACACGCAAACCACCTTGATAAAATAATGAGAACCCTCCGACGTCTTGTCCGAGTGTTCCATCTTGAAATAAAAGTGAAAATTGATAAATGGCGCCGTGATTACTTGGGTAGCCGAGATAATCAAACATTCTCATTTGATACGTTGGATTATTTGCAGGTGCTGTATCTGTAAGTGAATTCACTGGTTCAATTTGCCAAAGTTGACCATTGTTGCTTGAAGAAACCCAAGTAATATTATTATCGCCTGCTAATACGTGTGAATGAATCCATGTTGGACTGTTGAGATCACCGATATTATATTGCATAGTTGAAATGCCATTTTCTGCATTTAAAATCGCAACATAACTCCAATATTTTGATGCTTGACCAAACCACGCTAACCAAACATCTTTTAAATATGCGGGGGCTTGTGTGTCAGCGTAATAAGGATTGCGGATAAATTTCCATTGTAAATAATAATTCGCAGGATTTTTGAAAGCACTGACATTCACATCAATATGCGGAGCGTCATCTCGGCACCAACCATTATTATCTTCGCAACTGTCAAAAACATAGCCTTGAATTTTTTCGCCAGTGTAACTGAGTGAACCAACGTTTGGACAAAATTTACTGATGCCTGTTGGCGTTGTTCTGTCGAGGCACGATTGAGTATCAAAATTGGCTTCGATCCAACGTCCACAACTTAATCCATTATTAAATAAGCCCAAATACGCTGGATAAAGGCTGGGGATGACGCGATGATAAGGAATGTTCGGATAACCAACATTGAGTGGACCACCAGTTTGCGTCCAATAACCTTTAACCGAACCTTCAGGGTCACCCCAAAAAGGTGCAGTTGGGTCAAAGCCCATAATTTGGCTATACACATTCAACGCGATGTAATTGGGTGAACGATCAATTAAATTGCCATTTGGTTGATTAGCAATTTGATACATATAATGCATTAAAGTGGATGTCACGCCGCAACCTGCCATGCCACCATCATTTGCAAATTGTGTATTGATCACATTCCCTGTGCCTTTTTCTTTATTTTCTAAATTGAAGGTTGAGTCATTGAATAATAAATTATTTGGGATATTTTTTTGTGCGGCAGACATTAGATTGTGCAGTTGAAAATAACCGCCACTACTTGCGTGAGCGTTAGGTGTTATTAACAATGTGGAGAGGAGAATGAAAGCTAAAATAGAAAAAAAATTAATTATATCATGACGCTCCATGAAGAATCTCCTCCATCCTTAGAGAAAAAATGGAATCAGTGGAATGAAATATTAGATTATCATATTTTGTGAGGGGCCGTAATGTGCAATCCTTTTATCCATGGCGTTGTTGGCGACATGTAAAATCTCAGGTGAAAAAACTTTTTCAAAAAGATTTTTCTCTTTATCTGGAAAAATTTCCTTTGGAGATTCGTAGAGCTCTAATACAAACTGTTGATCGCTGATATCTAACTGTATCTCAGCATCGAGCGAAGTAAAGATGGGACGTTTGCGCATGATTTTTTGTAGTGGTGTGCGAATGTGTCTTGAAATAAAACTTTCTGCTTTTTGTGCGGCGACCTCAGTCATGCTATTGCGCAGTTGATTGAGTATCCAAACCGATGCCATGATCAATGCAGCACTTTGTGGTGTTGAGAATGCAAGTAGAGTAGTGTAACTCATTTTTGTTGTCACTAAGAAATGCGCGATCTGGTAGCATGCAAATATGACGCCAGCATGAGTCGCTGTCTTGATGATAAATTCTAAGAAGCCTTTTAAAAGATGATTGAGAGAAGTATGATCTGTAAACTCACCTTCTCTGTATTTAGTAATATCAATTCTAAATTCCAGCAATTGATTTTCAATTTGTCGAAGATCTTTTGCATTGACATTGTTTACGTTCCAAATTTTGGTAGCGTTCGGAATAGATTTGTCGTCTATTAATAAATTATCTAATTTGACGATCGCTTTTTTGCTGAGTTCGTGTGATAGCTCTGATGTGTGATTGAGGTTTGTTGCTTTCTGTAATTCTTTATA
>JANRLY010000049.1:0-56120 GCA_033762075.1 Gammaproteobacteria bacterium
TCACATTTTTGTATCGAAGCTGCGCCAACATTTTTTTAAACCCTCCCAACCCTTTCCCTTCCCTCCCATTAAAAAGCAAATGGGAAGGAAGGGGACTCACTATGCAAGACCAAACTTCATTCAAGGCCGTGAATACTTACAGTTCTTGTCAAAAGCTCAGCGAATATTTAATCAGCATGACAAAGCTGAAGAAGGTTTTATTCTTCCGAGTAAATTTTCCCCATCCACTGTGCAATATCCGCAACTTCTTCCATGCATACACTATGCGGCATCAAGTAATCGTGCCATTCCACGGAATATTGTGCGTGTTGTAATGCATCGAAAACTGTTTTGCCTAATATGCATGGCACAATCGTGTCAGCGGTGCCGTGCCCAATAAAAATAGGTGTCGCGTGATTTTTTTTTGGTGCATTCGCAATGGTTTCGTTGGGATGAGGCAAGTAACCTGAAAGCGCAAGAATGCCGGCAAGCTTTTTGGGATAACGCAAACCAGTTAATAATGCCATGACTGCACCTTGGGAAAATCCAGCTAAGATAATTTTTTCAGTGGGCGTCCCATTTTTTTCTTCTGCTTGGATGAGTGCATGGATGGTTTGTTCGGTTTTTTCCATACCAGAAGTATCAGCATGGGAGTCTATAGACAGAGAGACAATATCGTACCAGGCGCGCATCACGTAGCCGCCATTGATGGTGACAGGTTGCATGGGAGCATGTGGAAAAATAAAACGTAAGTTAAAGCCTAGCGTATTTAATTCTCTTGCTACTGGAACAAAATCATCCCCGCTGGCCCCTAAACCATGCAGCCAAATAACACTTCCACGGCTTGGGCCACTTGGATTGATTTCTATTTTATCATTCTCTTCTGCCATGTATATTTTCCTCTCTATTTTATTGAGTCAGGAATCTTGTTTATCATTGAGTGACATAGTAACCTCTTATAACGCGCCTGCAAGTTATTTGTTCGATTCAGCAGGCAGATATTTCCCTCTCCCTGTCATAGAAAAGGATGTTGCAATGATGAAGAAATCAATGAAGCTTGCCTTCGGTGCTACGTTGCTCGAAATCATGTTGGTGTTAGCCATTGCTGCAATGGTTATCGTTATGTCAATTCGTTTTTACAAGAGCGCAAGCTCTTCGCAAAACGCCAACTCTATTTTATCGCAAATTCAAGCAATCACAGCTGCGGCAGATAGTCTTGCGCAAGGTTCGAACGGTAGTTATACCGCTGTGACGCAAGCAGGTATTTTAAATATTATTGGTGCAAAGAATAACGTTACGGCATACGGGAATATTGCCATCGCAAATGGTGCTGCAACAACGTATACAGTCACGTTGCCAGCCATTCCCGCGGATGTTTGTACGCTTCTCAGTCAGCAGTTAAAATCCAATACCAGGTATACTAATGTGACTACTTGCGCAGCATCACCTGCAACGACAGCTCTTAAATATACTTACGATTCAACAAAATAATTTTATCTGACAGGTTCAAAAGCCCTGTGACACAGGGCTTTTTTTTAGGAGAAAAATAGATGACGATGCGAAATACAAAAAATACGTTTGGTTCTGTCAGTAAATTTTTACATTGGGTTATTGCGCTCTTAGTGATTGTGATGGTGTCTGCGGGTTGGTTTATGGATGACATTAGCAATGACGCGCTCAAATTAACTATTTACAATTTGCATAAATTAACAGGCATTACGATTCTATTTTTAATGTTAGTGCGTCTTGCGTGGGCATTGACGAATCCAAAACCAGTATCACCGAAAGGGACTTCTGTTGTGCAACATTTTGTTGAATGGGGCGGCCATTTTTTTCTGTATGCCTTGATTATTGCGCAACCGATTACAGGCTGGGTGGGATCAGTGGCAGCAGGACATGTGCCGCATTTGGGTCAATGGCAATTGAACTTGCCGATTATGAAGAGTGAAGCATTAACTACACTGTGCTTTAAATCACATACAATCATTGCAATTCTGATTATCGTGACGGTGTCTTTGCATGTTTTAGCAGCGTTGTATCATCACTATATCCGTAAAGATAATGTACTTACTCGCATGATGCCGGGCGTGTAAAAGTAAATGTCATTCCCGCGTAGGCGGGAATCGATTATTAATAATTTTTTGATTATTTTTCATTTGATGCCCGAGAAATATCCAAGATAGATTCCCGCCTGCGCGGGAATGACAAATCCTCATCGCCCATTTCTTTCGCTGTACAAATTAAAAACTTCCCTGTCTCATTTAATCTGACGCTGAATAGTGAGGCTGTTGGCTGCGAAATCATTTGTTGGGTGATGCGTGGATGCAGAAATTGTTCGAAGATAGTTTCAGCTGTATTCGCGAATGGTTTGTGTATCATTTTATATGCAAGAAATTGCGTGACTTCGTTAGCAATGTCAAGGTCAATATTTGATTGATCCATTAATTGTTGTTTGAGTGCAATGATTTTGCGTGAAACTATTTCTTCTATGTGAGAAAGGTTGAGCGGCATTAAGGGGATGATTTCTGCGTGTTGCA
This sequence comes from Gammaproteobacteria bacterium, assembly GCA_033762075.1. Lineage (GTDB taxonomy): Bacteria > Pseudomonadota > Gammaproteobacteria > DSM-16500 > DSM-16500 > VFKI01. The sequence continues at coordinate 2,517 of JANRLY010000049.1, forward strand.
ACAACCAAATGGGTAATTGCTTTGCGAGTGTTTGTGTAATTGTTGTTGCGATGGACTCAAGGTGTGACGCTGTTTGTTGTTTTTTGCCTGCGCGCGGCATAAGTTGTAATAAATCGACAGACTGTTGTGATGTGGCGTCATCGTTGAATTGTTTGATTTCATTTGCGCCAAGAGTTGTCGTCATGAAAATGATGGTGTGACGAAAATCAATGATGTCACCATTTTGATCGACGGCAAAACCATCCGTTAAAATCGTTTTGAATAAAGAGAATGTTTCTGTGCGTATCGATTCAATGGATTCGATCAAAATAATTGCGTACGGCATTTGTTTGACAGCGTGTAGCAATGTCATCGCAGTCGTTGTGCTATGTTGCACGACACGCAGGTTATCTAAAGTCTCATGTGCAGTTTGATCTAAATAAAGGCGTAATAATGCATGGTGATCACCAAAAAAATAATCACTTAATGCTTCGCTTAATGCGCGATGACAATTATTTTCATCACTGACAAGTAAGAATTGACAAAAAGGCTGCACTTTGTCGTTCATGCGAAAACATGCGTTATTTAATGTGGTTGCGATTTGCCAGATCGCTTCTTCTTGGCCCACGATAGTTTCTTGTAATGCATCAGCTAATAGGTTCACTGAGAATCGATCGGCTTGTAGATGTGAGAGCGGAATATTTGTCCATTGAGATACCGTTTGCATTAGCCAATGAGGTGTTAGTGTTTGTTTGGCTGTCACTGGATGGTTGGAAGTATTGACATGCGCAGCTGCACTTTCAATTAATGTAAGTGTTTTATCAAACAAGGCTTGTCCTGCAATATAGCGTGTTGCTAAAGCGAGTGCGGCGGGAAAAATTGCATCGGGGATAGATACTTGATGAAAATCTTCGAGTGATTTTTGTTGTGATTTTAAGAGTTGTAAAATTGCGTCATGTCGCGGAGGCACAAAAGTCAGTTGCGTGAAAAGCGAAACGGGCAATGAAAATGAAGCATTGTTTTTTGATGATACAAAAAAAATAAAACGCCAAGTAGGGTGCGTTAAGTATTCGCGTAGTACGCTCGTGAATGATTCAGGTAAAGATTCGGATACATGAATCATTAAAATATTTTTTTTATCATATCGACTGAGTGAGTAGAGTTTTGTTGCGATATTTGTCGTATCGAGTTGCTGGGTGTTGAAATAAAAAACATGCGCGTCATGTAATGCATAAGGCATGTTGCTTTCTTTAAGTTGTGCTTGACATGTGCGCGCAAACTCTCTGTGCACAATCGCACTTTCGTCGCTCGAAAATAAAACGTGATGTTGGTCTTTTTGGATCAAAGCATCGAGTGTACGGAAAAGATGGGGGTGATTTTGTAAAGCAAGTGGCTCAGCGCTGTGAGTATAGTCAGAAAGGTTTTCGATCATGTGTGGCAGCATGTTGGATTCCCTAGTTGAAGTTCCATCGTCTAGTGGGACCCAGAGAATATCAATTTACATCATTTTTGTCACTGGATCCCGCGCATGAAGCGCGGGACGACGGCGTAAAAACAGAAGCGGCGGGACGACGGCGTAAAAACAGAAGCGGCGGGATGATGGCGTAAAAACAGAAGCGGCGGGACGACGGCGTAAAAACAGAAGCGGCGGGATGATGGCGTAAAAATAGAAGCGGCGGGATGATGGCGTAAAAACAGAAGCAGCGGGATGATGGCGTAAAAGATAGTGTAAGGTAAAAGCCGCCAGATGGCGGCGATACCTTGATGTGATTAATTCATTTTTCTGAGTAGTTCATCGGCAGGTGAAGTATTCTCAGAATTCACAGGCGTTGGTCTAAAGCGTGGTGAAAAGAAGTCAGGGCGGTTTGCAATATCCTGGTTCTCGCGCGTATTTTCTTGGTCATCTTCAACTGCTTCTTGAATGATTAGAGGGGCGGCTGGCTTGCATTTTTCATCAATATATTCGGAAATTTCATGGAACAACTCTTGTATGTTCTCCATCTCCTGATACATAAAATCCTCGTCAAAGGGTAAGCAATCCATGCGTTTACTTATTTCACAAAAACGCACAAACATTGCTAGCATCATTTTGATAGCAACAGCTTCTTTGAATTCAAGGGGAAGGCTACTTTCATCTTCATCTATATCGAGGGCGCTGGCTATGTCTCTTCTGAATTCTTCAATTTTTTCTTTTAGCTCTTTTAGTAATTTAAAATTATTTATTTTCTGTGAAAAGTCACTGATTGAGAGTGAGACATTGCCATTAGCATTCTCTTGAACTTTTAAACTCGACAAAAATCCAGACAACAGTTCTCTTTGATCATCGCGATCAAAATCCATTGTGTCGCATGTTACTTCTATCACGGAAAGAATATATTGCATTTTGTTTTTGAGGTTTGCATAGGTCATTTGCATAGTGTTGCTCCTTGTGGTTTTTAAAGTCCCCTCCACTCCATGTTTTTATGGAGGGGAGGGTTGGGGAGAGGGGTTAATAGCGATAATTTTCTGGTTTAAATGGTCCATTGACAGGGATGCTGAGATATTCGGCTTGTTTCTCGGATAAGGTTGTCAATTTCGCACCGAGTTTGTCGAGGTGCAAGCGTGCGACCATTTCATCGAGTTGACGTGGTAACACATGCACACCCACAGGGTATTTATTTTTATGAAGCCAAAGTTCTAATTGTGCGAGCACTTGATTGGTGAATGATGTTGACATGACAAAACTGGAATGCCCAGTCGCACAACCTAAATTCACTAAACGTCCTTCGGCTAATACAATAATGCGATGACCATCTGGAAAAATGACATGATCGACTTGTGGTTTGATATTTTCCCATGTGTATTTTTTTAATGAAGCAATATCAATTTCAGAATCAAAATGTCCAATGTTGCACACGATGGCTTGATCTTTCATTTTTGCCATATGATCATGACTGATGACATGATAATTTCCCGTGGCAGTCACAAAAATATTGGCGACTGATGCGACTTCATCCATGTTGACCACACGATAACCTTCCATTGCAGCTTGTAAAGCACAAATCGGATCAATTTCTGTGATCCACACGGTTGCGCCTAACGCACGTAATGCTTGTGCGCATCCTTTGCCGACATCTCCATAGCCACATACAACAGCAATTTTGCCGGCAATCATGACGTCAGTTGCGCGCTTAATGCCGTCGATTAAAGATTCGCGGCAACCATATAAATTATCAAATTTAGATTTGGTGACAGAATCATTCACATTAATCGCAGGGACTTTGAGTTGATTTTTTTTATGCATTTCATATAAACGATGCACGCCTGTCGTGGTTTCTTCGGAGAGGCCACAGACATTTTTTAAATCGTCAGGGAATTTATCGTGCATGATGAGCGTGAGATCGCCACCATCATCTAATAAAAGATTGGGTTTCCAGCCGTCAGGGCCTGAAATAGTTTGCTCAATACACCAATTGTATTCTTCTTCTGTTTCACCTTTCCAAGCAAAAACGGGCACGCCAGATTTTGCAATGGCAGCTGCTGCATGATCTTGTGTAGAGAAAATATTACAAGAAGACCAGCGTACGCTTGCCCCAAGTGCAGTTAATGTTTCGATAAGCACGGCTGTTTGAATGGTCATGTGTAAGCAGCCGGCAATGCGCGCGCCTTTTAATGGTTTTTCTTTGCTGTAAATATTGCGCAATGCCATTAAGCCAGGCATTTCTGTTTCGGCAATCGCTATTTCGCGGCGACCCCAGTCTGCTAATTGAATGTCTGCAACACGAAAATCTGTTTTCTGTTTTTGTGCAGTTTGCGTTGTCATTACTTATTCCTCTTATAAATGCGCGGCAGTTTTGAGTGCGTCTGCGCGGTCGATTTTTTCCCAACTGACATTTAAATCTTCGCGGCCAAAGTGACCGTAAGTTGCGGTATGTTGGTAAATCGGGTGATATAAATTTAACATTCGAATGATGCCGTAAGGGCGTAAATCAAAATGTTCACGAATCAAATTAATGATTTTGTTATCCGGAATTTTGCCGGTACCAAAAGTGTCAACTGAAATAGAAACCGGCTCAGCCACACCGATTGCATAGGCGACTTGAATTTCACAGCGATCCGCGATACCTGCTGCAACAATATTTTTAGCAACATAACGACAAGCGTAAGCTGCAGAGCGATCGACTTTGGAAGGATCTTTGCCGGAGAAACATCCACCGCCGTGACGTGCCATCCCGCCGTAAGTATCGACAATAATTTTGCGACCGGTTAAACCGCAATCGCCTAATGGGCCGCCGATGACAAATCGTCCTGTGGGATTGATGTGGAATTTGGTTTCGTGATTGAGCCATTGCTCAGGAATGACTGGGCGAATGATTTCTTCGAGGACGGATTTTTCGAGTTCTGTCTGTGCCACATCAGGATCATGCTGCGTTGATAACACAACAGCGCTGACGCTGACGGGTTTGCCATCGATATAACGAAAAGTAATTTGGCTTTTTGCATCAGGGCGCAGCCAAGGTAATGCACCTTCGTGACGCAATTTTGCCTGACGCTTCATGAGCTCGTGTGCATAAAATATCGGGGCAGGCATTAACACGTCGGTTTCTTTTGAGGCATAGCCGAACATCAAGCCTTGATCGCCAGCGCCTTGTTGCTCAGCATCTTTGCGATCGACGCCGCGTGCGATGTCGGGGGATTGTTTGCCAATTGCTGATAATACTGCGCAGGATTCCCAGTCAAAACCCATATCTGAACTATTGTAACCAATGTCGCGGACAACATTGCGCACGGTTTGTTCCATGTCAACCCAAGCGCTAGTGGTGAGTTCGCCGCCGACTAAAACCATGCCAGTTTTCACAATGGCTTCGCAGGCTACGCGTGCGCGTGGATCTTGTGTTAAGACGGCATCTAAAATGGCGTCAGATATTTGATCTGCAATTTTATCCGGGTGACCTTCCGAAACAGATTCTGAGGTGAAAAGGAAATCTTTTTGCATATTTTTAAACGTCCAATTGATACAATGTGAGGCGGAATCATAGCGTGTTTCTTGTATAAATTCACGGAGAATTTGGTAGGATGATTACAAAATTTATCGTACTCATTTTTATTATTGGAATCTTAGGCAGCTTAGGTAGCGCACTATTTTACTTGGCGCGAGAGCGCACTGAGGCAGATGCTCGTCATGTCGTTCAGGCATTGACCTGGCGTATTGCATTATCCTTGATATTATTTTTCTTATTGATGCTTGCGTATCTCATGGGTTGGATTCACCCGCATGCTATTTAAGCCTCGACGTCGGTATTGGGTTGCGCGGTATTTTAGTGCATTAAATAGTTTGCAAGAGCAATATTTTTTTTGTTATCTCGAGCAAGATTACTGGCATGAGCGCCATCTTTACGAATGGCGCATTTATCATGCCCATCAAAAACTTTTTCTTGCCACACAAAAGTTACGATCAATTAATAAAACGCATGATATATCATGCTTTGAGCATTTGTATGAATTGACTTGTTCGCTGGGTCATTTGCGATTTCGTATGAGTGATCGCGCTGTTTTCGAGTTATGCAAAAATGAATTTTTGCGTATCACGCAATTACTCACGACAACTTTGCACGCTGCAAGCGCAAGACGAGTTAAAGCAACAAATGTTTTTCAATCTTTAGAGCAATTAACAGCAGCTGTTTTTGATTTAGAAGATCTTTGGCAGGGGGCATTACGTGTGACGGCCCCTGAGCCGTTGGTTTTTTTATTTTTTATTCAAGATCTCAATCGTTGGCATCAATCCATGCTCGCACTTGTGAAGGCAAATTATGCGTAATTATTTATATGCTAGTGTGCGTTATGTTGCTGCTCTCATTGTTGCGGGAATGGCTCGATATTATTTTTTGACGTTAGATTGCGTGCTTATTTTATTGGTGACATTGTTCGTGATGCAAGTGTCACCTGATCGTGTATTTTTCCGCAGTATGTCGCGTTTTTTAATAGTATTGCTTATCGCGATTCTGGTGTTATTTATTTTTCAAGCCAATGCAATGTTTCGTCATCTGGTTTCTGTCATTTCAATAGGTGGTTTGAGTGGTTTATTTATTAACTATATTGTTTTCCCCATTCAAGTAAATGTATTGTTTCGCGAATTTATTTTATCGAGTTTGGGCGCCTATCGCGCATATTTTTTAGCAATCATGAGTGATCGTGTTGTGCAGCAAGATGCACTTGAAGCGGTCTGGTTGCATTGGCCGTTTTGGGTAGGGCGTCGCTACATCGATACTAAGCTGAGACCAGGCCATCATTTTTTCTTGCAAAAATTAGGGCAGGCGTGCGATGTTTTATTTTCTTTGCATTCTCTCTCGGTGGACATCAAAAATAATTCTGATTATATCCATTTGCACGAAGACCTTTTATCTTGCACACAACAATTTGACCGTTGTTTTGCAGTGTTGACTGATAAAGTCAATGCGAAACAATCTGACGAATCTTTTCCTGACATGAAAGATGTTTTGACCGTGCTCGAGAAAAATTATCGAGAAAGAATTCCGTTGCCGATCGAAGGCTTAGAGATGCGGCGCGATGCTGTGATGATCGCGCATTTTATTTGTGGCCTTGAAGATTTGTATTGGTTGTTGATGAAGATGTCTGAGTCGCTAGCTCACAATACTGTATCAAGATAATATTTCATTGCTGGATCAAGTACGCAATATAAACCATCTTCACGTTGATAGACTAAATCTTTGTAGAGTAACGCTTCTAAAGATTGTTGAGCGCTTGAAGTTGATATGCTCAGTGAAGAAGTGAATTCGGTCGACTGAATTTCTTTGGTGGGCGATTTGGCTAAACCAATAATAAGTTTTCTTTGATTTAAACTTAAATCTATCATGTCATGGCTGATAACATGGCGTTGTGTTTTGACATAGTTATCCCAGAGCGCGTCAATTTTGTCAGGAGTGAACAACATTTTTTCCTCCCATAATAATTGACACAAAACATTCATATAAAATGGATGCAGCTCAGTGCATTGAAAAATACGCTCTAGTGCAGGTTCTGGAATGCGTTTTTTCCAGCGTGTGTGCGCGAGTTTTTGTAAATGCTTAACATAGACATCTTTGGCCATGCGTTCGATAGATATAGTTTGGCAGAGTCGATATAACGGCCGACCTTGGCTGCCAAACATTTGTTTTAACATTTGGCGATTGCTGCCAGAAAAAACATATGCAATGCGTTCACTTCTTTCAACGGCGTGTCGAATCGAAGCCTCGAGAGAATGCGCATTTTTCAATTGGCTGATTTGTTGAAATTCATCGACAAATAAAACAGCGCGTTTTTTGAAATATTTTGCTGTTTCATCTAAATTGAGTAATAACTCGGTGATATCTTGTTGTGGGCTCTCGGACATATGGAATGATAATTTTTGCCCCAAGATTCCGATAGAAATTTCGGGCTTTAATTTTTTGAAAATATCGATTAATGTCTTTTTGGCTTTGTTTACGCTCGGTAGAAGATTAAAAACTAAGCGGCTAATTTTGCTGGCAAATTGATCGCGGACGTAGGCTTCATTGTAGGCGGCCAAGAGATCGATCGCGCAATAGGGTAGGCGCATCTCACTCGCGACTTTCAAGACTAAGCTGGTTTTGCCATAGCGGCGGGGTGCGATTAATACAGAGTGCTTGTTATGTTTTATGTTGTTAATCAATAAGTTGCGCTCATCTTCTCTGTTGACAAATGCGCTGCCTAAAGCAACTCCTTCAGGGAAGTATTTGATAGGATTGGTCATCGTATACTCTTATATCACATGGTTATATATCACATATATTTATATCACATAATATTATGTGATGAAAGTTCGTAAGCGTGCTCGTGTATGATTGAGCCTCTTGAAAGCGCTGAGCCATTATTCTAAGCATGTTGCAACAGGTCGTTCTGAAAGATCTGTTTCGCCAGGATAGCATGTTGCGGCCCCCCATTCTGTCCAGGAGCCATCATAAAGCCGGTGAGCGGGATGCTTCATCAGGGAAAGAAAAAAATTTAAAATGGGTGCGCTCATGCCAGATCCGCAAGTGCTTATAATTGGTGCATTTAAGTTCACGCCAATTTCAGTGAGATTTTTGCGAATTTTTTCGATCGAAAAAAATAGACCATCATGTAGACTGGTAAAGCTTAAATAAGGAAATGAAAAACTATGAGGGATGTGGCCTTGGCGTAACCCGGGGCGTAACTCAGGCCCGCCAGCAAATCGAACAGGATGTCGGAGGTCAATAATTTGTGCTGAGTTTTGTTTGAGGGCGGATTTGACATCATTCAAATCACAGATGAGTTGTGGTTGATAGTTAGGTTGATAGGTTGTCGGTATAATTGGCAAAATATCTGCTGTTGTTTTTCCGCTATATTTTTCCCAAGTTGTTAGGCCTCCATTTAAAATCGCAATATTTTCTATGGGATGACCTGCAATACGCAAAATCCAATAGGCGCGGCAGCTTGTGCGCAATGTGCTATTGTCATAAAACACAATTCTGTGTTGGCGTTCAATGCCTTGCAAGCCTAATTGTTGAGCGAGATGGTTAGAATCTTTTGACAACATATTAGGGAGTGGATGAGAAGTATCACAAAAAGCATCGAGGTTAAAAAAGCGTGCACCTTCAATATGTTTTGCTTGAAATTCTGCGCGTGCATCACGTTGCGCGCTAGGTAGGTGCCAGCTTGCATCAAACAAAAGCGGAGGTGTTGCTTCGCGCAACAATGCAGCAAGTGTGCTGGGTTGGATCAAAGCAGCCATAACGTTCCTTAATGGTATGAGCTTTGGTATCATAAGCCAAATTCAATCAATGAGGTATAGGTACATTACATGAATCCAGAACAGCAGCAACATTATTTATCAAATGACATTATCCGCGATTTTATCCGCGAAAAAAAATCAGCGCGGCGTTGGAAAAATTTTCGTTTTCTCATTATTTTGATTGTCATCGGCATGGTGCTTGGTGGGGTTTTTTCCCAAGCAGAGAATGGAACGATGATGGGTGACGCGAACCATGGTTATGTTTCATTAGTTTATTTGGATGGCATGATTGGGCCTGGCCAAGATTTTTCTGCACGGAATGTGCTGCCTTTATTGGAGAAAGCTTTTTCTGATAAGAATGCCAAAGGGGTTATTCTTGATATCAACTCAGGCGGCGGCACACCGGTTCAAGCAGGCATTATTCATGATGCTATTCTTCGGCTGAAAAATAAATATCACAAAAAAGTCATTGTGGTTGGCGAAGATATGTTGGCGTCTGGTGCTTATTATGTTGCCGTTGCAGCTGACAAAATTTATGTGAATGAAAATGGCATCACCGGCTCAATCGGTGTCATCATGAAAGATTTTGGTTTTGTTGATTTAATTAAAAAGGTTGGTGTTGAGCGTCGTGTTTATACATCTGGTGCTAACAAAGATCGTTTAGATCCTTTCTTACCGCAAACCCCATCTGACGTTGAAAAGATTCGTCAAGTGATAGGTGAGATTCACACGAATTTTAAAAATGTTGTCGAAGCAGGTCGTAAAGGAAAATTAAAAGATCAATCTGGCGATCTTTTTTCGGGTGATTTTTGGTCTGGTCCTACAGCCGTTAAATTAGGCTTGATTGATGGTTTAGGTGATTTGTCGAGTGTGTTGCAAAATGAATTTCACGTTAGCGCATACAAAGACTACAGCGAGCAACCATCATTCATGAAAAATGTGTTAAGCCAAGTGAGCTTGTCATTAGGCACAATGCTTGGTCAAAACGATGTGCGCGTGATGGAGAAGTTATAAGATAAAAGGATGAATTTCCGCGCCTGATCCCGCATCAAGTGAGGAACTTCGTGGCTCTCAATGACGAGACAAAAACACACAAATACCCATACACCGGTTGATTATTTTGTAATCGACTGGTGATTTTTTTCATTTGTGTGATTGTGAAATGAAATTTTTCTGCGAGCGAAGTTAGATAACTTTTCGAGTGACCGTAACGCCCCGATTGATTCATTTGATAATCTTGTTCATCAGCTATTTCAGTGTTAAAAAGAAAGACACCGTTTTTTCGCAAGGCAGTGTGCACGCGTGAAAATAATGTGTCGAGTTCGCCGATATAAACTAATACATCGCCGGCCAAGATTAAATCATAAGCGGCTGATTGTGTTTCAAGAAATGATTCAATGTTGTTTTGAATGAGTGTATCAAAAATATTTTTTTGTTTAGCATAGTTAAGCATTTTTTCAGATAAATCGACCCCGGTTAAAGTTTTTGCATAAGGTTTAAAGGGGGCGCTGCATAACCCAGTACCACAGCCAATATCTAAAATATCGAGCGATATTTTTTTTGAAAGATCGGCGGCCTGCAGAAATAATTTAGGTAAAACATAATCGAGTGCTTGCGTTAAATGCTCATCATAATGATCGGCATAAGCATCAAATAAAGTCGTAATATATTCCGCAGGGGCTCCTTTTGGATTTTTATGTTGATTAAGCATATCAATTAAATATTGAATATTTTTATTGTCTGGTTGAATGTGTAATGCTTGCTTTAAGTGGCGTAATGCGAGCTCTACATGATGACGTGCCATGAATGTCAGAGCGAGATTGTAATGTGCAGCAAAAAAATCCGCGTCGCGTTGAATGGCTTGTTGGTAATAGCGAATCGCTTGATCGATTTCATTAAGCTGTGCTGCAATCACGCCGAGATTAAAAAGTGCATTTTTATCTTCGGGTGTCAATTGAGCTGCTATTTGATAATGCGCATAAGCTTCTTTCAAGCCGCCTTGTTTTAAACAACATGTGGCGAGATTGTAATGTGATTCGACATGATTGGGTTGTTGCTCAATGACTTGCCTGAAAGCTTTTTCCGCGAGGGTGAAATTTTCCTGTGCCATATCACAGCAACCCAGATGAAAACGTGCAGCATCATGTTTGGGTGCGCGTGAAAGGAGTTGTTGCCATGTTTCAGTGGCTTCCTTCCAGCGAGATTGCCTCATAAGCGCCAACCCTAAATTGTACCAAGCATCGATGTAATCTGGATTCTGCTGGAGCACGATGTGGAATTGCTCTATGGCTTCAGGCCACTGATGCAAAGCAAAAAAGGCTGCGCCGAGGTTATTCCGTGCAACGAGATTGTGTGGTTGTTCTTGAACGATTTTTTGCAGCGTTTCACAATAGGTTTTAGCCGTATTCACGTTCGTTCTCCTTTGTCGGCAATATACCTTAAAAATCTCGTGGAGTTTAGAGGGGATAGTCGTTAGAATCATCAGGTTCATTGCGCACACGGAGCGAGCGAATGGAGCTTTCTATTGTTGTTCCTGTCTATCAAGAAGCCCAAAATATTAAACCTTTTTTAAAACGCATTGAGGCGCGCTTATCTGGTAAATTGAATGTGATTCGAGTAGAGTTCGCCGGTTTAGCTCTTGGGAATGAACTCAACTGGATCATGTGGGGGATGTGGTTATTTGTGTTGCTCAGTCTTTTAATAGAAAAAATTCGTCGATCTAACGCATAACTGAGAAGGCATTTTTCTGAATGCAACGTGTTATTGTTCCTATAAAAAAAGCTATCCATGCACATTTGCAAATGCCTGGATCAAAAAGCATCACTAATCGTGCTTTAATCATGGCGTCACTCGCAACAGGTGTTTCTGTAATTTCAGGGCTCTTGTTGAGTGATGATACTTATGCGTGCATTCATGCTTTACAACAATTAGGTGTGACTATTTCGCTTGATCCTGAAACGCGCTCATGTATTGTGGGTGGATGTCAGGGTATTTTCCCCAATAAAACGGCAACGATTCAGTGTGCGGATGCCGGCACAGTCGCGCGTTTTTTATTGGCGGTCTGTGCAGCGATGCCAGGTAAATTTCAATTTGAGGGTTCTGCGCGTTTATCTGAACGTCCGTTAAAAAATTTAATCGAAGTGTTGCGTGCAATGGGCGCAGTTTTTTTACCACAAAATGCAACACATCTCCCTTTGACGGTACAAGGCAGTGCTTTGAGTGGTGGCACTTATAAAATTGATGGAAAATCCAGTAGCCAATTTCTTTCCGCATTATTAATGGCCGCGCCTTTCGCGCGAAAACAAATTATTTTAGAAACGAGTGAATTAGTTAGTAGACCTTTTGTGGATATGACTTGTGCGATGATGGCTGAGTTTGGTGTGCTGGTGCGTCGATTGCATCCAGAACGTTTTGATGTGCCAGTCCCGCAACATTACATTGCGCGTGATTATGTCGTCGAGCCAGATTTAACGACAGCAGCGTGTTTTTTTGCAGCCGCCGCAGTGACTGCCGGGGAAGTGACGATACAGCCACTTGATATTGCGCAATCAAAACAAGGCGACGTAAAATTTTTGTCGATTCTCAGAAAAATGGGATGCCATATTATTGAAAGCAATAAAGGCTTAACTGTAAAAGGTTCGACAGCATTGCAAGGATTAAATGTGGATATGCGCGATTGTTCAGATACTTTTATGGCACTTGCTGCAATTGCACCCTTTGCGCAAACACCTACAACCATGACGAATATTGGACATACACGTTTACAAGAATCTGACCGCATTCATGTGATGAAAACACAATTAGAAAAATTAAATATTCAAGTTGAAGAAGGGCCTGATTGGTTGCGTGTTCATCCGAGTCAACCCAAATCTGGCACCATTGATGCGCATGGTGATCATCGTATCGCTATGGCATTTTCAGTGATTGGTTTGCGTTCTGGTGTTACCATTCAAGGTGCGGAATGCGTAAAAAAAACGTGCCCTACATTTTTTGAAATGTGGGAAGTGTTTACACATTGATTTTATCTTCAATCTCAATCGTTGCTGCAGTCCACGTTAAGCTGTTTGGATTAGGATCTCTATTGACTGATTGCATTTTGACGAATGAAACAAATCGTTCGTTATTCATGGCAAAGTCACCATAACTTTTTGTATTGAGTTGGCGAGGATCTTTTATCGTGAGTAAATTTTTGTTGCCTTGATTATCTCTAAAGTACAAATTAGCCGTAATGCCAAATAGTGCATTGCTAGTTGCTGTTAATGTGCTTGATCCACCTGGTAAAATTTCCGTGATGCCAAGTTGGAAAGTATTTCCTGGTTGCGAATGATCGATGCCAGCAAAGCTGAGCATGCTGCTGGTATGGTTCACAATAGTTAATGTTAAAGTCTCTGGATTATTCTGCAAAATACTTGCATGGACTTGGGCAGTAAAAATCAGTAAAAAAGACAATAAACATTTTTTTAAAATAGACATGATAGGTTCTCCGAGTACAACTAAGATTGTGGTGCTTGAGTGATTGGACGTCTGTGTTGTGGTTTTCGACGACGTCTTTTGGTGGGATGTTTTTTGTCTGAGACTTCTTTTAATAATTTTTCGCGCGTTGGATGATCGGCGAATTGAAATTGTGTCCACCATGATGCGAGATCATTGACGTCTTCGCCTGAGCGTGCGCGCAACATGAGTAAGTCATATGCTGCTCGAAAACGTGGGTGCTCTATCGCGCGAAAAACGCGTGCGCCACGGCGTTGCGTAAAATGATATTGGAGTTGCACAATTTCTCGTACAGCGATTGTTAATCGACGTGGCATGGCTAGTTGTGCGAGTTGTTTTTCGAGCGCCATCTTGACAGCTCTTTCGTAAGCAACGTAAGGCGGAAGATTTTCTGCCAGCGATTGTGTTGCATAATGTAAAATCGGGTGCCAAAGAAAAACAGTTATTAAAAAAGATGGAGAAACTTTTTTCTGTTCTTTCACGCGTTGATCAGTATCGATTAATGCAAACTCTAGCATTTGTTGAGCGGAATGTTCTTTGAGATGATGGGCCGTTTGCGCGAACAGTGATTCGAGTAAATGATATTTTTTCAATAAATGAAAAGCTGGCTGTGTTGCGCCTTCTTGGAAAAGTTTAAGCGTTTCTTGAAATAATCTTGCCGGCGACACTTGATGTAATAAATGACTGAGGCGACTAAGAGGTTGCTCAGTATCTGGATGAATCGAGAATCCCAGTTTGCCGGCAAAACGAATTGCTCTCAGCAATCGAACAGGATCTTCGAGGAAGCGTTTATCTGGGTCGCCAATGATACGCAGTTGGCGGGCTTCGATGTCTTGCATGCCGTCGGTGTAATCGATCACGCTAAAATCAGCGATATTGTAATAGAGTGCGTTGACTGTAAAGTCGCGGCGCCATACGTCATCTTCGAGGGTGCCATAGACATTGTCGCGGATGATCATGCCATCGTCGCGTGATTTACCGTGTTCGTGGTGGGCGCTTTCGTGATGAGTGCGAAAGGTGGCTACTTCGATGATTTCAGGGCCAAAGATGATATGAGCTAGGCGAAAACGTCTGCCAATCAAGCGGCAATTTCTGAAAAGACGGCGGACTTCTTCTGGGCGCGCGCTGGTCGCAATATCGAAGTCTTTGGGTTGACGGTCAAGGAGTAAATCGCGGACGCAGCCCCCGACGAGGCAGGCGGTATGCCCGGATTGGTGGAGGCGATAAAGTACCTTCAACGCATTCGGGCTGATGGAGTCGCGAGAGATACGATGTTGCGAGCGCGGAATAACCGTTGCTTGACCGAGAGTTTTAGGGGTAGAAGGTTTTGGGGCAACGCGCTGCATTAACCTTTTTAACAGCTTGATAATTTTACAATTCCTCCGGGAAGATGGACATTCATCCCTTTCAAATTTAGCGTATACTACCATATCTCAGCGTGCGCGGAAATCTTGCTGCATTGTCAATGCGGAAATCAGGCACTTACCAGCTCCCTTCGTCTAGTGATCTAGGGCGCCGCCGTCTCACGGCGGTAGCACGGATTCGACAAGACGGCTGGATTGCCATTTTGCACGCAGGAAGTGCGCCCGGAGGGCGAGGGCCATGGATGGCCTGAGTGATTTCCCGCAGGGAGCGCCAATTTAATCAATCAGTTATAAATTTCACTGTACGATAAAAACACACCTTCCTTCTTTTTTCCTTATTATGCCGGATTTGACCTGACTACCGATAGTTAGGATTTTTATTGAGGGAGGTGCTTAAATGTGCTTAAAAATCAAACATATAAATTTAATTACTATTTTCATAGGATTGCGAAAGGTTTCTCCCTATTTTACTTGATAAATATATAAATAGAGACTAATATTATTAGTACCTATTGACTAATTTATCAAGTAATATGGCTACTACACTCCAGCAATTTTTAAGGAAAAATCCCATATTCGCATATGACGCTTTTGCACGAGCGGTTTCAGGGGATCATGAGCATAACAAACACACTATTAAAGCGTTATTAGCCCACCACATCCAGCAAGGGCATATTGTCAGGGTCAGGCGTAGATTGTTTGCTGCTATTCCCGTAGGCGCTGATTCAAGCACTTACCCTATCAATCCTTATCTTATAGCGGGTTATGCTACACCCGATGCTGTGGTTGCTTATCATTCCGCATTGAGTTTTTATCAAATGGCTTATTCGGCTAGCTATCGTTTTACTTATTTGACGCAGCACCAGTCCAGTCGCTTTGATTTCCGATCAGAAAGCTATGAGGCGGCAAGGTTTCCGGTAAGTTTGGTGCAGCAACAGCAGGAAAATATTTTTGTTCGCACTGAGGACGTGCAAGGGTTGAATGTTCGAGTGACTAGTTTGGAGCGCACCTTAGTGGATGTATTGGACAAGCCTAAGCTTGGTGGAGGATGGGAAGAAATTTGGCGATCTCTGGAAATGATAGATCGCATCAAGATAAATCAAGTTGCTGAGTATGCGCTTTTATTAAATAATGCAACGACGGTTGCAAAAGTTGGATTTTATTTATCGCAGCGACAGAAAGAATTAAATGTTTCCTCTGATGTGCTTTTAGAACTACGAAAGCATTGTCCCCGTTCCCCGCATTACGTTGACCCCGCAGCAAGAAAAGACGGTAAATTACTTGAGGACTGGAATATTATCGTTCCAAAAAGTCTAATTATAAAAGATTGGGAAGAATAACATGCTTGTTTCAACAGAACGTTTGTATTACGAAGCTGAATCTACGGGCTTTCGCCCAGAAATTTTAGAAAAGGTTATTTATTTAATTCATTTACTGAATCGGTTTTCAGAAGATCCTTTTCTTAAAAGTAGATTTGTCTTAAAAGGCGGTACTGCGCTTAATTTATTTTGTTTTAATTATCCCAGGCTATCCGTGGATATTGACATCAACTACATTGGGTCAGCAGACCGTGAAGTCATGCTGCAAGAAAAGAATCAAATGGAATCCGCTATAGAAAATATTATTCTTGATGAGAAAATGACACCGCAGCGCAAGCCTAGCGAGCACGCTGGAGGTAAATGGGCAATACGTTACCTTAGTGCAATGCAAGGTCAAGGTATCATAGAAATTGATTTAAATTATTTAGATCGTGTACCTCTGTGGACAATAGCACGAGTTAATTCATTTAAGCTTGGTGAATTCCAAGCAAATAATGTTCCGGTTCAAGATCTGCATGAGTTAGCATCAGGAAAATTAAGAGCATTATTTTCTCGTCATTCAAGTCGAGATTTGTTTGATACACAGCAATTAATGTGTGAACAAACCCTTGATATCGAGAAATTACGTTTAGGATTTATCGTATATGGCGGGATCAGTCGTGTTGATTGGCGACAGATTAAGTTAGAGAACATTCATTTTGAATGGCGTGAATTTCAAAATATGCTCATTCCTTTGCTTAGAAAGGCTGATTTAGCAAAACGTGATCACCCCAAGCTTTGGGCTGAAAAAATATTAACGGAATGCAAATCCGCTTTAGAAAATTTATTTCCATTTCGTGAAAATGAAGCAAAATTTTTAAATGAATTGTTAGAAAATGGGAAGATTGATGCATCGCTTATCACGCAAGACCAGTTGTTGCAAAAAAGAATTCATATTAACCCTGCCTTGTTGTGGAAAGCTGAAAATATTAGACAATTTAAAAAGAAAAAATAGGGTGTTTATGTACCATAATATCAGGAAAATTTTTCAAACGAACTATTAAGGATAAACATTAATATGCGCCGATGGACAGAGGTAGAGCGTCAACGACAAGCTCAATTAATTCATTTATGGAGACCGTGGAAAAACTCTACCGGACCAAAGACAAAAGAAGGAATAAATAAAAGCAAAATGAACGCATATAAACATGGAGAATATGATCAGGAAGCAAAACTGCAAATGGATTTTTTGTCGCGGTATAAGCAAGTGGCAAAATTGCTTTACAGCAAACCAAAGAAAACTGACACAGTTATTTAAATACTACCGGCAAACTACCCTATCAAAATATTTAAAATCCCCATACGAGGTCTTCTAAATCATCCAAGCTTTTTACTTTATTTTCCCAGTTTTCTATTCTAATTTGTGCGTTTAAGCGGCTATAACGATGTAGAAGCATTAACGCAGTGAGTTTGTGGCTTAATGCATTTGTCATCTCTTCAGGAGAATAGCCATAAGAAGATAGGAATTCTCTTAAAAGGATTTTGTCCCCTTGGATTAAGAAAGCGCCTGGTCCCAATAAATCGTATTCTGGCAATCCTAGCATCGAATCACCGAAATCTATTAATCCATGAATATGCCAAATTCCCGCTTTTTGCTTCACTAAGAAATTCATTGGAGTGTATTCTCCAGTTAAAATAACTGGCTTTTTGATTGCGGGTAAAAGGCTTTTGATTGAATCCAAATACTCTGGGATTTGTTGTAACAATATATCTGGTAGCCCTGTTTCTTGATGGCGTGCTACGCATTGCTTTAACTGCTTGCTAATGAATTCTTTCCAGTGGCAATCAATAGCTTCAAGTCCTTCAGTAGGTAAAGAATGAACTTCCCGAATTAAAGACCCTAATTCACGAATAATAATTATCTTATTGCTGTGATCTAACTTTTCCCAAAGACCCTCTAGAAGAGTCCCTTCCAGTTGGCTCATGACAATATAAGGCCAGTGATCTATTTCTCCTACATATTCTATTTTGGGAGTTATGACAGAAAGTTTATTATGAAGATGTTTCATTGTTAATGCTTCATTGTCGAAGTGGCTTTTATGAAGTGGAGGAAAAATTTTTATTACTCTGGATTTTCCGTGAGAAAATACAATGTTAGTGCCTTCAAAAGATGAAAGCGGTTCATTTGGTAAATGATGCTGAGTAACAATTTCAAGCGCTACCTTCTTAAAGAGCTCGTTATTATCAAGCTTGAAGTTTTCATATTCTTCGTCAGTATTAATTTCTGGAAAGATGTTGATCGAATTTTTCATATTAAGTTTTCATCCGTTTTAAATGCTATTTCTACTACACCTTGAGGCGCAAACTGGTCAATAAAATGTTTATATGATTCAATCCTGTTTTGATTATCTACTGAAGTTAGAAGTAACTGCTGACCGAGAAGTGCTATATCTTCAACGATTCGTTCATGCCGGTAATATGCCAAGATTGTCATATTGATTTCAGTTTTTCCGTAGCCCTTATAAAAATATTTTTCCTCATGTGGCCTATTCCAAACGTTAGCAACACCCCCGCCAATAAACATGAGATCACGCTCTTTGGGTGCCATGATAGGATCATCCCAATCCACCATATAAATAATGTCATTTCCATCCATTAGCACATTGCCGCCATGAATATCGGAATGGCACAACACGAATTCTGGTAATTGATCTTGAGTTTGTTTTCCTAATTGTTCAGCTCTGTCTACCAGGCGATGAATTGTCACTGAATGTTTTTTCATAAAAGCTATTAACTTTAAAGCAATTTCGTCACCGCTTGGTTCTGATCCAATATGAGCATATAGCGACCGAACAGCTTCTCGCCATTTAGATGAATAATCTTCACGCCGGATCATGAGTTGGATTGATGGCGGTACATCGAGTTCGTGAATTTGTTTCAGTACCTTGCCGAGGGTCACCCATTGATCGTCTGTTAGATCACGACTAAATCCATCTTGTCCTTCGACAAATGGAGACACGATGAGGGTAAAGTCGTCAATATGCTGAATTGCTTGCCCAAGAGTGGTTTTGATGGGAGGGATGATTTGCTGAATCCCAGCATCATGTAGCAGCGCTATGATGGTGGCGCTAATATCGTGATGATAACCGCGCTTTAATTTTATGAAATAAGATGACTGGTCGTGTGCCTCCGCTTTATAGACTGATGCATTCAAATCCGCACCTATAGGAAGAAAAGTAAGCCTAGCAACTTTAATGCCATAATTAGCGTTTAGGCAATCAATAATACGCTTATCTGAAAGAGGTTGTTCTGTTTTATGTGACATGTAGCACCAGAAGTTCATTAGCAGATTGAGATTGATGAGGTGGTAACTTTTTAAAGCCGTTCTTTTCAAAAAACTGAATGGCATTTTTATTACTCTTTAACGGATCAGTTACTAAAAGAGAAAATTTACCTTGTATGTATTCTTTGATGAAATTAGTTAAAGTTAATGTTGCATAGCCTTTTTTAATATAATTTTCATCTGCGATGAACAAGTCAATGCCAGCAATTTCATTTGGGTTAAAGTTATCAAATAATGGGTGATTATAGTCTGTCACGCCATCAGGAAGAGAATCTTTAACGGAATAAAGTTGAATATATCCAATCGGCGTATCGTCAGCGTAAACAATAAAATTCGGTATTGATTCAGGATTAAGTATTCTAGGCAGATATTTTTCTTTAATCATGTCTAGGGTATAACTTTCGCCGCGAGCATACCATTGCTGAATATGCGGCTTTTTAAACCAGCTATGTAAAAGTGGTAAATCATTTTCTGTTAGTAGCTTAAAATTAATAGATTTCATATTAAATCTTTTCTTAAAAAATAAAATACTGAATTTTTATCAAAGCCCTTGCGTTCAAATTCCACATAAAATTCTAACTTCTTATAAAAATCCAGCGCTTCCCAGTCAAATGTATTCACTGCAATGAAATTTCATTTACTTTCTTTTGCCAAAGCTTCTGCTTTTTGCATTAACTGAGTGCCATAGCCATTGCCACGCAATGATTCAGTTACCCATAGTTGGCCAACATAAAATCAATATCGATGGTTTCTCGGTTGATGGCGACGTACTGAGCAAGCAGTAATTCACCTTTAAAAATAAATTTATCTTGATATGGAGAATTGGATAGCCTTGCTAAAAACCGTTCTAAAAGTAGTTGCTTCCAAACTTTATTGAGAGTGGTTTCTTTTTCTGTCGCAATTGTCTTTAATCGTTCTTTCAGTGCTGATTCGTTCATAATGTCATCGCTATTAAAAATGGTTCGATTTTAATTCTCAACTTTTTGGCATATTGCCTAATTTTTTCTATATCAATTTTGTCACTACCTCTTTTTGTCAGCGCAATTTTTAATGCTTTTAAAGCTGTCTCACGCCCAAGATAGCGGAAGGCGTCTACAATGGTTCACTCACGATCAAAAATAGCCAGCGTCATATTTCCAATCTTACTTCCTCGCTTGTGAAGCTTGGCAGACGAAGGAGTGGTTTCAGTTTTTCTAGGGCGTTTTTTGGTTTCATCCCTATAACTTAATATTGACGCTCAAATATAACAAGTGAGTGTCAATGTTAAGTTAAGATGGGCATTGGATGATGCTCTAAAAATCTTGCGCATAATAAATATAATACTTATTAATCATGTATTTAATAAAGAAATACGTAAGTATTCAATTATTCCGTTATAAATAATACCTTGACCTTTAGATTAATTCTGGCAAATTGGCGGGGGTAAATCTTATTGAAAATGCCGCTGTTTTAATCACCAAGAAAGAGGAGTAAAAAATATGCAAAATCGAACAGCAATTATTCTGTCACTGGGAATGCTGCTTGAAAAAGTGGATACCAGCGGATTTATCGTCACGTTACTAAAGAAGGCTAAAGAAGAGAACGCTGAATTTGCATTTACAGCAGAATTACAAAAACAGGCATTTCTTTTGTCAGAAAATTTTAATCAGGGCAAGGTTGAACCTGAAGCATTTGAAGCCCAGCTTTTACAATTATTAGCTATTAAAACCATGCAGAGCAGCGAATTTTGGTCTGAGTGGGGAAATATGCTCAAGCTTGGCGAAGTCGCAGAAAAAATCCAACTTATGGAAGAGGTCGGGTATGAACACAATGCATTAGTGTATTTATCTAGCGATACTAATAATGAGCATCTTAAAAAGATAGCAAAAGAATGCGAAGAGCAAAAAATGACTTTAGACCTGACTAAGCAACCCATGCTATTTGCAGAGCTTCCACTCTACGCTTCTTGTCGAGTTGGTAAAAATCGCCAGGAGCTCACTAAACATATTGTGAGAGACATTCGATCAAAGGAATTTAATAAGCCAGATGCGATTATCTTGATTTTGGGTAATCCGGAAAATATCAAAGACAAAAGTCATCAAGCAGTCGCCAAGAGGGAATTTGATGCTATTGCTGCTTGGTGCGAGGAAAATGGGGTGACTGTTAAATTGCATAATCAATCATTGGATGAAACATTGGCGCAAATTTTCACTCTTGAAAGTGCAGCAACTAATACGCTTAATTTTTGCTCATAGTTAATCTACTATAGGGGTGGAGGAGTTTGCCTCCCCCTCCCGTGTATCTGGCTATAATTGGTTAAATTTGATACAATATCGACCAATTTTAGTTATTTTGGTCATTAAGAACATGAAATCTTTTGCTTTTTTGGGCTTGGCCTTGGTTTTGACAATGGCTTCGGCATCTTCTCTCCATTCAAATATCTATCACGGTGATCCAGTCGCCAATGATCAACAATTTCCAGCTGTGGTGGCTATTTATGAAATTGTCCCTTTCATGGGTAGCACGATGCGGGATCAAGATGCGGAATGTACCGGCACATTGATTGCAGATCGCTGGGTCGTCACGGCGGGGCATTGCGTATTGGCGCACACAGATGATGATGTTGCAAATGATAAAATCGTCAGCCCAGAAAAAATAGCTGTTGGACTTGGATTTAACGCGCGTCATGCTAAAAACGCGAATACTATTGTGTCTGTCGAAAAAATTGTAACCTGGCAAGACCGTCAAATTTCGTTCGATCCCAACCATGATATTGCACTATTAAAATTATCGCAGCCTGTCACAAATATTTCTCCTGCACAGTTGCCCGAATCTGCCAATGATTTTGTTGATTTGAAATCGGGTGTGCATACTGCGACAGCTGTCGGTTATGGTTGGACGTCGCAGGCTGCAAGAGATGGCATATTGCATTATGGCAGCGAAGTCATTCAACCTGATGAAATTGTCGAGACACTTATTAAAAAATATTCAGCGCCAACAGTTAACCCTTCGCCTTACGAAACACCCAGTTATAATCTTTTTTCAATGTTAGGTGTCACATCGCCAACAGGACAGCATGGAACGAGTGGCGATAGTGGCGGACCTTTATTTTCTGCATCGGCAAGCAATCCAGCGCAAGTTGTCATTGGAATTGATTCTTGGGGTGTGGGCGATCCAACGCGCGCGATGTTAAATAGCGGTGAATTTGATAAGTTACCTGAGGTTTATACAAACTTGTTATATGCAGAGCATCTCGATTTTGTCAAAAAGACTATCAAAAATGGCTAACTATTTTCTTTTATCTGCTTGACATTCACAAAATCAAATTCAGTCGATATCTTTTTTTTACTGCAGTGTCAAATCATTTATATTTGAATTTTGGTTGCATGAGTAATTGACTCTTGATGGAAAAGGCATAGTATTTTTCTAGCAAAATCATTTCAGGAGTTTTAAATATGTTGCAACAAAAATTTAATGAAGAACCGCCGCCAGGATATGAATACAAAGAAGAAGACCAGATTTATGCAAATAAAAAAGAGCATTGTCACGAAGTGCTCAGTGATATGGGATTGGAAAAGCATAAAACGCAAGTTGTGTTTGTACTAGATATTTCTGGTTCAATGGATGCTGAAATTAAGGCAGGGCATATCGATAGTTTTGTCAAAAAAATTGCTTTGCTCGCTGGAGAATTAGATGATGATCAACGATTGCAAATATTTTCTTTTGGCACGACTGTCAGCGATGTTGTGTTAGAGCTGAATCTCCAAAATCCTCATGAAGTGATGAATTTTTCTGTAAGAGAAGACATTCTTAACAAAATTAACCCTGCCGAAGTAGCACAAATCCGTGATGGAACAAACTATGCACCAGTACTGAATGAGATTATGAAACGCTATTACCCAGAAACTAAGCAATCCCCTTTGAAAAAAATTCATCGTGACGCCAGCAAGGGAGTGTTTGTCATTTTTTTAACGGATGGCGATTGCCACGATAAAAAGGCCTCTAGTGAAGCCGTCATTCAAAGCTCATACTGCGGCGGGCTTTTCATCAAATTTGTTGGTATTGATATTGCAAAAGAACAAAACAAAAAAGGCTTTAGGTTTCTAGAAGGTCTCGATGATATGGCGGTTTCCTCAGGATGCGGCCGGTTTTTTAATGCTTCGACTCGATATATCGATAATGTAGATTTTTTAAAGTGTAAACCTAGTGAAGTTGAAAACCTTCCTTATGAAGAACTATTACGAGAATACGTGCCATTTTTAAGCCAGTCAGCTCAAAAAAATTTGTTGCGCAATCCTGGATTAACGGAAGATGCTCAATATGCTTCTATTCGAGATCAGGGAAGAACAACTGAGAAATGCGTTATTCTATAATTTAGTTTGTCATCAAGGTTGTGCGCTGTCTTGTGCAACCTTGATGATGATCCACTTATTCATGAATTTAAATCACTTAATATTTCCTTAATCTTTCTTTGTCACGATAAGCCTAGGTTCTTCTGGCAAGGGATAGTGGCGTGACAAAAGAACAAGACCTAGATCTAGAATGGAAAGAAGAATCAATTGAGTCTAATACTATTCTCAACGTTTCTCCGCCCGTCTTACCCCCTGAAGCTAAGTTGATTAAAAACTATGATTTAGTCAATGTATTGGCCAAAAAATCATTTCATAGCATTTCAAAATATATTCGCACAACGGACGATGGCATCACCGGTTATTTTTTTAAGGAAGGAAAAAAAGGGTCAAACCGTTCAATACTTGAAGCGATCAGCGCTGGCTTTTCAAAGTTAATAGCACCTGAGCATACGGCTGCAACTTGGGCAGTTTACAATGATCAGTATCAGTGTATTGGTGTGCTCTCAGAAGAAATTCCCAATTTTGTCCCAGCTTCCACTTCAGGCTTAAAAAGCGATGATCTTGCACCAATGCCGCTCAAAGATATTCCTACCTTTGAAATACTCTATGAACAATTTATGGAGCTCGAAAATAAAAGAAATGCATTGCAAAGGAAAGAATTAAAAATTGATAGAATAAAAGAAATGATTCGCTATTACGTGCGAATGAATGATGTCAGTAGCACCGCAGCGCAAGCTGCGCGTAATGACATGGCAAAGCTCATGAAAGATGAGCAAGAAAATTTCTTAGCGCAAGTTGAAGTGAGTGAAGAAGTTGAGTCTTTTTATAAAAGTATCGCTCAAGAGTATACTTTGACAAAAGAGCAATTCGATAGCTATCGCGTTTTAAAGGGATTTGCTATTGCATTTGTTTCTGCGATTTTAAATCAAGATGCAGATTTTCATTATAATAATTTTACAAATTATGGCGTACGTTTCGATTTTGATATGACTCTATGGCCGATTTTGTATGATTACAAAGAGGATTACTCGAAATATCTCAGAATGCCGCACGACGATATGTTTCGATTATCCGTCGATGATGTGATTCATTTCCCCAATTTAAAAAACGCATTCCCGTATTACTGGCCAACTTCAGCGACACCCAATTTTTCTGATGAATATCTCAGACGCTGGGTGCCTGAGTTTAGTTTTTCACAAAACTCTTACCCCAAAGAAGAAACAACACATTATCAAAATCTTGAGTACAATAAAGTTTTTATTTGGCACAAATATGCGACATTGCTGCGCTATTTGTTGACCACGCCTGAAATGTATAAGGCAATTATTTTGCAACATCTTTTTATGAATCAACGTACACAAGGTATCATGAGTCGTTTCATCCTGAACCAAGAAACACAGCAAGCATATTTGCGAAATTTATTAGTAAGAATCCCAGAATTCCAGAGTTTTTTCAAAAAGTATGGAAGTTATGTGATGGACAAGCATATTGCTTCTTTGGAAAAAGAAAATAAAGGCAATATGTATGATTTGGCAGCTGTGAAACAGCAATACGATAACATTATTCGTTTAATTGATAATACCACTGGCATGGATTTTCATGATTTAAGAGAGCAAGTTATTGCGAGAATGCAAGGATACGTGCGCTCGGGTCGGAGTATTTTTCGTAATCACGCATCGCTCGCTAAAGGGATTATCAGTTATTGTACTTTGTTAAATCCTGATCCTTTAGATGCAGAAGCAGTTGATAAATCTATCAGTGATCTTTATGAGCATCTTTCGGGAGCAAAGGCGAGTGTTCATACTTCCGGAGAAATGCAAAAAACTCTTAACAGTCTAATTAGTCAGCTAGAAAATTTAATGGAAGTTTCTGAGCAAAGAAAGTCAAAACAAGAGTTGTGCCGTGTTGCTGTTTGATCTTCTAATTTCTTGACATTTTTTTTCTAACGATTAATATGCAGTAGCATGAAAAAACTTCCTCGAGCATTTTTCGATAGAGACACAGTTGTAGTAGCAAAAGCACTCCTGGGGCAGTATCTTGTTCATATTGTTCGCGGTAAAAAATACATTGGGAAGATTGTTGAAGTAGAAGCATATATTGGTCCGCAAGATTTAGCGTGTCATTCTGCGCGTGGTTTAACAAAGCGAACTGCAGTGATGTTTGGTCCGCCTGGACATGCTTATGTTTATCTCATTTATGGGATGCATCATTGTATGAATGTTGTCACAGAAAGTGAAGGTCATGCCTCTGCTGTTTTATTGCGCGCACTTGAGCCCGTCGAAAATATTGCTACACGTACACAAGGGCCTGGGTTGCTAAGTCGTGCGATGCATATCACGACCACATTAAATGGCTATGATCTGACGAGCAGTCAAACATTTTACATTGCAGAAAATATTTCACCTGAAGCAATCGACATTGTTGCAAAACCAAGAATTGGTGTAGAGTATGCTGGCAAATGGAAAGATGAATTATTGCGTTTTTATGTAAAAGGAAATCCGTTTATTTCAAAGAAATAAAATGAGGAAAATATGTTTGGTAGATTATTTAAAAGTAATACTGAGAAATCTCTGAAAGAAGTTGTAAAACAAGAACAAGAAGAAAAAAGCACCTCACATGTGCATGGCAATCATCTACTGAAGCTTACGAATCAGGATCTCACAGAAAAGCTTGCCGCTTTGACGGAGCGTTACGATGCTCTTTCCCGATTAAATCACGAATATGAGCTTGAGATCGAAACACTGAAAACTGCGCTAGCGGGGCATCATGCAGAAGAACATTTAGATGATATTTTAATTAAAATGGTTTTAGAACAAGAAACCCGCTTGAATTCATGCAACGAATATTCTCCTCCAACGCAAGAAATGGAAGAAAAAATATATACACCTACCACAATTGAGACTCAGTCTAGAATGTTGCGAACGGCTTCGGCACCTGCGAGATTGTTTTCGTTGGGTGAGAGTGATGAGGCAAATGCTGCTTCTTCTCAGATTTTAGATGAGATGTATGCTGCGTCTTCTCAGGTCCTAGATGAGGCGGCGTATACTGCTTCTTCTCCGATCCTAGCCAGACATTAACAGCTTCAATGTCATTAAAACTCAGAGTGCCAGCCGCTTGTTTTAGCGCAAAATAATTATTGACGTAAGAATAACGATCCGCAGCATATTGTTGCTGTACTTGGAAAACATTTTGTTGCTGATTTAAAACATCGACTAGAGTCTCGGTGCCCACTTGATAGGCTGCGCGCATTCCTTCTAAGGAGCTGATTGCTGATTGTATGGATTGACGATCTGCGCGAATTTTACTGATACCGGAAACAATATTGAGATAGCTTTGTCGTGTTTGAGCGAGCGTCGAGCGTAATTGATATTCGAGTTGTTGCAACGCGACTTGATAATTGTATTGCGCTTGACGTGTTGCGGCTATAACTCCGCCGCCTGCAAATAAAGGTATAGTGATTGCAATGGTGCCTGAAGTTGTTTCGGTACGTAAAGAGCCACCATTGTTATAAACGCTTGAGCTACTTGTATAGCTATATTGATTTTCCCAGCCGGCTTGCGCCTGCACAGTGGGTAAATGTCCTGCGAATTGTTGTTTGATAATTTGGCGTGAAGATTCAGCAGAGTATTGCGCGCTGCGTACGGCCCAATTTTGTTGGCCGGCGGTTGTGACCCAGTCATTAATGTTGCTGGGTTTCGGAGAGACCAGGGGAAAGTTTTCATTTAATTTTGCGAGATCAGGGTAATATTGATTCGTGATTGCGCGTAAATTCTCGCGATCATTTGCGAGTGTTGATTCGGCGCCAATATAACCTGCAACAGAAGTTTGGTACGACGCTTTTGCGGTGTAAACATCAGTAATGGTTTTTAAACCCACATTATATTGTTCCGTGACTTGATCTAATTGTCGTTGATAGGCTGTGCGAGTGGCTTTCAAGTAGAGTAAGTTGTCTTCATCTTGTAACACTTGAAAGTATGCTTTCGCAACACGCACAATCAAGTCTTGTGTTGCAGCATTCAGCGTAGCATCTGCGCCTTTTGCTAATGCGTGTTGACTTGCTAAAGTTGAGAACTGTGCAAAATCAAAAATCGTTTGCGTTAAATTGAGGGCTATGGCGTAGCCTTTGGATGTTCCAGAGCGCACAGTGATCGCAGCGCCTGAGTTAAGTTCGCGTGAAAGTTGTGGACCATTTGCAGTCAGAGAAACATTTGGCAATAAAGCAGCAAGACTAATAGGTACGCCTTCACGCGTGGAGAGGCGCTGTGAAATTGCTTGCAAGTAAGTGGGATCGTTGGTGAGTGCTTGTTGAAAAACTTGCACAAGATTGACGGGTTCTCCAAAGGCCACGCAAGGCAAGCTCAGAGCGATGATCCAAAAGCATATTTTTTTCATGCGTGTTGTACCTCTCACAGATTTTATGTGGCTAACTGTATCGCCAATTCAATTGCAGCAATTAAACTGCTTGCATCTGCGCGTCCTGTGCCTGCAGCATCCATAGCAATCCCATGGTCGACTGAGGTCCGAATAAAAGGTAAACCCAATGTGACATTAACAGCGGAGCCAAAGCTTAAATATTTCACGACAGGTAAGGCTTGATCGTGATACATCGCAAGCACTGCATCTGATTCGATGAGTTGCTTGGGTGTAAAAACAGTGTCTGCTGCGACTGGACCTTTAATATTTAAACCTTCTTGACGTAATTGATTCAATGTTGGCTCTATAATATCAACTTCTTCGCGTCCTAAGTACCCATTTTCACCAGCATGAGGGTTAAGACCACAAACAACTATTCTCGGATCTTTCAGATGGAATTTTTGTTTTAAGTCTTGGTGTAGCACCATTAGCACAGATTTTAACAGACTACTGGTGATGGCGGCAGGGACTTTGGCAAGCGGTAAATGGGTGGTGGCTAATGCAACGCGGATTTCAGGTGTGACGAACAGCATAACAGAATGCAATGTTTTTGTGTATTTTGCAAGAAATTCTGTGTGTCCTGTAAAAGTAATTCCTGCAGCATTGATATTAGCTTTGTGCACGGGCCCTGTGACTAAAGCTTGTCCCGATTTTTGTTGGCAAAGTGTTGCAGCAAGCTCGAGACAATGGATGACGTATTGGGCGTTAGATGGATTCAGTTTGCCTAATTCAGTGGGATGTTTTTGTTGTACGGGTAAAATTTTTAGCGTCCCGGGTTGATGTTGTTTAGGTGCTTGTGTGATATCGCACTGTGAAAAATCCACTGCTATGTTCAGCTGAGCAGCCCGCAGTTTGAGTGCCTCAGGATCGCAAATCGCAACGAGCTCTGTAGCCCAAGGCTTTTGTGCTGCCAGTAGCGTGATATCAGGCCCAATGCCCGCCGGCTCTCCGGGTGTGATGAAGATCCGGGGCATAGGCGTTACGCTCCATCGTGTATTCGAATGGTGGCGCGACTTCTGAGTAAGCTGAGCCATTGCTTTAATGTTTTTTCAAATTTTTGTTCGAATACTTGACGCTGCGCATCTGGTTTTGAAAGGCCATTTTCTTTTAACAATTTTTTATCTGTTAAACGCAAAACATGAAAACCATTCCCTGTTTGAATAGGGTTTGCAACGGCATTTTTTTGCATATGAGGAACTGTCTTAGCAAAAGCTGACGGTAAATCATTTGAACTCAGCCAGCCTAAATCATTTTTTTGCACAGAAGGATTTTTCCCTTCACGTAATGATTGCGCGGCTTTTTCAGCTTGATTTTTTGCTGTTGCGATATCGCTTGTTGAAGGATTATCTGATAAAGGCACATAAAAATCTTCGAGTTGATAATTGAAGGTGGGTGGATGCTCGGTAGAAGAATGTTTAATGAGTGCATCCACTTCTTCGGGGGTGATAGAAACTTTAGGCGCGACTTCTTGTTGTTGCACTTTTTGTAGCAACATTTCAGTTTGAATTTCTTTGCGATAATCTGTTTTTGACATGCCGTGTGCTGCCATAGCTTGATAGAGGGCGTCAACACTCGCGTGATTTTGATCTGCAATGCGCTTGATAGCTTCGTTAACTTCAGCTGGTGTGATTTTGACGCCGGCATCGTGAGCTATTTGAAGTTGCAGTTGTTTGTCGATCAGTTGATTGAGTACTTGCTTCTTTAATGTTGCACTATCAGGGATTGTTTCTCCAGCAGAATGCATGCTGTCTTCGGCGGTATTAATCGCGTTATTTAAATCATTCTGCGTAATAACGCTATCATTGACAGTCGCAACGATGGTGTCGAGTGGTTGTATGCGCTCTTCTGCGTGAAGGCAGGGAGAGACGACTAGAAATAAACAAGCAATCAATTTTTTCATAATGTTCATGTAATTTGTCCAAATGCTGCGTGATACCCAGGAATGCTACTCGTTAATATTGAGTCGGGATCACCATTACCAAAATTTCCTAACCCTTTTAAGGCAACTTGTACGAGCAATCCTGAATCGTACATATAGGTGTTGCTTGAACTTAAGCCAGTGAAGGCGCGTTGTGCCACAAAACGCACAGCCCAGCAACAAGTGTCATATTGTAGACCATATAGGATGTTCTGGAAATGATGGTGATTCCAGTTTTGCGTCCAACGACCGACTGCGCTCCAGCGCGAGCTGAGTGGCCAAGCAAATGAAAGATCAGTTTGAGAAAGATTACTGGCGGGGGTGTCCGGCGGATCGTTGGGTAAGATATCGCCATTACGTACAAAGCCATAGCTCAAATTAACGATTTTATTGGTTTCAGGGATGAAGCTCAGCGTGATGTGCTGGTTGGTAAAGTTATTGTATTGAACGCTCCAAATGCTATCAGCCTGTAGGTTCCATGCATTATTGATATGCCAAACCAGTTGCCCTGCCACTGGGGATTTGTCGTATTTATCTTCTGGGGTCGGCTCGCCAGTGAGGGTGACTTCACGTTTGTGGAAATAATAAATTTGCCCGAGCCCTGCGCGAAATCTCTCAGTGCCGCTGATTGGATCAATAAAACGCGTGATGACACCATAACTGATTTGATTCGCATCGCCGATACGGTCGATGCCGCTAAATCGTGTGTAACTAAATAATTGATCGTAAGTGAGTGTGTTGAGCGATGTATCAAATAATGGAATTTGGCTTTGCTTACGGAAAGGGACATATGTGTAATAAATTTGAGGCTCAAGAGTTTGTTGCCAATCGGTGTTGCCAATCGTGAGGTCGCGATCAAAGTACACGCCGGAATGTAAATCAAAGATGGGCAATGCACGGGTGGTTCTATTGCTTTGGCCGGGGTTTGTGTCGCTTAAGTCATATTGTGTCAATGCAAATTGTAAACGTGGGGTGAGATACGACCACGCATTATAAAAGGGTCGTTCGATGCCCGGTTGTAGATTTAAACGATTTCCGATGGGCTGTGTAGAAGAGTCGCCCGGATTATGTTTGATTGTGAAATGCGTTAGCTCGCCACCCATGAAAAGATTCATGCCGCCCACTGTTTCTGGGTAGCTGCCATTCACGCTTAAACGAGGCAAACGATAATATTGGTTATCCACAGCGGCTTCGTCAATGGGGTGTAATGTTTGATAGCCTTGGATTTGTCCGGTAAATTGCCAATGAATATCGGAATAATTTAATGTCGCTTCTTGATCTAATTGATTTTGCGTTATTTCATTGATGCTCGTACTAAAATCATGCATGTAATAATCATCGCTGACATGATTATAGTTAATATGACTTTGCCAATGGGCATTATAATGCGTATCGTCGTTGTAGCTGATGGCATAGCGTGTTGGGCTTGCATTTTGTAGTCGGCGCAATTCTGCTTGAGTTGTTGCATTGGTGTTATTTTGGTATTGACCTGCCATTGCGCGTTGAAATTCTTTGAAAGCCAAATCGCTCGGGAGAATTTCGAGATCAAGATTGCTTTGACTTTTTTCAGTGAGATAACGATATCTATCTGTGATTTGAATGCCGCGCTTAGTCATGAGCGTTGGCGTTATTGTCATGTCATAATTTGGCGCCATATTCCAATAAAACGGTGCGCTTAATCTAAAACCTGTTTTACTGGAAGTGCCGATCACGGGGGTGAGAAACCCTGTTTGACGTCGAGAGTCAATCGGAAAACTTAAATACGGTGCATAAAACACAGGAACATTTCTGATATAGATGCGCGCATGTGTTGCCGTGCCGCGTCCCGTATTTTTATCTAATAGTAAATGATATGCACTGACATGCCATGGATGGGTAAGCGGCGGGCATGTGCTGTAACTCGCATTGTAGAGTTCATACACGTTCGGCGCAATTTTGCGATACGATTCTGCTTGACCAAAAGCCGTTGCACCGGAAACTTGTCGCGGTTTACTGAGTTGTTCGGCAGAATAAGTGGGTAGCGTTTGATTGTTTTTATTGTTGAGATGAAAAGTAGTGCGATAAAAAAGATGATGCAATGTTTCCTGGTGTGTCGTGAGATCCAGATAGCCCGTTTTTGCCATGATGATATTATCAGGTTCGCGTAATACGACATCATCGGCAATTTTAATTGCGCTGAGTTTTTGCGTTTTGGGATTTCGATAGAGCCAGACTTTATTTGCGATAATTTGTTGTGCTTTTCGCGTGATTGTTACTTTGCCTCGGCCGAGGGATGTGCCTTTTTGTGCATATAATAATTGATTGCCTGTGATTGCAATATGATCATCTTCGCGTAATGCGCTGGCTGGAAAGGCAGGATCAATATAATAGCCGCCGCAACGATCATCTGGGACAGGTACCCAGCCGAGATGTTCGGCGATATATTCTTCGCTTAGCGTCGAATGAATATTATATTGGATAATATTTTTAGTGAGCGGACTGGTTGCGTAGGTTGTGAATGACACGCACCCCACTAAGCCTGCTATGATAATGGATAATTTTTTTGGGCGATATTTCAACATGCACGCTCCCGCCATAAGTTTGGCAAGTGTAGCGAAAAGCCTACTGTGATGGAATAAAATATATGAATTTATTACCCCTCCAAGCTTGGCTGCATAGCATTGATTGCTTGAGTGATTTTTCCATCGTGCCATTGGCAGGGGACGCGAGTACGCGCCGATATTTTCGGGTTTATGCAGAAGAGCAAACATTCATTGCGATGGATGCTTCGTTGGAAAAACCCAGTTGTTTGCCATTTGTCGCTATCTCGCAATCATTGAAAGCACTTGGATTGTCTACCCCAGTGATTTTTGCCAAAGATTTCAGTCAAGGATTTTTATTGATGACTGATTTTGGCGATGATCTTTATCTTAAAACATTAAATAAAACCAATGCAGATGATTTATATGGTCGTGCTCTTCATGCATTGAGCGTAATGCAAACGTGTCAAACCGTTGCTGACTGGAAGTTGCCGCATTTTGATGCGGAGTGGGTGATGAAAGAATTTATACTATTTAAAGAATGGTATTTAGAAAGATATCTTGCACTTACACTTTCAAATAAATTTGATTTAGCATTGCAGAGAGTTTTTCATTTTTTAACTGAGAGCATTGTAGCGCAACCCACGCTTTTCATGCATCGTGATTTTCATTCGGCTAATTTATTGGTTTTACCGAATGACCAGGTAGGTATTCTAGATTTTCAAGATGCATTTATTGGTCCTATTACTTATGATCTTGTTTCACTCCTGCGCGATTGCTACATTTCGTGGCCGGAAGAAATAGTGCAAAAATGGGTTTTGCAGTATTACGCTCAGCAAAAATATCAACGACACTTTAGCGAAACAGATTTTTTACGATGGTTTGATTTGATGGGCATTCAACGGCATTTAAAAGCGCTGATGACTTTTTCTCGGAAATATTGTCGCGATCAAAATGCGAATTATTTGCAACATATGCCGCGTACGTTAAATTATATTTTGCAAGCAAGTCAAAAGTATGCAGAATGTCTACCATTGTGTGATTTAATTGGGAGTATATCTCTATGCGTGGGATGATTTTAGCGGCGGGACGCGGGCAGCGCATGGGGTATTTAACAGAAGAAATACCAAAGCCTTTATTAAAAGTGGCAGGAAAATATTTAATTGAATATGCCATTGAAGCTTTTGTGCGAGCGAATATTCGCGAAATTGTGATCAATGTTTCTTGGTTAGCAGAATTGATTCAGCAACAATTAGGTGACGGCGAAAAATATAATGCACATTTTATGTATTCTTATGAGCCGACTGCATTAGAAACCGGCGGCGGTATTGTGCAAGCATTGCCTTTGCTAGGAGAAGATCCTTTCATCGTGATGAGCGCGGATATTGTGACGAATTATCCACTCAATCATTTGACAAAACGTCAACCAGAATACGCACATTTAGTTTTGGTAAATAATCCTGATTTTCATCCTGCAGGTGATTTTTCACTTGAAAATGGTTATGTCAAAAAGGCATCACACAATCCACTGACTTATGCCAATATTGGTTTATATCATCCCGATTTTTTTTCCAATGCACCGGTAGGCAAATTTTTATTAGGCGATTTAATTCGTGCACACTTGTCTCTTCATCAAGTGACGGGTGAAATTTATTCTGGTAGGTGGCTGAATATAGGCACACCCCAGGATTTGCAAATGACAGGAGGTCACTTTGAAGATCACTTGGACGTGGCTCAACGATAATATTTTTTCCCCTATTTATGCTGCTCCACAGACGATTTATAGCACCTTGGTGCATTCGAATTGGTTGCGTGAAAAATTAGCGGATATTTATAGTGGATTTACTCGGACATTTGAGCTCAGCAATTTATCTGAATTATTGTTTATTCCTCATGCGTCGTCAATTGTTTCGGAATCCATTCGTGTTAATGCAAGTCCGCTTGCGCTGTATTTAACAGCTGAGTGGGCGTTGGGCGAAACGCGCGCAGTTTTTTCAGAACAACCAGCAATTTATTATTCTTGTGATGCAATTACTTTTGCAGCTCGCACTGTTTTTGCTTGGTACGCCTTGCGTGCGCTGTATCAAAATAAATTGCTCACGATAGTAATGGCAAAAAGAGTTTCAGATCGTACGCGTGAGCCAGAAGACAAATGTGCTTGTGCAACAGGTGATTTGATCAAGGCCGAGGCTTTTGCGCCAGTAGATTATTTATTTCGCTCGCTTGCAATTCGATATTTGCCCATGCCGCAATATGTTCGATGGGCAGCCGATATTTTTAATCATGGCTACACTTTGTTGGAATATCGTTACGGTATGCGCATGTGTACGCGTCATCGCGCAATAGAATTGGCAAAAAATAACGCCTATGCTTTTGGTATCGGTTTGTCATTTTATGCGGTATGCAATTATTTATTGATACTTGCAGAACGTTACACGGGCGCAAGCGGTTTTATGCTCGAGCAATTTATTTATTCTGCCATGTATCCTTGGTTTATTGCGTCGGTTTTATTGCGCGCACCTTTGGTGAAGAGAAAAGAATTCGATGTGTTTTATTATCATCGCTATTTAGCGCGACATTTTATAGAGCAATCTGCAGTGCAAATTTCATCATTGTTTGAAGGGCCGGCAGAGCCAATTGATTGGGATGCTTGGATTAAAAAATTAAATACTTATCCTTATGTGGTTGCTTTCTCAAAATGGATGGGTAAAAGCGTAGAAGAATTTTTCACGGATGAAATTCATGCGATGCTGTTTGATATTTACTATGATCAAATTAAAGCGAACATGAAAGAAATCATTGACATCCAGAAACCTCTGCGTCAGCAAAAAATTAGCGGATTGCCGCGTGCAACGATTTTATCGCTAGTAGTAAAGTTACCCAGTTATATGAGTTCATTTTTCATTTCAAAAAATGATAAGCGTTTGCTCAAAACAATCAAAGAAAAAACATTACGTGATCCCGTTAAAATTGTAAACGCATGCCTAGAGACATTACGTGCAATTCAGCTCAATCGACGCGTGTTACTAGTTGAGCCTGAAGCGCT
The DNA here is from genome assembly GCA_033762075.1 of Gammaproteobacteria bacterium. Classification (GTDB taxonomy): domain Bacteria; phylum Pseudomonadota; class Gammaproteobacteria; order DSM-16500; family DSM-16500; genus VFKI01. Next base: position 37,965 of record JANRLY010000049.1, read on the forward strand.
GCCTGTGAACCGGTATTCATTTTTTATGGAGCGCGCATTACAAGATCGGCCGGCACCTGAGTTTGAAATAATAAACTCTTCTTCTGCCATAGAAGAAGAAAAAGCAGATGAGAAAATACAAGACAAAGTTGCTGAAACAATCGAAGAAGAAAAAATGATAGATGTTGCAAATATTCAGTGGAATTATTTCTGAATACATCGTCATTGCGAGCCAGCGTTAGCGTTTTGGCGTGGCAATCCAGTTTTTAAAAATTATTCGCAAAAGCTGGATCGCCACGGCTAACCACTTCGTAGCCTCGCGATGACGAGTTCTTGTTAGATACTCAAAATATTTATTTGAAACTTTATTTTTGTATTATTTCAGCGTACGATGAAACGCTGCTTCAGTAAATGGCGCGCCCGAGAGGATTCGAACCTCCGACCTTCGGCTTCGGAAACCGACACTCTAATCCAACTGAGCTACGGGCGCAGACCGGCAAGCCTACCGTTTTTTCTCACTCTGATCAATCTCACTTTTAATCATGCTGTCATTCCGCGCGGCTTCTAGTGCGGAATCTTGTGACTTTCAAGATATAGGAAAACATTATGAGACTCGCGATTATTTATAGTCGAGCTACAACGGGTATGATTGCACCGTTAGTGACTGTTGAAGTGCATATTTCCGGCGGGATCCCTGGGCTCAATATTGTCGGATTACCTGAAACTGCGGTGAGAGAAAGTAAAGACCGTGTTCGCAGTGCGTTGATGAATACAGGATTTGAATTTCCTGCGCGCAGAATCACTGTTAATTTGGCGCCAGCAGATTTACCCAAGGAAGGTGGGCGTTTTGATTTGCCGATTGCGCTCGGTATTCTAGCGGCTTCTTTCCAAATTTCACGCACGCACCTCGAGCAATTTGAATTCATTGGAGAGTTGGCTTTATCAGGTGAATTGCGTATGGTCCGTGGTGTATTGCCCGTGGTTTTAGGTGTTTCTTCTGTAAATCGGCAATTGATTGTCCCTGAAATGAATGCGCATGAAGCTGCGTTGGTCAAACAAGAAAATATTTTTTATGCCAAACATTTGCTAGAAGTGTGCGCGCATTTAAAAGGCGAACAATCTTTACCCTTGTGTCACACAAAATCAATTACGCTTGAAGAGCGTATTTTGCCAGATTTGTCAGAAGTACGTGGACAAACACAGGCAAAGCGTGCACTTGAAATCGCTGCGGCAGGTCGGCACAGTTTATTATTTGTGGGTCCACCGGGCACGGGCAAAACGATGTTGGCCAGTCGTTTGCCGAGTCTTTTGCCTGGTTTAGATGAGCAGCAATCACTTGAAGTCGCGTCCGTTGCTTCGATTAGTCGCGGTGGATTTAATCCTGCAGAGTGGCAGCAAATGCCGTATCGCGCACCACACCATGGTTGTTCGAGCGCAGCATTGGTGGGTGGAGGACGTCCGCCGCGACCAGGTGAAATTTCGCTTGCGCATCACGGTATTCTTTTTTTAGATGAGTTACCTGAATTTGATCGTAACGTTTTAGAATCTTTGCGCGAACCACTTGAGTCAGGGCATGTCACTATTTCTCGTGCTGCACATCAAGCGGTTTTTCCTGCGCAATTCCAATTGATTGCTGCAATGAATCCTTGTCCTTGCGGTTACTTAGGGGTTGTGCCAGAACGTTGTCGGTGCACGATATCGCAAATTAAACGTTATTTGTCGCGTTTATCGGGACCTTTATTGGATCGTATTGATATGCAAGTTGAAGTGCCTGGCTTGCCGCCTGGTTTTTTATTGCAGGAAGAGATCAGCGAAAGTAGCGCCACTGTGCGTGATCGCGTGTTGGCATGCAGAGAAATTCAACTGCAACGTCAAGGTAAATGTAATCACGATATCGCGGCAAAAGAAGTCAAGCGGTTTTGCCCAATGGAGGCGGCTGCTAGCCAAGTTTTAGAAAAAGCAGCAGAGCATTTTCAATTATCGGTGCGTGTTTGTCATCGTGTTATACGCATTGCGCGCACGATTGCCGACATAGAAAAGCATTCTATTTTACAAGTTGAACATATCAGTGAAGCATTAGGCTATCGTTATCTTGATCGGCCGGGGCGTTTGAAGGAGAATTAAGGATCTATTGGTATAAGGATCGGTCAATGTCTGTCATATTTTATCCCCATGAAGATGAGCTTGAAACAGGTTCTTTAGATCAACGCCTTGAGATTTTGCTCGAATCTGCTGAACGATATAAGGCGATTGTATTGGACGTCTCAGGTAAATATGCAGGCGGTGCTGTGGCGCGAGACAAAAAACGCGTTGCACCAAAAGATTTGGCCCACGCTTACAACTGGGAGGGGATTGCGCAAGTGTTGCGAGAAATTCGTGAGTTGCCTGAGAGTGCGCCTTCTCTTCGTGTTGCAAAAGCAATGAAGCTGCAAAAACTCGCTGAAGTCTATGAAGTCTTGCGCGGTGCTAAAATGTCAAAGCTTGAAGCGGTGCGTCTTGCTTTGATTAATGAGGCGAATCAGTTGCATGCAAGAGAGGGAGCATAATATTGTTTGTTTGTCATCCCGCGCTAAATGCATGCGCGAGATGGCGCGAGGATAATTTTTATTACTTAAAACGCTTCAACCTTCCATCAGCGTGCGCAATTTCTGCAGCGCATTTTTTTCGAGTTGACGGATGCGTTCAGCAGACACATTATATTTGTCAGCTAAATCTTGCAAAGTTGTTTTTTCATCGTCATCTAACCAACGTGTTTGCAAAATATCTTGGCTGCGCGCATCTAATTGCGTGATGGCATGTTGTAAAGCAGTGCGTGAAATTTCTTCACGACTGTTGGATTCGAATTCTGCTTCAGGTGTGTAGCGATGATCTTCTAAGTACCCCGCAGGTGAAAAATGCTGTTCTTCTTCGTCTGTGTTGTCGCCATTAAAATATTCGAATGAAGCATCTTGTGTGCTTAAGCGTGATTCCATTTCGCGAACGGTTTCTGGTTTGACGCGAAGATCTTGCGCAATTTCATTGCATTCTTGTTGTGTGAGCCAGCCTAAATGTTTTTTCATTGTGCGTAAATTAAAAAATAATTTGCGTTGCGCTTTCGTGGTGGCGACTTTGACAATGCGCCAGTTGCGTAAAACAAATTCGTGAATTTCTGCTTTGATCCAGTGCATCGCAAAAGTGACAAGACGTACGCCTACTTTTGGATTAAAGCGGCGAACAGCTTTCATCAAGCCAACGTTGCCTTCTTGGATGAGATCGCCGAATGGTAATCCATAACCCATGTAGCCGCGAGCTACTCGGACAACATAACGAAGATGTGACAGAACGAGTTGGCGTGCAGCATCTACGTCGTTTTGTTCTTGTAAGCGGGTTGCTAAGGTATGTTCTTCTTCTTGGGTGAGCAAAGGGATTTGATTGACGCGCGCAATATAGGCGTCAAGGCTGCCAACGGGTAAGTTTAACCCTGGAATCGGTAAATGGGTTTTTTCGACCATATAAGCTACCTTCCGCATGATTTTGTATATAATATCATCTATTTATCAGTTGTAGAAGCTGATTCAAATAAAGCTTCTACGAATTCATCCGCATTAAATACACGTAAATCTTCAATCTTTTCGCCAATCCCAATAAACCGAATGGGCAGTTTGAGGGCTTCGGCAATGGCAAAAACCATACCGCCTTTTGCTGTGCCATCAAGTTTAGTGAGGACGATGCCAGTGACGCCGATAGCTTGATGAAATTGTTTCGCTTGATTTAAGGCATTTTGGCCATTCGTTGCATCGATCACAAGTAATACCTCATGCGGCGCATCAGCGTCAATACGCTGTAAAACGCGCTTTACTTTTTTGAGTTCTTCCATGAGGTGGTCTTGGGTATGCAGGCGTCCAGCTGTATCGGCAATCAAAATATCGATGCCGCGGGCTTTAGCGGAAGTCATTGCGTCATGGATAACTGCAGCGGTATCAGCGCCAGGTTGTTGAGCGATGACGGGGATTTTGTTGCGCTCGCCCCAGGTTTGTAATTGTTCAATGGCAGCGGCGCGAAAGGTGTCGCCCGCAGCTAACATGATATTTTTGTGGGTGGTTTGGAAATGATGGGCTAGCTTCCCAATAGTGGTTGTTTTGCCAGAACCATTAATGCCAACCGCTAAAATGACAAAAGGTGGAGTATTAGCAGTCGGGGCCAGGGCTTGTTCGCAAGGCTTTAAAATGGCTTTCATTTCAGTGCGCAAAGCTTCGAGAACGGCTTCTGGATGGGCTAATTCTTTGCGAGCTAATTTTTGAGTGAGTTGTTGAATCAGTTGGTTAGTTGCGGCGACTCCGATATCTGCGCTGAGTAGAGCAGTTTCAATGTCATCGAGCAGGGATGCGTCGATTTGTTTTTTGCCAAGAATGAGGCTAGTTAAACCTTCTGTTAGACGCGCGCGTGTTTTACTGAGGCCTGCGCGAAAACGGCTGAAAAACCCAGGTTTTTCAGGGTTTGGCGTTGACTCAGATTCAGGCGTTTCTTTTTTGCGTTTGAGGAGATTAAACATTTTTTCACTCTCTAAAATGGACTGCGATGGTAGCACATTTGGGGATTCTGAGGTACTGTTGTCGCCTATGACTCAAGGCAATATTCGAATAATTGGCGGCGAATGGCGCGGACGTAAATTAAAGGTCCCGGATTTACCGAATTTGCGTCCAACGCCTAACCGTGTGCGCGAAACGCTATTTAACTGGCTTCAGCCTGTGATTGTCGGTGCTCGTTGCTTAGATATGTTTGCTGGCAGTGGTGCGCTAGGCTTTGAAGCAGCTTCTCGCGGCGCCTCTCATGTTGTCATGGTTGATAACTCTGGGGTGATTGTTCAGTTGTTGCAACAAGAATGTGATATATTACGCGCGCCGCAGGTTGAGATTTACCGAGCCCAAGTGCCTAAACAATTGCGCAAACCTGAAAAGCCGTTTGATATTGTTTTTATCGATCCACCTTATCAATCGGATGTATTATTGCCTTGTTGTTTTTACCTTGAGGAGAATGGTTTTCTCGCAGAAGATGCGCGCATTTATTTAGAAGCGCCAGCTTTGATTCATGAAAAACATTTACCGAGGCGTTGGCGCCTCATTAAGAATCAGCGTGCAGGTGATGTTTTTTATCATCTTGCATTACGTGACATGGGTGAAGGATGACAATACAAAAACCACGTCTTTTAACAGGCGATACGCCGACAGGGCGTTTACATCTCGGGCATTTAGTGGGGTCACTCGAAAATCGTTTAGCCTTACAAAATCAGTACGATTGTTATTTTATTATTGCAAACATCCATGCATTTACTACGCGTGCAGATCGTCCAGATGATATTCGTCAAAGCGTGATTGATGTTGCAACAGATTGGTTAGCGGCAGGCCTTGATCCCACGCGCAGCACGATGTTTATTCAATCTGAAGTGCCAGCGATTGCAAATTTAACTTTTTTTCTGAGCATGTTAATTCCGTATCCGCGATTAATGCGCACGCCGACAGTGAAAGATGAAATTCGCGATAAAGGATTAGGCGACAATTATCCTTTCGGATTTTTGTTATATCCTGTAGGGCAAGTCGCGGATATTTTAATTTTTCGTCCAGAAGTGGTTCCTGTTGGAGAAGATCAAGCGCCTTTGATTGAGCTTGCGCGTGAAGTCGCTCGACGATTTAATCAATTATATTGCGGCGTTGATTCACATACTGAAGATAAAGATTATCTTGCGAAAGGTGGTTTATTTCCGATTGTAGATTTATTACTGGGGCGCACGAAAAGATTAGTCGGTACCGGTGGGCCTGGATCAAACGGTGCATTATTGAAAATGTCAAAGTCGTTGGATAATGCGATTTTACTGAGTGATGATGCAGACACGATTAAACGCAAAGTCATGGCGATGTATACAGATCCTAATCGTTTAAAAGCGACAGATCCTGGTACGACAGAAAATAATCCGCTATGGATTTTTCATGACACATTTAATGAAGATAAAGTGTGGGTTGAAGAATCAAAAGCCCGTTATCGCGCGGGAACGATCGGAGATGTTGAATGCAAGAAAAAATTAATTGAAGTATTGGTTCATTTAATTGAACCGATTGCAACGCGACGTAAAGTTTTTGAAAAAGATCCAGCAGAAGTACTGCGTATTTTGCAAGTCGGTACTGAGAAAGCAAATAAAGTCGCGAATCAAACATTCGAATTAGCAAAAGAGAAAATGCAACAAAAGTTTTTTTAATTTACTGGATGCCGCGAACGAGTCGCGGCACGACGAACAGGTGTGCCGAATTTCGTCCCGCGGTCCCTAAACGTCGTCCCGCGGCTTGTCCGCGGGATCCAGGAGAGTGGTATTAAAATATATGAGAGGTATTTATGAAAACTGAAAATTTACGCCCATACTATAAATTTGGCATGCCATTGCTTGTCTTCATGGGTTTGCTGGCAGTAGCAGGTATTGTTGGTACGCTCGTGTTGCGCGCATTTTTCTAACTCATTATTTTCGTTATTTGCCTTCGGCGGTAAATTTTTATCTGTTAGCGATATATGCGATCGCGCCAGAAAGATAACTATTCTAGTGGTTTTATAAGTGATGTGTTTCAGCAGTTGGAGAAGGGTCGTGCCGGTTATCGGTGCTGCGCTATTCAACAACTTATCAAGTTAATCCGCTCGGGCCTTCGCGGATTGTTCGTTAGAAGATCGCATTATCCATTACGCACTCTGATTAAAACAAAAAACAATAAAGTATTTCGACAATTTATTGTTGAGTTATATCCGGAAATTATGTCTCATCAGCGTTGTGAAGCGGGTTGTGATCATTTCAAATTGGAAGTTGTGCGTCCTGATTCTGCGACAAGTTGTTGCAGAATTGGATGTCTTTTGATTCGTGAAGTCGGTGTGTCGGACAAAAAATAGGACATTTTAATCTAATTATGTGGCACAAAATAATAAAATTTGTGCTATAATCAATAGAATACGCACACAAAGATCGGACAAAATACCGGACATTTTATGGCGGCTAATAAGGTCAATACGGCTCTCATGGAGCCGCTTATCATTCCCGAGAGTGATTCTCATCGAGGGCCGCTCATGGATTTAGTCCTCGAGCTTGTTGCAAAATCTGCTAGATTTAAAAGCGCTTTGCCTTTAGCGATTCAATCTTCTCTTGCTTCGAGTGTGCGAGCGATGAATTGTTATTACAGCAATTTGATTGAGGGCCATAACACGCATCCTATTGATATCGAGAGAGCGTTACAAGGTAATTATGATATGGATCCTAAAAAACGCGACTTACAATTGGAGGCTAAGTCTCACATAGAAGTGCAAAAATGGATAGACGCAGGAGGCCTGAACAGCAATCCGTTTTCTATGCATGCGATATGTGAAATTCATAAGCGTTTTTGCGAACATTTACCAGAAGATTTATTGTGGGTTAAAGATAGTGAACATACCAAAAAACTCAAACTTATTCCGGGTCAATTGAGAAAATACCACGTTAAAGTGGGTAACCATGTTCCTGTTCAACCAGATGTTATTCCAGATTTTTTAATGCGCTTTGAAAAAGTCTATTCAAATTTAAGTAAAGCAGATGTGATATTGGCATTAGCTGCTTCACATCACCGATTATTGTGGATACATCCATTTCTGGATGGAAATGGTAGAGTGGCGCGCCTTATGTCTCATGCTGTTACTTTGAATGTATTAGAGTCGGGAGGTATTTGGTCAATTTCTCGAGGGCTTGCACGCAATGCTGATGCATATAAAGAACACCTCGCAAATTGTGATCTTAAGCGTCGCAATAATTTGGATGGGCGAGGGCCTTTGAGTCTGGAATCATTAGTCGCTTACACAAAATTTTTTCTTGAAATATGCATTGATCAAATTTCATTTATGGAAAAATTGATGGAGCCAAAATATTTACGTACTCGTATTTTATTGTGGACTAAAGAAGAAATTGAATTAGGACATCTTCCTCAAGCATCCTTACAAATTCTTGAAGCAATTTTGTATCAGGGGGAAATCTCACGGGGTGAAATTGCAAATATACTTAGCGTAACAGATCGACATGCTCGTAGAATGACTTCTCAATTAATTGAGCTTGGCGTGTTAATGTCTGATTCACCTAAATCCGCACTCAAGCTTGCTTTTCCGGCAACACTTGCATATCGTTGGATGCCGGGTCTTTTTCCTTCCTAGGGTGACATGGAATTTCTCCAACAAGTTGTTGGAGAATTGGATGGTCTTATTGCATAAAACGCTGAGAAAACTCATAAGGTTTAGATTGTAAGCTATGGCCACTGCAAATAGGGCTGGCCCATTGATCCGTGCATGGATTATCACGCGAAACCGACCACATGGATAACGCACCTAAATTATTTTGACGCGCGAAATTTTTTAATGTGTCGACACTCGTTAGAGTAAATTGTTCTACATTAACATCATTCACTCCGATCATCGGTGTTACTTCTACCATTTTCCATAAATCAGAATCTGATTTTGTTGGATAGAGTCCTTTTAGAAAAGTGAACAACTGAGTTGAAGCTTGTATTGCATATTGACCCATATCATTCACATAGGCGGGGCCATAATCCATGGCCATGATATTCACTGAATAGTGAATGCCGCTCGTTTTCACTTGCTTAACAATTTCTTGACCCGACGCAGTTAATCCTTCCGGCAAAACAGGAAGCGTAAAGCTCATTTTTAAATTGGGATGTGTATTTTGAATTTGCTTCAAAGCATTCAGCAGGTTGACAACATTTGCTGTACCGTTTTCTATATCAAAATCCAATCCTTGCGGTTGATATGTTTTAATAACTTGTTCGAAGAGTGTTATGAGTTGTGATTCGCTGCACGCCATAGAAACATCATTACCACTTGCGCCACCAAATGAAACAATATAGCCAATAGAATTAGCACGCATTTTATCTAGCACATGTGAGCCCCAACCGGCATTCACAGAATAACTCGATTGAGCACCCCAAGCAGGATTGCAATTACCCGCATCTGTAATGAATGCGAGATGATAATTTTTTACGCCACTAGATTGACTCATTGCAGCTAAATCCATGGGTTCCATGTCTTGATATTGTGAGTCCCAGTGCGTATTTATTGTTAAATCTGCATAAGGGCTAAAGTTTATTGCTTCTGCATGTGCGCTCAGTGTAAAAGGAATTAGCCCAGTAGTTACGATTGTAACAAGAAAACTTTTGATTAGATTTTGCATTGATCGCGCTCATCTTTATTTTTTAAGGGGCGCGAATTTTATCAATATTACGAGTTAAATATCAACATGAAGTCTTTGTCGTTTTCAGAAAAAAACGGCAGGGGACACATTGAATTTTTTTACAGTTTTTCAATATGTTCCTTCGTGTGAAGTTAGCTTTATTTATTCAGCTGATCCAATGCCACTTGTGCGGCTTTTTGAAACTCAAATGGCTTAGCGATTTCGGTGAAAACATCGCTATTTGCACCAAAAGGGCTGACGACCACTGTGCCATAGCCAAGTATCTGACCGATTAAACTTTGATTCACAGTCATGTTAGAGACAGTTGCTAGTCGCATTTCATTCATGTGACGAAAGAAAAATCCCTCTCGCATCACGATGCGTTTATTTGTTACTGCAAAATCTGAAGTGATATATAGTAACCATTGATTTAGCGCAGTGACTAATGCAACCACCGCAGGTGCGATCGCGATTTTATGAATGATGTCGTTGGGTGTTAACAAAAATGCAACGGTCATCAATATCCATATGATGGGCATATAAAAAATGATGTAATGTTTTTTTGTGCGAAAGAGGATTGTTTCGTCAGGTAGCAGTGTTTTATCAATGTAACTCATAATGTCCCCGTTAAAAATTTAACATGAACTCCGCAGCATCCAGGCAGTTTTTTGATGCACTTCAGTTCGCATAATCAATAAATCCAGCGTGCCTTCGTCGTTAATCTTTTGTGCGACAGGAATTAACTTCTCGAGATGTTTAACCATTTTTTCGTGGTCGAGTAATAAAGCATGGACCATGTCGGCCGCATTATGTTCTTCTGAAGCTTCTTTAATCGAAGATAGTTTTAAAAATTCCGCAAACGAAGCCGGTGCTTTTGCGCCTAAGGTGCGAATGCGTTCTGCTAATTCGTCGACGGCATTTGCAAGTTCATTATATTGTTCTTCAAACATGCGATGTAAAGAATGAAATAATGGCCCAGTCACGTGCCAATGAAAGTTTTGTGTTTTAAGATACAGTGTGTAAGTATCAGCCAGTAAGCTTGATAATCCATTAATGAGTGCTTTGTTCGGCATATGAGTATTCCTTCCTCAAAATCAAAGTGTACTTTATAGCATATTATCGGTTAATGGGGTATTAGCTAAGCTGTTTTTTGCAGCACGGTACAGCTTCTCTTTTGGTCGTTGTTGTCTCTCCCCTCATCGCTGGACAGGCTGTGGCGCGACGATAGGTGCGAAAGTAGATCAATCATGATTTGTTAAAATGGATGAAGAATATAGCAATGTATTTAGATAAGAGAGTTGATTATCTTCCACTCCGCTGCATCCACTGGCGTAATAGAAAGTCGATTCCCTTTTTTGAGAATTTGCATTGTATGTAGTTTGGGATGTTTTCTTAATTGTTCGAGTGAAATAATCTGCGGGAATTTTTTGATTAATTTAACATCGACTACAAACCAACGAGGATTTTCGTGCGTGGATTTGGGATCAAAATATTTTGATTCAGGATTGAATGCAGTGGCATCGGGATAAGGTTTGCTAACCACTTCAACAATGCCAGCAATGCCGGGCACATCGCAACTTGAGTGATAAAAAAATCCTTTGTCGCCAGGCTTCATTTGATCACGCATGAAATTGCGTGCTTGATAATTCCTGACGCCATCCCAGTGTTCGGTTTGTTTGGGTTTTTTAGCAAGTGCGTCGATACTAAAAGTGGTAGGTTCAGATTTGAATAACCAGTAGGACATATATTTGTTTCGCTTTTGGTTCTGAATATTGGATTAACCTGCTTTTATAAGGGCGACTGCCGGTCGCCCTGAGCATCGGTTATCTCTTCATCGAATCAAAGAAATCTTCGTTTGTTTTTGTGGCTTTTAAGCGATCCAATAAAAACTCAATCGCAGCCATTTCATCCATGGGTTGCAGGAGTTTTCGGAGAATCCACATTTTTTGAATTTCTTCTTTGCTGGTAATCAATTCTTCACGACGTGTACCGGATTTATTGATGTTGATCGCAGGATAAATACGACGTTCAGCAATTTTACGATCGAGATGGACTTCCATGTTACCTGTGCCTTTGAATTCTTCGTAAATGACATCATCCATTTTGGAGCCGGTTTCGACTAATGCAGTTGCAAGAATTGTTAAGCTGCCGCCTTCTTCAATGTTGCGTGCTGCACCAAAGAAACGTTTTGGACGTTGCAATGCGTTCGCATCGACGCCACCTGTGAGCACTTTGCCGGACGCTGGCACGACTGTATTATACGCGCGTGCTAAACGTGTGATGGAATCGAGTAACACAACGACATCACGTTTATGTTCAACTAAACGTTTTGCTTTTTCAATTGCCATTTCAGCAACTTGAACGTGACGATTTGCAGGTTCATCGAATGTACTTGCAATGACTTCGCCGCGTACTGAGCGTGTCATTTCGGTAACTTCTTCAGGGCGTTCATCAATCAACAAAACCATTAAATAACATTCAGGATGATTTTGTGCGATCGAATGCGCAATATTTTGCAGCATCATTGTTTTACCCGCTTTTGGCGGAGAAACAATCAAGCCACGTTGTCCTTTACCAATTGGTGCAACGAGATCAATTGTACGTGCAGTGATATCTTCGGTGCTGCCATTGCCGCATTCGAGTTTTAATCGTTCGTTAGCAAATAAAGGTGTGAGGTTTTCAAAGAGGACTTTATTTTTTGCGTTTTCAGGTGCTTCGTAATTGATGTGATCAACTTTGAGTAAAGCAAAATAGCGTTCACCTTCTTTGGGGGGGCGAATTTCGCCAGAAATGGTGTCGCCTGTGCGTAAATTAAAGCGGCGAATTTGACTGGGTGAAACGTAAATGTCATCAGGACCTGCTAAATACGAACCATCTGGAGAACGTAAAAATCCAAAACCATCTTGCAAAATTTCGAGAACACCATCACCGTGAATTTTGTGTTGCTTTGCGTGGACTTTTAAAAGAGCAAAGATAATATCTTGTTTGCGTGAGCGCGCCATATTTTCGAGGTGATATTCTTCGGCGAGTTGAATGAGTTCGCCGGGGGCTTTTCTTTTCAAGTCCGTCAAGCTCATTGTGACTTTATCTTTGTCTTTGTCTTTGTCTTTGTGGGAGTGTTTCTCAGAAGCGACAGCGGGTTGTTGTTCGGTTGCCGCAGGTTTTGCGTGGGTTTCTGCCATATGGATTCATTGCCTGTAAAAAATTAAAGGGATTTATGATACTTAAAGCAATCTATGAAGACTGAGGGAATCATGCGAAACCAGGAGTTTCAAAGATTGTCTGGTGCTCTACGTTTTATGATCTAGTGGATTAAACGACATGTACGCTATTAGATTAACACTAAATTTCTGAGGGATCTAGCTTTTTGTTAAGGGTGCCCAATGAGCACCCTTAAAAAAGCTAAGATTATTCCCCAATATGGTTTTCGATGAAGCTCACTAACTCAGTGCGGGAGAGCAAGCCAACTTGAGTGGCGGCGACTTTACCATCTTGGAAGAGGATTAAAGTTGGGATACCGCGAACTCCAAAGCGTGGTGGGGTTTCTGGATTATGGTCGACATCAAGCTTGGTCACGCGTAACCGGCCTTCGAACTGTTTAGCAATGTCTTCAAGGACAGGTGCAATGGCTTTACAAGGGCCGCACCATTGAGCCCAAAAATCAACGAGCACAGGAAGGGAGGATTGGACGACGTCTTTTTCGAACGATCCATCGGTAATTTCAGTAATGTGATTCATTAGTATGTTGCCTCATGTGGACAGAAATCAGGGCTATTATATACCCTTCTTCGCTATATTTTGAGTCTTTTGACGCCCCATTTAAGTATTTAATAAATATCCATAGAATTAATAATTGCTTAATATTTAACCTATATAATATGCCCTTAATTCTTATTTACTTATTGAAAAATGTGAGGTTTTTCATATGTCAGGTTCACGTATCCCCAAGAAAGGGCTTCACGGGAGATCCAAATCATTACCGTCTGATTGTTTCGTTGAGGTTTTAACCAGAGATCCGAGTGAGGGTGAGGGTGATTCTGGGCATGTCGCTCTTCGTCTTAAGGCGGGTAATGAAGAAAAAACCGCGGCAATAGAGCCAAAATCAAGCACAAGACTTTTTATGAAGACGTTCACTTTGGGTATTGTCTCTACCGAGGCTGTAGTAGAACGCAGTCCTAGTGATACCTGGGCAACTCATGTTGTTAGAAAGCAAATAACACAAGAAGAATATAAAGCCATTGATAATCATATGGATAAAGTAGAAAAACAAGCGAATGATGGAGATGCTCAGTATTCACTTTTTGCAGCTTTCTCGCCCTTCAGTTTGAGAAAAGCATTCGTTGCGAGTCAGGAATCGAGAAAGAAGGAAGAACAGAAAAGAGGTATTCCTTCCGGCTTTGGTGCAGTAGATCCTTTTGGTATTGAGGTTTTTGATAATGAATCTCATGTCAAAACGCCACGTGACAAGTATAATTGTACGACTTTAGTTGAAGAAAGTTTAAAGGCGGCTAATCTTATCCCTGAAAGTGAAGTTTTAGTGACACCGAGAGATGTGAGAGCAGGGTTAATGGGCCATGGATTTGAAGTCGTAGTAAATCCTAATTTTGGAAATGAGGCGTCTACTCCACCTGTTACACCAGTTGCTGCTACTACACCAACTATGTAAGTAAACTATAATGACAAAATGAAAGCGTGAGTTCACGCTTTCATTTTTTAACAAAAAACCAGGAGAAGCAGCATGTTCCGAAATTTTTTTAAAAAACATACAACGGACAAGGAAAGCAAAAGCAAAAGTGAAAGTGATCTCAGTGATTTTTATCATGAAGCACAAATTTGTCTGAGACGTAGTGGCAATGCTGATACAGGGCATGCAGCGCAGCGTCTTGTCAGTAGAAGAAAAAGTGACGGCCAAGTCGTCGAAGAAAAGAGTTTAGAAATCGATTCGCGCTACATGGCTGGAACACTTATCAATGGATTAGGGGCTAGTATCATTCCAACAGTAGCGACAGCGACACCCATTAAAAAGCCTAACTGTGATTGGGCGCCTCATATTTTTTCAAAACCCATCACCAAAGAGCAATACGATAAGGGTGTGGAAGAACAAAAACAGATTAGAGACGAAGTGGAAAAAGGCGAAATGTATTACTCAGTGGCAGCGACCTCCGTGATTGCTAATGTATTGCCTGAAGCAATAGAGTCTTTTAACGATGGAATGGAAAGTGCTCAAAACGAAAGACAATTCATTGGGATGGAAGTGGAAGATATCACGGGGATGCCGGTGTTGCATGGAGATTCATTGGTGAAACCAGATTATAAAAGAACAGTGAATTGTGTGACGCCTGTTGTTCAAGTGTTTTCAAAGACAGGTATTTTTAAAACGGGCGCGCATACGATTGCACCCAATACGCTTGCTCGCGTCGCTAAAGAGAATGGTTTTGAAGAAAGCGATAACCCACATTACGATACAGGGTATGATCAAGTCCTTCGTTCAACGCCGCAAAATCCTAACTAACTCAGTTACAGCAAAAACCACGTCATTCATACCCCTGCTTTAAGTAGGCAGGGGTAAATTCGATTGTGAAGCTATTCTTCCTTTCTTTATCAGATATTGAAATTTTCCTTGTGTTCAGTGCAAAAAATTGGATAATGCCTGTTCTTGTTAACTTGAAGAAGAGGATACCTTGATGGAAAAAAGCCGGACTGCATTATTGTCCACGACAGTGAAACACATTGATATTAAAAAAATTGATTTTGTCAGTCTCGTTGAAGCAATGAAAGATACTGCTTTTCAGGCGCGTAATTTAGCCCGTGCAGCGGAAATTTATCAGCAAATGTTGGCCGATCGAGAATGCGGTGTGATTTTATGTTTAGCGGGTTCATTAATCAGTGCGGGGCTTAAACAAGTCGTGCTCGATATGATTGAGCACAACATGGTTGATGCTATTGTGTCGACAGGCGCCAATATTGTCGATCAAGATTTCTTCGAAGGATTAGGCTTCAAACATTATCAAGGTTCCCCGCGTCTCGAGGACACCGAACTCCAAGCGCTTTCCATTGACCGTATCTACGATACCTTAATTGATGAAAATGAATTGCGTATTTGCGATAACACCATTGCAGATATTGCTGACTCACTAGAGCCAGGCGCATATTCTTCGCGCGAATTTATTCGTGAAATGGGACGTTACCTGGAGCAGAAAGGTGAAAATCCTGCTTCGATTGTGCTGGAGTGTTACCGCAAAAATATTCCTATTTTCGTTCCAGCCTTCAGTGATTGCAGTGCAGGTTTTGGTTTAGTGATGCATCAAGTGAAGCATCCTACTCAACATGTCAGCATTGACTCCGTTAAAGATTTCCGTGAGCTCACCCAGCTCAAAATCAAATCTGGTGAAACAGGTTTGTTGATGGTCGGTGGCGGCGTGCCAAAAAATTTCGCGCAAGATGTTGTTGTTGCGGCTGAATTATTGGGTGCAGAAGTGCCACTCCATAAATACGCAATTCAAATTACCGTGGCAGATGAACGCGATGGCGGATTATCTGGCTCAACGTTACGTGAAGCGTGTTCATGGGGCAAAGTCTCGGTTGTGCATGAGCAAATGGTTTTTTCCGAAGCGACCATCGCATTTCCCATGATTGTGGGGTACGCGTATGGCAAAGGCGTTTGGAAAAATCGTGCAGCACGCCAATACAGCGAGCTTTTCAACGAAAAAGCGACGGCGTAAAAATCTTTTTGGGGCGTATTTATTAAGCTGTGTCATTCCCGCGAAGGCGGGAACCCATTCTGCTAATGGCACCTTGTATGGTGAGGGCAAATGGATTCCCGCCTTCGCGGGAATGACAGTTAATAAGCTACTTCTCTTTTGATTCATTTTCCGAGCCGCATGCGTAAGCAAGCGGGTTTCTACGAGGAATTCCCTATGAATGAACAATGGTCAATCAGTCGTGCGCGTGACATTTATCATGTAGCGCAATGGAGCGATGGATTTTTTGATATCAGTGAAAGAGGTACATTGTGCGCATTACCGCATGCGTGCCGTGATCAGGCGGTTATTGATTTAGAAGAATTGGCGCATGCAATTCGTGATGCGGGTATTACGTTGCCGGTGTTGGTGCGTTTCACAGATATTTTGCGACAACGCGTTCAATCTTTGAATGATGCTTTTCATAAAGCCATTAAAGATTACGATTATCAAGGCCACTATCTCAGTGCATATCCGATTAAAGTGAATCAACAACGTCGTGTTGCAGAAACTATTTTGCATAATGATCGCGTTAAAGTGGGCATTGAAACCGGCAGTAAGCCAGAATTGTTGGCGGCGCTTGCACTGATGAAACAACCTAATGCTGTGATCATTTGTAATGGGTATAAAGATCGTGAATATATTCGTTTAGCATTAATCGGTCAGCGTTTGGGGCACCGTGTTTTAATTATTTTAGAGAAATTATCTGAATTGCCGATAGTGTTAGAAGAATGTGAAAAATTAAAATTAGAGCCGTGTTTAGGTGTCCGCGTACGTTTGTCACAAATAGGCGAAGGCAAATGGCAAGACTCTGGTGGAGAAAAAGCAAAATTTGGTTTTTCTGCGCCACAATTGTTGCGTGTGATTGAGCAACTACGAACAGCCAATAAATTAAATTGTTTGCGGGTGATTCATTCACATTTAGGTTCACAAGTTGCAAATATTTCTCATATCCAAAAAGGCATGCATGAAGCAGCGCGATATTATTACGCGTTACGAAATCTTGGTGCACCGATTGATACGATTGATGTTGGTGGTGGCTTGGGGGTGGATTACGAAGGCACGCGCTCACGTAGTTTTTGCTCGATGAATTACAGCGTACAAGAATATGCAAATGACATTGTGCACACGTTGACGGAAATTTGTCAGCAACACAATTTACCGCATCCCAATATTATTACTGAATCAGGACGCTCGATTACTGCGCATCATGCGATGTTGATTACAAATGTGGTGACAACTGAGTCGGCGTGTGAAGTTGATAATCTTTCCCCACCCAAAGAACAAGACAAACCGATTTTGCATAATCTCTGGCAAAGTTTAATTGGGTTAACGGAAAGCACAGCACTCGAAATTTATCACGATGTGTGTCACTGGATGTCGGAAGTGAACACGATGTATGTGCATGGTTTAATGGATTTAACTGAGCGTGCTTATGCAGAGCAAGTTTATTATGCAACGTGTTTTCGTTTGCGTGATGTGATGAAGCCAACTGCACGTGCGCATCGTGAAGTGCTCGATGAACTCAATGAAAAATTAGCCAATAAATTCGTGTGTAATTTTTCTTTATTTCAATCATTGCCAGATGCTTGGGCGATTAATCAAGTCTTTCCAATTATGCCGCTTTCCGGTTTAGATCAGCGTCCAACTCAGCGCGGTATTTTGCATGATATTACTTGTGACTCGGACGGCCGTATTGATATGTATGTCAATAATTATGGTTTAGAAACCACCTTACCGTTGGCACCTTTCGATCCTGAAAAACCTTATTTGCTCGGGATTTTCTTGGTGGGTGCTTACCAAGAAATTTTAGGTGATTTGCATAATTTATTTGGTGATACGCATTCTGTGCATGTTGAAACGAATGAAAAAGGTGAATATAAACTCACGCACGCAATTACCGGCGATACTGTCGAATCCATCTTGCGCTACGTGGATTTTGATCGCGACGATTTGTTGTTGTCATACGAACAGCAGTTGGCGCAAGCAAAATTAACTGAAGCCGAAGCTGAAGTTTTTATGCATGACTTAATCGCAGGTTTAAGTGGTTATACTTATTTTGAAGGGTGAAGAGTGCATGTCATTCCCGCCTTCGCGCACTAGCATCCGGTAAAACGGTATCATAATTGTACATCCTCCTGACGCCTTAAGAAACGGTAGATAGGAGGAATGTAATTTTTAAATTTAGGAGCTACGACACATAAACTGCATCTAATCCATACT
>JANRLY010000050.1:0-3259 GCA_033762075.1 Gammaproteobacteria bacterium
GCGACACACTCGTTGTCTTCTCGCCCACATACCCACGGCGCAGTAACAAAGGTGTTTTTTATTTTTATTAATTTTAAAAAAGCGGAGAGGCATCTCTCAAAAAAATTTCGAGGGGTGGTCTAGACGTTGGGGTCACTTTACCTCCTCGTGCTCGATCAATCTCAGAAAAATTACAAATCCCAGAACTTATCGACGCTTATAAAAAACTTTCTGTCCGAAAGAAATCATTTTTTCCTAAAGCATTAGGTGATTTGTTAATGGAAGGAGTTGGCAGAAATTTGCAAGAAGCTAATGTTCTTTTAAGCCCCCTAGATGGCTTCACATTCGAAACGCGCGAAGAAGAATTTTTCCGTTAATGTTGAACAGCGCAATAAAATTAAAAAAGCATTGAACAATGCATTTGCACTAGAAGCCTCTCAAGCAAAACTTGATTTTCTTAAAACCTTAAATATTTCTGATGCAGTGCGCGCAGAATGGATTGAATCACTTGACAAAAAATATAAAACTGAAATTAATGTGTTTCTTGACTGACATGAATTTAATTCGCATCTTGAAAAATTTTATAGTGCAGCATCCATTGATCATATTTTTCAAATGTTAGAGAGCCCTTCACCTATACAAACTCTTCCGAATTCAAAACGAGCTTTGTAAATGAATTCTCTCATTTACCACTAGAAGAAAATATCATTTATTCTTTGTTAAATCTCAGCAGCGACGTTTTGATAAATCCACGTTGCGATAATGATCAAAAACATTATATCGCTGGCCTTCTGACTCAAATTGAAAACATGACAGCACGCGAAGAAAAGAGTAACGATGATGCACATTTGATTGCGTTTTATAACAGCATTCAATCAAATCATTCGATTCTCGAAGGAACGCTTAGCCAGCACTGCCCCTTAAGTACAATAAAAAATAATTAGCCACGCTCCATCGTCCATCGTAGACCTCGCGCAAAAAATCCTCTATCATGCTAAGCCTTTTTTGGGTAAACATTGTTGGAAATATTCTCATGGCGCTGATCGTTCAAAAATATGGTGGTAGCTCTGTTGGTTCAGTGGATCGCATCCGCCATGTGGCCTCGCGCGTCATAGAAGCTAAAAAGGCAGGCCATGATGTGGTCGTCGTAGTATCTGCTATGCAAGGCGAAACAGATCGCTTAATCCAACTTGCGAATGCATTATCAAATGAACCCACCCCGCGCGAATACGATGTTTTAGTCGCGACAGGCGAGCAAGTTTCGATGTCCCTGTTAGCTATGGCGCTCAATGCACAAGATTGCCCTGCCCGTTCCTACTCGAGCTTACAAGTTCGCATTTTAACGGATGATTTACATACGAGCGCCCGCATTTTAAATGTCGAAACGTCACTCGTCGAAAAAAGCTTATCTGAAGGTTTTGTGGTTGTGATTGCAGGCTTCCAAGGTGTGAACTCCTGCGGAGATATCACCACTTTAGGTCGTGGCGGCTCAGATACCACTGCCGTGGCATTAGCGATCGCATTAAAAGCCGATGAATGCCAAATTTATACCGATGTCGAAGGTGTTTTTACGACTGACCCACGTGTATTATCCAAAGCCACACTACTCAAAGAAATCAGCTTTGAAGAAATGCTTGAAATGGCAAGCTTGGGCGCGAAAGTTTTACAGATGCGCTCTGTCGAATTAGCCAGCAAACATAATATGCCAGTGCGCGTGCTTTCTACTTTTAGTCGTATGCCAGGCACGATAGTCACCGACGAGGAAAAAATCATGCAAAAACGACTTGTTTCCGGCATCGCTTTTAGCCGTGAGGAAGCGATCTTTTCATTATCAGGCGTTCCTAACCGCGCTGGCGTCGAAGGTCTCATTTTGAATAAGGTCAGCTCAGCCCATATTGGGATTGACATGATTGCCCAAAATGCCGCAGCAGGTCAAACCACCGATTTTACATTTACCGTTCAACGCATGGACTATAAAAAAACTCTGAGCATTATTGAAAAACTGGCTGCAGAATTAGGCGCTGTCTCACTCAAAAGCAGAGCAACCGTGGCAAAACTTTCTGTCGTGGGTCTCGGCATGCGCTCGCATTCAGGAGTCGCCACCACGATGTTTAATGCTCTTGGAGAGGTTGGCATTAATATTCAAATGATCACCACTTCCGAAATCAAGATTTCGGTGGTCATTGAAGAAAAAATGCTTGATACAGCCATTCGAGCTATCCACGATGCTTTTGAGCTCGATCGCTTGTCATCGATGACCGGACAGCCTATCCCCCTTGAATTATCAGTCGAAAAGTGACTTTTTTTGAAAAAATATTAAAAAAACATCAAAAGTCCTTTGCAGAATACTGACATTTTGTTTACCATTGCTCACTTCGATAAACCAGTGAATGCTCAACCACTGGGATATTGTGTTAATTAAACTTAAACAACTATCAAGATATTTGCTTAAGAAATGAAATCCAAGGAAGTCACATAAAATATAACAGGGTGTATGGAGAGGTTGAAATGCTTATTTTGACAAGACGTGTCGGCGAGACACTGATTATTGGCGACGACGTTGTGGTCACCGTACTGGGGATCAAAGGCAACCAAGTCCGTATTGGTATCAATGCACCGAAAGATGTTTCGGTACATCGTGAAGAAATTTATCAGCGTATCCAGCAAGAAAAAGGCGCTACAAGCCCTGCTGCTGCGACTGGCGATGCTAAATCACAAGAAGAAGGCAAGTCGGAGTAATTCAGTTTACTTTCGCGAGATTCAACGAAGAAACCGGAGAGATGGCCGAGAGGCTGAAGGCGCTCCCCTGCTAAGGGAGTATGGGGGCTTAAACCTCCATCGAGGGTTCGAATCCCTCTCTCTCCGACGTACAAAAAAAAGTGGAAAATGATTGCCTGAAAGTTTCTTTTGATATAACCTCTGCCTCCTGTTTTAACGCAAGATTGACTGAACACTCAGTAAATCATTCGATGAAACACGAGCTGATAAATTATACATTCATCATCTAGCGCCCGTAGCTCAGTTGGATAGAGTATCTGGCTACGAACCAGAGGGTCGGGAGTTCGAATCTCTCCGGGCGCGCCAGTAATTATAAAAAAGGGGTCTTTCCCATTTCCGGGGGCACTCACCTAAGAACACAGGGTCTTTCCCATTTCCGGGGGCACTCACCTAAGAACACAACACTCTAACTCGTAACCGATAATTTTCAAAGCTTCTAAAACCATATGCTCGTCGTTGTATCAACTTCATCTTGCGATGAAACCCTTCTGTTATCCCATTG
>JANRLY010000051.1:0-84251 GCA_033762075.1 Gammaproteobacteria bacterium
TCACATTTTTGTATCGAAGCTGCGCCAACATTTTTTTAAACCCTCCCAACCCTTTCCCTTCCCTCCCATTAAAAAGCAAATGGGAAGGAAGGGGACTCACTATGCAAGACCAAACTTCATTCAAGGCCGTGAATACTTACAAACTGATTTATTCGGTAAGCACATTCTCTACGCGATAATGATGAGAGCTATGGTCGTGGTGTAATGTGTTGTTCGTTATTGGTGTAATGATATTGTTGATCTTCTATCGCTACACCAATCCAATTTTCACGTTGTGTGATGTTTGGATTGAGCAAATGATTTTGCACATAACGAATGTCTGTATTATTCCCAATGGCTGACTCAACACTAGTAGGACCATTTTTTGATAACCCTATTTCATTTCCAGGAAAACTATTTGCATCCCCCGGGTTTAACACGCACAAATCATATTCTTTTGAATCAACATCCGTAAAGTCCAAAATATCTTCGCGTGGTGTAAATATGACTTTAATATTGTTGATATCAAATGAATTCTCGCGAAAAAAAACATCAACAATCTGAGCTGTTTCTTCTTCGAAGATAGGAATTTCAATTGTATGAAGGTGCTTAAAAGTTTGCTTTTCTAAAGCACGCCTTAATGCACTTAAAAAAATAGGAATAAGATAGTTTCTAATATCATAACATCCCTCTATCCGCGCAAAGTATCCCATACCTATCAGTGGGAGTTTAAAATACATTTTTTTATTGCCTTCTGTCATTTTTTCTGCAGAAGCAAATAGCAACGTAAAATCTTCTACCAATGTTTTAAAATAAGTATCTCGATGCAATAAAATAGCATTTTTTAAAGAAAACCCTGTTGTAAAATTTCCTGTGCTTGCATCACGCTGAATATATCTGAATAATCCCGTCTTCAATGGAATATATTCAAACGGAAGTAATTCGTTTTTTTCGCTTGCAAATTCTTTTTGAAGCGCCTGATATTTTTCAGGGTGATTATACGCATCAACGATACATGTTTTGTAATCAAGTTTTGCATTTTCAAATTGCATACCTGCCATTGTAAAAATATATGCTTCATAAGGCTTGCGAAGTGTTGTAATCATCGAATTGGCAGGGTACCCACCAAATCGAGAAATCAAAGCCCGTGATGCAATGATTTTTTTACGCGCCTGGATGCGCTCATCCGGAGACAAGCCGCGTGGATCGCCAGATTTTAATTGCATAAAAAATTCGGCACCTGGCCAAGCACTCCCGTCTGCCATTTCACCATAACGGCTTGCCTCAACATCCGCTGCGGCAACTTTAGTGACTGCGCGCTGCAAAGAATAAGGCTGATCACCTTCAAGGTTATTCGCAAATATTTTTGCATCATAAAAAACTTTAGCGCTTTTCATTCGCTGTTGAAAGCTTTCCGTGTTTTGATCCTGTGGCAATAATTCAAATGTGGCCAAACGATCTTTCGCATATTGTGCTGCGGGCAAACACAAACTACGACCCAACAACGCAGATGAAAGGCGAGGCGTTGCAACCCCTTTGGAAAAAATACCCAATGCCCTAATAATACCTCTAGCAATCATACTAACCTCACCCCTCTTGAGGATAACCCTCTCAGCGATTAGACTGTGCGTCATTCGTAGAGGAGATCCCTGATGGATTGTTTATTTTGTCGGATTATCAACGGCAGCATACCTGCCAAGCTCATTCATCGTGATGAAATTGTTGTTGCTTTCGATGATATTAATCCACAAGCCCCGCAGCATAAATTAATTGTACCCACCAAGCATATCGCTTCTTTGAATGAATTATCCACCGAAGATTCGCATATTCTTGGCCATATGGCAAAAACCGCAGCCCAATTAGCAAAGGACTTAAACATTGCTGATCAAGGTTACCGGCTTGTGATGAATTGCGGCAATGAAGGTGGTCAAACCGTTGCTCATATTCATGCCCACTTGATTGGCGGGCGACAGATGCATTGGCCTCCAGGTTAACGAGAAAATATGACATGAAAAATCATTTCCAAAAAATTATCGAAATGGCCGGCGAAGATACTCAACGCGAAGGCTTACTCAAAACTCCAGAACGCGCAGCCGAAGCATTTCAATTTCTCACACGCGGTTATTCACAATCCGTCGAAGAAATTATTAATAATGCACTCTTTGAATCACACAGTGATGAAATGATCATTGTGAAAGACATTGAATTGTATTCATTATGCGAACATCATTTATTGCCTTTTGTTGGCAAGTGTCATGTTGCTTATTTACCAAAAAATAAAATTGTCGGTTTATCTAAAATTGCACGCATCGTTGATATGTTTGCACGACGCTTACAAGTCCAAGAACGTTTAACAAAAGAAATTGCCGAAACCCTTTTGAATGCAACAGAGTGTCGCGGTGTTGGTGTTATTATTGAGGCAAAACATTTTTGTATGATGATGCGTGGCGTCGAAAAACAAAACTCTGTCATGGCAACTTCAGTCATGCTCGGGACTTTTCGACAAGATCCCCGTACGCGTGCTGAGTTTTTGAGCTTGATTGGTAGATAACTTTGTCATCCCGCCCCGGATTTAAGCATTCCGGCGCAGGCTTCTGTTTTTAGCTGTGTCATCCCGCGCGTGCTTTTAGCGCGGGAACCAGTGTCTTACTTAAAGTCGCTGGGTTCCGCGCTAGAAACTGCGCGGAATGGCAATAGCTACGAAGACTGCACATCAATCTCTTTCATGGTCAAACGAATACGTCCTTGACGATCCACTTCAAGCACTTTAACGCGAACAGTTTGGCCTTCTTTCAAGTGGTCGCTAACTTTTTCAACGCGTTCACGGGTAATTTGTGAAATATGCACCAAACCTTGTTTGCCCGGTAAAATATTCACGAATGCACCGAAATCCGCGAGCTTCACAACAACACCTTCGTAAATTTCGCCTGGCATCACGTCACAAGTTAATCTTTCGATACGGCGAATCGCTTCTTCACATGCAGCAAGATCCGATGAAGACACACGAACTTCACCATTGTCACTGATATCAATCACTGTACCTGTTTCTTCGGTCAATGCGCGGATTGTTGCGCCGCCTTTACCAATCACATCACGAATACGATCGACTGGAACATTGATCGTCATGATACGTGGTGCATAGGCAGACATTTCGACGCGCGCACTCGGCAAAGCTTGATTCATAATTTCAAGAATATGCAAACGTCCTGCATTTGCCTGATCTAATGCAACACGCATAATTTCTTCAGTGATACCATCAATTTTGATATCCATTTGTAACGCTGTGACACCTTGGCGCGTTCCTGCAACTTTAAAATCCATATCGCCTAAATGATCTTCGTCACCCAAAATATCGGTTAAGACTGCGAAGTGATCGCCTTCTTTGACTAATCCCATTGCAATCCCAGCCACATGCTCACGCAAAGGTACACCAGCATCCATCAAAGCAAGACTACTACCGCACACCGTCGCCATGGAACTTGAACCATTAGATTCGGTGATTTCAGAAACCACACGCAACACATAAGGATAATCTTTTGGTAAAACAGCTTTGATGCCGCGCTTCGCTAAATTACCGTGACCAATTTCGCGGCGTTTTGGACCGCCCATAAAACCCACTTCACCAACAGAGTACGGTGGGAAATTATAATGCAACATGAAGTTTTGACGTTGTTCGCCTTCGAGTGCATCGATGACTTGTGCATCACGTTCAGTGCCGAGTGTTGCAACAACAATCGCTTGTGTTTCACCACGCGTAAACAAAGCAGAACCATGCGTGCGAGGTAATAATTTGGTTTGCACCGCAATTGGGCGTACGGTTTTTAAATCACGACCATCAATGCGTCGTTGATGCTGGATAATTTGACCGCGCACAATTTTACTTTCGAGTTCTTTTAAGAGATAGCGAACATCTGCCAATAAAATGTCTTCTTCTTCGTCCGTTTGACTCGCAAGCACTGCCTCAATCGTGCGTTCACGAATGTCCGCTAGCATATCTTGACGAGCTTGTTTATCTTGGATTTGATAAGCTTTTTCTAATTCTGCTGCGGCGTATTCTCTTACACGACGTTCAACTTCAGGCGCAATAACTACAGGCTGCCAATCCCCTGCTTCTGTCCCAACTTCTTTAGCTAATTCATGAATTGCTTGAATCGCTGTTTGCATGGAGCGATGCGCAAACATCACAGCACCTAACATCACTGACTCTGAGAGTTCGTGCGCTTCAGATTCGACCATTAATACCGCTTTTTCGGTACCGGCAACCACCATATCAAGTTGCGAAGTTTCGAGTTGTTTAAAGGTGGGGTTCAAAACATAGGTGCCATCGATATAACCGACACGTGCTGCACCTAAAGGACCATTAAAAGGTAACCCAGATAAAGCTAACGCTGCAGATGCACCCAATAATGCAGGGATATCAGGGTCAATTTGTGGGTTCATTGAAAGGACAGTTGCAATAATCTGCACTTCATCGGTAAACCCTTTCGCAAAGAGAGGACGAATTGGACGGTCTATCAGGCGTGAGGTTAAGGTTTCTTTTTCGCTGGGTTTGCCTTCACGCTTAAAATACCCCCCTGGTACACGGCCTGCAGCATAACTACGTTCTTGGTAGTTAACTGTCAGGGGAAAGAAATCAGGGTCGGCTTTTTCATTTTCACGTGCAACGACTGTGACTAGCACAACGGTATCATCCATGGTCACCATGACCGCTGACGTCGCTTGCCGTGCTATCTGACCTGTTTCAAAGGTCACTGTATGGTCGCCGTATTTAAAAGTCTTTTTGAATGCTGTCACGTGTATTTTCCTGTTGTGATTGATGAGATTGGACTCAACCCGTGACAACGAATAGCTCTCACGGGCTGAATAAGTACTGTAGATTGGATATTTTGTTTTATCCGCGTACTTCTAATTTATCTAAGATAGTGCGATACAACGAAGGATTAATACGCTTTAAATACACCATAGCCCGTCTACGTTGACTGACGAGTTTGGTTAACCCATAACGGGTATGAAAATCGTGTGGGTTGGATTTCATATGCTGGGTTAAATAGTTAATACGCGCCGTCAACAGTGCAATTTGCACCTCTGGGGAACCTGTGTCGCCTTTAGCGCGCTGGTAGGTTTTAACGATATCTGCCTTGGCGGCAACTGTTAATGCCATGTAAACAACTCCTGAATGTAGGATTCTTTATCACTCTTTAAATAAGGCGCGTATTGTACCGGGGTGTTAGACAGAGAACAAGGGTTTTCCTTAAGTCTAGCAGCGCTTTCTTACTGATATGCACTAGCGCATTTTTCCCTCTGCGACTACAATCATCGGCTTACTCAAAGGAGGGAGATTATGGGTTACTTTACCACTTTGGAAACATTCATCGACACAATAACCAGCCCTGACTCAGCATCTGAGGAAAAGCTTGCCACAAGGCCCATTGTATTTACTGCCTATCAGGATAAGAGCATCCTTGAACCCATCCAGCACAATGACTCTTTCATCATTTGCCATCAAATCAAAAATTACCGCCCCCAAAACAATTTCAATAACTCAGGGCCAATCATCCAAAATGGCATCACAGAACATATGCTGACTTTCGCAAAAAATACCTGGGTTCATCAAGTTGGGATGATGAAATCCTACAGAGCTTTAGGGTCAAAGCTTATTGTGGATCCAAGCACCAGTTGGCGAGATGCCCATATCTACTTTTGGCCGAACCTTTTTGAAAAGGATATCCATGTTCATTTTCGACATTACACGACGGATGAAATCAACGCCGTGCTGGATGCCTTCATTGCCTATCCAGGAAAGAGAAAATGTGTCTTACAAATCGATCAACCTCTCGCCATCAATAAAGCATTCGTTGAAAAAATTTTACTTTTACGTAACAAAAAACGTATGGAAATCAAACTCAGTCCGTTAAACAATGCACTCATTCATGAACTACAGGGATTAATAATGGAAAATCAGCAACTATCTTATGATCTTCAACAAACCAGCTTATCACTCCACTCAGCTGAGCGAGCTGGTACGGCGATAGGTGATCGACTAGAAACACTCCAACATGAAACAGAAGTCGAGCAAAAATCGTATGAATATAAAGTAGATGCACTTAAAATCACTTTAAGCAAAAAAGAGCAAACCATTCAAGAGCTCGCGAAACTACTCGAAGAAAAAGAAAAAGCTTCTTCCGTACTCATCCGACAACTCGCTCGCGTATCTGCAGACAACCACGCCTTGAGTGATGAAATCAACGCTTATCGTACCGAAAAATATTTCCGCGAAATGTTGCCAGAACTATTGGAAGAGCTTGAAAATGATAAAGCAAATCCCGTTTTTCAACGCGAGTATGAAAGAAATTTAAATTTTGTCTACCAAAGTAAAATAGATCACTATTTAGCAAATATTGATGCAGCTCCTCCCATGATCAAAGATGAATTTGAAGAAATTTATTTAGATCTCGCAGCAAAAATTGAATATATTGATAATGACTTTTTCCTAAAAAGCTCAATTGACGTACTTGAGGCATTACACGAAGATAGCAACGCTTATCGCAATGAACTTGAAATCATTACACAAGAATTTAACACAGACAGCGTACGCAATAAGTGTCTGTCACGTGAAATGAAAAATGAAGCTATATTAATGATTTTGAGAGATCGCAAAGCACGAGACAGAACGCAACTTGAAACACGTCTCGCGGATTTTATTCAAATCCAAAAAAATAAAGCACACGGTGGAATAAAAACATACTTCTTTGCACCGAATAACTCGCAGGAAAATATTTCGTTTAAAGAGTATAGGCCAAATGTAGTACGTGTTTCTGCCAGTTGAGACTGTTATTCGTGCCCATGTCATCTTGAGGAGTGTTTTTTACGACGAAGAACCTTCCTACTTATAGCGGGAAGTTCCTTTGTCACAAAAAACGTTCCTCAGGATGACATACAATATTCATGCGGATTGCAAATGCACCAATCGTTGTGGTGCAACACGCCCATCGTCTGTCATTTCACCAATACCCATAAACCGACCATCATCCGCAAACATTCTGACAAAACCGGTGCCTAACAAATGCGGTACCATCACTGCTTGACCGGTGCGCATGTAAAATGTTGCAGAAGAAGATAATTTAACACTCGGTAAATGTTGTACGCACGTATCGACCGGTAATAAAAATGACATTAAAGCCGCGAGACCTTGTTCTGCCTTGATTTGCTCCAACGCTTCTAGCGTCATCATTTTTTGCTGTTGGTAAGGTATTACTGCTGTGCGACGTAATGCGCTCACATGCGCACCGCATCCCAAAGCTTCGCCAATATCTTCAATCAATGTACGAATGTATGTACCTTTACTGCAATGAACTTCAAAATCAAAAGTGTTTTCCGTCAAAGCAAGTAATTTAAGTGTGTGAATTTTAACTTTACGTGCCTGACGCTCGACTTCAATGCCGCGACGCGCTAATGCATAAAGCGGTTGGCCTTGATGTTTGATGGCAGAAAACATCGGTGGAATTTGCTCAATGGTGCCAAGAAATGGCTGAAAAACTTCTGTTAGTTTTTCAGCATCTAGCGCTGGAATAGCTCGCGTCGAAATGACTTCACCTTCTGTATCACCCGTTGTAGTTTTTATTCCAAGCGTTGCCGTGCCGCAATAAATTTTGTCTGAGTCTAATAAAAATTGTGACATCTTCGTTGCTTCACCAAAACAAATAGGCAACATACCTGTCGCAAGTGGATCTAAGCTACCGCTATGCCCCGCCTTTTTTGCTTGAAATAAATATTTAGTACGCTGTAAAGCTGCGTTTGAAGTGAGACCAATAGGTTTGTCTAATAAAAGAATGCCGCTGATTTTTGAAAAAGGTATTTTTGTTTTCATGTTTTTCTCTGCCATTAATTTGAAAAAATCCCCCTCAATCCCCCTTTTTCAAAGGGGGAAGCAGTAAGAGCAACTCTCCTTTTCAAAAGGGTTGTTGTCACTTCCCCCTTTGAAAAAGGGGGATTGAGGGGGATTTCCTATTCTTTATTCTTCAACGCATCACTAATCAAAGAAGTAATCCGATTGCCGCGCACGATTGAATCATCATAAACAAAACGCAATTCAGGTGTGACACGCAAATGGACTTCGCTAGCTAATTGATGGCGCAATTGTTTCGCTGCTTGATTGAGCAGAGAAATGACTTCAGCTGATTTATCTTCTTCGAGCACACTAATAAAAACTTTTGCCAGAGAAAGATCATGGGTGACGCTTACACCTGTAATCGTCACCATGGTTGTCAGTTGCAAGTCCAGTGCTTCGTGCTGAATGATATTTGCTAATGTGACTTGTATTAATTCATTGATACGCTGTTCGCGTCTAAAACCTTTTGTCATGTGACGACTCTTTTCACTTCAATACGTTCGAAAACTTCGATTTGGTCACCGACCTTGATGTCATTGTAACTTTTCACACCAATTCCGCACTCCATGCCATGACGCACTTCACCCGCATCATCGCGGAAACGTCTGAGAGATTCAAGCGCACCTTCGAAGACAACAACATTATCACGTAAAACGCGGATTGGATTGTTACGACGCACAGTACCTTCAAGAACCATACATCCAGCAATCGCGCCCAATTTTGAAGAACGGAAAACTTCGCGCACTTCTGCTAACCCAATAATTTTTTCTTGAATTTCTGGCGCGAGGAATCCGCTGATTGCACGCTTCACTTCATTAATCACATCGTAAATAATGCTGTGATAATGTAAGTCAACTTTTTCGGCTTCGATTAATTTACGCGCTTCATTATTTGCACGCACATTAAAGCCAATCATGATAGCGCCAGATGCAATCGCAAGATTTACGTCAGACTCACTGATCCCACCGACTGCGCTCGATACGACTTTGACGCGCACTTCAGGCGTCGATAATTCATTCAGTGCATGGGATAACGCTTCTGCAGAGCCTTGAACATCCGCTTTTAAAACAATATTGAGCGCGCGTTCGTTTTTATCGTCACCCATCCGTTGTAAAACATTTTCGAGTGTTGCAGCATTTTGACGCGCCAATTTAATTTCGCGGAATTTCCCTTGACGAAATAAAGCCACTTCACGTGCACGGCGTTCATCTTCAACAACGATAAATTCATCACCAGCATTGGGTGTCCCAGAAAGACCGAGAATTTCGACTGGAATAGAGGGTCCTGCACTTTCAATTTGTTGCCCATTCTCATCGTTTAATGCGCGAACACGGCCATATTCAAAACCCGCCAACACGAGATCACCGCGCTTTAATGTACCTTGTTGCACTAAAATACTTGCCACAGCACCACGTCCACGATCTAAGCGTGATTCAATGACAACCCCTTGCGCTGGACAATCGACCATAGCTTTGAGCTCCATGACTTCTGCTTGCACAAGAATAGAGTCCAACAATGCATCGATATTTTCGCCGGTTTTTGCTGAAATCGGCACAAACATGACATCACCACCCCAATCTTCTGGGATAAGTCCATGTTTTGATAATTCTGTTTTGACACGATCAGGATCGGCTTCGGGCTTATCCATTTTATTAACAGCCACAATAATTGGCACATTAGCCGCTTTCGCATGATCAATAGCTTCGATCGTTTGTGGCATAACGCCATCATCTGCTGCAACCACTAAAATAACGATGTCCGTTAATTTAGCACCACGTGCACGCATTGCAGTAAAGGCAGCGTGACCCGGTGTATCTAAAAAGGTGATCATCCCTTTCGGCGTTTCAACATGGTACGCACCAATATGCTGTGTAATACCACCAGCTTCGAGAGTGGTAACACGTGTGCGTCGAATGTAATCCAACAAAGAGGTTTTACCATGGTCAACGTGTCCCATGATGGTAACAACAGGCGCACGATGTAATATTTCACTTTGATGTTTAGCCGAATCAACTAAAGATTCTTCTAAAGAAAATGCACTAACAGGTTTGGGAATATGTCCCATTTCACTGACAACCAACACAGCAGTTTCTTGATCAATCGGTTGATTGATTGTCACCATCGCACCCATTTTCATCATGGTACGAATCACTTCTGACGCTTTCACTGACATTTTTTGCGCTAATTGCGCCACGGTAATAGTTTCAGGAATAGGAACTTCGTGAACCATAGGCGCAGTGGGTCGTGTAAATGCTTGTACTTGTACTTGCGGTGTTTTGCGCGCACGACCGTATTTGCGGCCTCCACGACGCTCAACGACATCAATTTCAACCTCATCTCCTCGCAATGCTGCGCTGAGGGCACCACCCGTTTTACCGACAAAAACATCGAAGCGTTTGGAATCATCACGAGAAGCACCACGTCCTTTTTTCTTTTTGGCATGGCGTTGACGCTCTTCTTCTTCCGCTTCTGAATGGTGCCGTTTTTCTTTCACTTTAGGTTTTGGTTTTTCAGCTTCTTTTGCGACAGGTGCTGCTGCTTCAACTTCTGTAGTGGGTTCAGATGAAACGACCACTTCAGGTGCTGCAACAACTTCAACGCTTTCAACCACAGGCTCAGAAGATGCAATAGCTTCGACAGGTGTAATCGCTGGCGTTTCTTCTAGAGTTGTCACAGGCGCAGAAGGGATTTCTGGTTCTGCAACAACGGGTTGTTCTTGTTCAGCAGCCG
Organism: Gammaproteobacteria bacterium; assembly: GCA_033762075.1. Classification (GTDB taxonomy): domain Bacteria; phylum Pseudomonadota; class Gammaproteobacteria; order DSM-16500; family DSM-16500; genus VFKI01. Next base: position 10,598 of record JANRLY010000051.1, read on the forward strand.
CTGTTTCTAAAGGACGTTTGACATAAGTCCTTTTTTTGCGAACTTGTACACTGATAGTTTTTGCACTTGCTCCAGTAGAGCCTGTTACACGAATTTCACTGGTTTTTGCACGACGCAAAATAATACGCTCAGGTGCCTCTGAGCGCGCTCCATGATGTTTTTGTAAATACTGTAGCAAAGCTTGTTTTTTTTCTTCTGAAATGACATCGTCAGCGCCCGTCACTTCAATTTTTGCATCGTTTAATTGTGTCAGTAAACGTTCAACAGGCACGCCAATATCAAGCGCAAGCTGGCTCACAGAAACGCCTTGTGTTTTTACGCTCTTAGCAGATACTTTCTTAGGCATTACGCCTCCTCACTACAATATGGGTAACTCATCGAGTTTTCGCCAGAAATCATCCAAAGTCTGGATGTATCTTCTGAATTACCTCTCGCTAGTTCGTTTCATCAAACCACAATTTACGAGCTGTCATAATTAATTTCGCAGCTGTTTCACTATCAATTTCACCCATCTCTAACAAATCATCCACGGATTGTTCAGCGAGATCTTCGCGAGTAATCACACCATGACTTGCAAGTATATAAGCGATATGACGATCAATCCCTTCCATTTCTAAAAGATCTTGCGCAGGCTCTGTTTTTTCGAGGACTTGTTCTTCAGCAATCGCTTTCGTTAATAACGCTGCTTTTGCGCGCTCACGCAATGCCTCAACGAGTTCTTGATCAAAGCCTTCAATTTCTAGCATTTCTTGGATAGGAACATAAGCAATTTCTTCTAAGGTTGTAAAACCTTCTTCAGCTAAAATGCCTGCAATCTCTTCATCCACGCCTAATTTTTCGATAAATAAACGCTGCACGGTTTCTGTTTCAGCTGCAGATTTTGTTTGCGCTTGTTGTTCAGTCATGACATTCAATCGCCAACCGGTTAATTCACTGGCTAAACGAACATTTTGTCCGTTGCGTCCAATGGCAAGAGAAAGTTGCTCTTCTTTGACAGCGACATCCATCGTGTGACTATCTTCATCAACGACAATGGAAGCCACTTCAGCAGGCGCCATCGCATTAATCACCAACTGTGCTGGACTATCACTCCAGAGAATAATATCAACGCGTTCACCGGCTAATTCTGCTGAAACAGCTTGTACGCGCGCGCCGCGCATCCCAACACATGCGCCCACAGGATCGATACGTCCATCGTTTGTCTTCACAGCTATTTTTGCACGCACACCCGGATCACGAGCGGCAGCTTTAATTTCAATGACTTCTTCGCTGATTTCGGGCACTTCAACACGGAACAATTCGATGAGCATTTCTGGTCGCGTACGACTCACTTGTAATTGTGGACCACGGGTATCTGTTGTCACATCGTAAAGATAAGCACGCACACGATCATTCAAACGAACAGCTTCATGCGGAATCATTTCAGTACGTAACAACATAGCTTCTGCGTTATTACCCAAATCTAATAACACAAAATCACGCGTAACTTTTCTGACAACACCATTGACTAAAGTACCAATGCGATCACGATAAGCATTTGCAAGCTGCATGCGTTCTGCTTCAAGGACTTTTTGCACAATCACTTGTTTGGCTTTTTGTGCAGCAATACGGCCGAATTCGACGGATTCCATGGGTTCTTCGATAACATCATTAACATTCACATTGGCTTTACGTTGACGTGCTTCAGATAATTTAAGACGCGAAACGCCATCAGCGATAATTTCTTCGCCTTCTTCGTCAAAAACAGGCTCATCTGGGACAACTAACCAACGTCGCACTGTCTCATAGTCCCCTGTTTTACGGTTCACCGTGACCTTAACGTCAATTTCTGCGCCCGCACGTTTGCGTGTTGCCATTTCCAGTGCAGCTTCGATGGCTTCAAAAATCACATCGCTTGCAACACCTTTTTCGTTCGATACTGCTTCGACAACCAATAAAATTTCTTTATTCATAATCTGCCTCGCACAGTGTTAGTTCAGTTTTCCGGGCACAATGTTTGTCACAATGTTTGCTCTAGCAATATCCGCAAAAGGGATAGAGACTTCTTCCGCATCCATTAAAAGACAGACATTGACTTCCTCCACACGGATCAACTGTCCCACAAAATTCATCCGTCCATTCAGCGGATGAGACAATCGTAATTTAACCTGACTCCCAAGATATCTTTCGTATTGAGCCAATGTAAATAAGGGTCGATTAATCCCCGGCGAAGAAACCTCGAGGGAATATCGCCCCATAAAAGGATCTTCGACGTCAAGCATCGCACTCACTTGACGGCTCACTTTCGTACAATCATCGACCGTCACACCGCCGACTTTGTCAATGTAAATACGTAATAACAAATCGCGGCCTTCACGGCGTAATTCACTTCCTACAAATTCGTAGTCCATCGCTATAATTAGCGAAGCCAAACGATCATTCAATTGCGCTTCAACTTTCATCTTTCTACTCAACACATACAAAAAATGGGCCTGATATGCCCATCCCCAAAATAAAAAACCCCAATTGGGGTTTTTTCGTCTTATCTGGTAGCGGGGGCTGGATTTGAACCAACGACCTTCGGGTTATGAGCCCGACGAGCTACCAGGCTGCTCCACCCCGCAATGAAGGCGCCATTCTATAGAAAGGCGCCCCATCACACAAGAGGGCAAGCCAAATTAACCTGACACTTTTTGAATGTTTTTATTCAACTGATCAGCATCGACTTGTCCAGGAATAAAGACAATCGCGCTAGCAGGAGATTTTGCATTCACATTAGAACCAGCAATGAAAATCGCTGGTGTGCCCATTAATTTCAAATTTTGAGCCAATTGGTAGTTAGCTTTAATTTGATCATTGATAGCACTTGATTTCATGGCAACCTTGAGTTTATCAACATCTAAACCCACCTTACCTGCGGTTTTATAGATGATTTCTTCAGTCAAGGGTGCTTTACCAGCAACATCCATCAGCGCATTATGCAATTCGAGATATTTACCTTGTCCCGCAGCAGCCAAAGCTGCTCTTGCTGCTACTTCTGATGCTGGGCCGCGAATGGGGAACTCTTTGAAGACAACACGTACATTCGGATTATTTTTGACAAGGTTATCAAAAATAGGGCTCATTTCGACACAGTGAGGGCATTGATAGTCAAAAAATTCGACGACTGTCACTTTCCCTTTTGGATTGCCTGCAACAGGATCATTAGACTGGTGGAAAATTTGATCGGCATATTGGAGTGAGCTATTTTGCGTTTGCTGCACACTCGCCATCATTTGCTTTTGCTGCCAAGACTGCAAAGATTCGACAATCACTTCAGGATTTTGCACGATATAATCATGAACGACCCCTTGCACTTGTTGTTTTTGTGCAGAGTTCATATCAGCCGCTTGTGTTGTCATGGGCAACAACCCAGAAATCATCACAAGACCTGCCATCATTCGATTTAAATTAAATTTCACTTGGGCTTCCTCCAGCTCGGTTTCATTATGAAGGAAACACAGTATGTTAGCTGTTTTTTGAAGTCAAGCGATGTATTGCCTCGATGCGTGCTGAACGTATTTTTTCAGCAATTTCAGGGCCTTTTAAGTTTGCGGCAAGCGCTTTGGCATCAATACTGGAAGCCACCTCAAGACATTGCAGCAACCAATCGGCAGATTGAATAGATTCACAAGCCTCACACGCTAATAACCAAAATTTAAAACGACTCGGTCTACGAAAAGCATCAACGTGCTGCAAAAGATCGGTGATCTCTTCAGCAGAAAGCGCCCGTGAACGCGCATAATCACGATGAAAGTTTGAAACGATCAAAGCAAGTTCTTTATAAACTGCAGGAATACGATATTTTGCACACAACCCATGAATCACGTCATAGCCTTGATCATAGGTTAATGCAGCAAAACGGATCATTGGATTGGGTGATAATACAACGGCGTTTTTTAAAGCCTGAATACCCGCTGAATTTGCTGCAAATAAATCTCCGAATAATGGTTTCAATGCGTCACAGTCTGCTAACACAGCAAAAAATATTTCAGGATTTTTTTCAGCAAGTGCACGTTCGAATTCTTTCCAAACGCGCTCTGGGACTAGCGCATCGACTTCGCCAAGTTCAACCATTTTTTGCATTAAAGAAAGCGTTTCGGGTGCCAAATGAAATCCATACTCAGTAAAACGTGCGGCAAAACGCGCCACGCGTAAAATGCGAACTGGATCTTCGATGAAGGCATCTGAAACATGCCGTAGTATACGATTGTCTAAATCTTTTTGTCCGTTGAAAGGGTCAATTAATGCTCCCTCTGGTGTTTCAGCTATCGCATTAATGGTTAAATCGCGTCGACGTAAATCGTCTTCGAGAGTGACAGTCGCTGACGTATCAAACACAAAATTTGTATACCCTTTGCCCGTTTTACGTTCTGTGCGAGCCAAAGCATATTCTTCGTTGGTGTTGGGATGTAAAAAAACAGGGAAGTCACGACCCACCTGACGAAACCCTTTTGCCAATAAATCAGCCGGCGTCGCGCCCACGACAACCCAATCTTTTTCTGTGATCGTTCTGCCTAAGAGACGATCACGTACTGCTCCGCCGACTAAATAAATTTGCATGTCATTTTCCAAATCGCCAGGAATAGCATATGATACCTGCTTTTATAGGATTTTGAGACCACATTATATGACGTCAGAAGGATTATTAGTCAGCGTCGCAGGTGCAACGGCTGAGATTGAAAACAGCGAAGGCAAACTGATTCGCTGCCACGTGCGTAAAAATGCAGAACCCGTGATTACAGGGGATCATGTTGCATGGGAACTCGCAAATGATGGCACTGGGATTATCACAGGACCTGTCGCCCGCAAAACAGTATTATTTCGCCCTGAAAATGCGCATAAGCGCAAATTGATTGCTGCAAATATTGACTTCATTTTTGTGGTAACCGCCCCGCCGCCAGTTTTAGCAGAAGACATTCTCGATCGTTATTTAATTGCCGCACAGCAATTTAAAATCACGCCCGTGATTGTCCTAAACAAAATTGACTTAATGGATGAAGCAACCACGAAAGATGTACATGAACGATTACACATTTATGAGCGCGCAGGTTACACCGTTTTATTTTCGAGTATTCACTTGCCTGATTCTCTCAACAAACTGAGTGCATTTCTCGAATATAAAAGTGCTGTCTTGGTTGGACAATCCGGCGTTGGAAAATCTTCATTAATAAAAATATTAACCGGACAAAATACAATTCGCATTGGCGATGTTTCAACTTCCACCGGATTAGGGAAGCACACTACAACAGGTACACGTTTATATCATTTACCGAATGGCGGTAGCATTATTGATTCACCCGGTGTGCGAGAATTTGGTTTGTGGCATTTAGATCGCGAAGATATTCAAAATGGTTTTCTTGAATTCGAAAAGTATTTAGGAGATTGTAAGTTTCGCGATTGTTTACATCTCAGCGAACCAGGTTGCGCGATTCGCGCTGCTGTTGAAGCAGGCGACATTGCACCAAAACGTATGCACAGTTATCAAAAAATTATGGAACAGTTGGCAAACAAATAACATTCTCGCGCAAATGCTCTGGCTTCAATGTGCCGACAATCACGCTGGTGACACCTGCTTCTTTAAAAATAAACTGCATGATTTCTTGAATGGAATGCTTGAAGTGTCCACTTGCAAAGGCTTTTTTAATGAAAATCCCTTTTTTTTGTTGATGCGCCTCTTTGATCACTACGAGTTCGTCAAGATGCTCCGGATGATAAGTTACCATCACCACATCCGAATACTTGACTGCCAGCAATCCACCCTCAACAGTTTTAGTCGACATTCCGTAAGCGCGAATTTTACCTGCTTTTTTTAATGCATCTAAAGTTTCAAAAACGTGATCTTGTTGAATCAGTTTGACATCATCGCCATCTGAATGAATGAAAACAATATCTAAATAATCTGTATTTAATTTTTTTAAACTGTTTTCAATACTTTTTTGAATTGCGCGTGGAGAAAAATCAAAAGTAGAATGGCCCTCATGAAAACTTTCGCCAGCTTTCGTGGATATAATCCATTCGTGACGCTGGCCTTTTAATAAAGCACCAAGACGTTCTTCACTTGCCCCGTATGCAGGTGCCGTATCTAATAAATTAATACCCAGTGATTTTGCCGCCTCTAATAAATGCAAAATCGCTTGATCAGTCGGCAATGAAAAAGCACGCGGATATTTTACGCCAGTGTTTCGGCCAAACTTGACTGTGCCGAGTCCAATGCAACTGACCGCAATATCTGTTTGTCCGAGTTGATTTAACTTCATATATACCTCTCACAAATGAATTTTAGGACTTTTAGCATCTCATCTTGCATCGATCTTTAAATGTTCTTCAATCGAAAAATTTCGACGTAGCAACAAGTACGCCTTCAGTTTTTCTCAATCAGAACGTTTAAATCTCTCGCAATCTGAGCGCTAAAAATCCTAAAGCTCATCTGCGAGAGGTATAAACAATTGCTCCCACATCGGTTTTGCAAAAGCAGGGATCGGCCAAGCGCGTAATTCGCGAATATCTGCGCGCCCGGTACGGATAGTATTGGGATCTAATTTCTGCAAAATATTTTCCGCAAGTAATGGTGCAAATGCGAGCTTCGTTGGCCATGCAACAAAATAATTTGCGATTTCTTTCACAGTAAATGAATCAGGACGACGTTGACCTGGCTGCTCTGCTTCAGCACGATCAATCGGAAAAGAAGCAAAAGCAGCAGTAGAAAAATCAAGCCAGGGAAATAATGCTTGTAACTCTTGCTTTGCAACTTCACATTGACGTGCTGTATCTCGGTGCACGCCTTCTTCTGCAATTTGGCCGCCGATGTACCAAATATATTTCCCATCATGCGCACGATGCGTTGTAATCGTCATGCGTGGCACCGAACTTAAACCAACACAATGAGCATACACAGGATAATCAAAATGATGTTTCACCATCACCATATGTAAAGGTCGACGCTGCGTATTGGCGGCGGATTGATTGGATTGCGCCAATAAAGCATCGTTGCCACTACCGGCTGCAAAAATAAATTTTTTCGCAAATAATGAAACCGCATGCATCGGTGCTAAATGAATATCGAAAGATTCTATTGCACCTTGTTCGTTATAATGCAAATCACTCGCTGCAGGTGGATCAATATGAAAAATGGCATCTTGATGCGATTTAACTAATTCACGAATCAATGCATGCACGTCAATCACTTTTTCATCGAGCACGTACACATCCCCACGAAATTCTGGATGCTGAAAAACCGCTGGGTATGCATCACGTGTTAATTGTTTTAATTCAGAACGCAACGTCAACCCCGCAAAAAAACCGGCAACTTTGGCTGCAACTCCACCTGTTGTCCAAAGATATTGATTGTCAGATAAAATGGGTACTGCCCGCAAATCCAGTGTGCCATTTCCCGTTAAACACGCTTGCCAAAAATCAGGCATCGCAGCAATGGCTTTTGTGGCAGGTGTCACTGCGCCTTGTAAAGCATATTTCATGCCGCCATGAATAATCCCTTGTGCTTTATGCGTTTGACCGCCTCCTAATGTCCCTGACTCTAGTAATACTGCAGAATATCCTTGTTGTCGCAACCGATTGAGCAACCATAATCCCGCAATCCCACCGCCAATAATGGCGATATCTGTTTCAGCTTTTAGTCTCATCTAATATATACCTCTCCGGCATCACTTCTCAGATATCGTCATCGCGAGGCTACGAAGTGTTTAGCTGTGGCAATGACGACCCGAGGGAAGCTCAGCCATGCTTTGTAATCCATTTTTGCACAAGGATCAAGAGATAAGGTAAGATAGCGGCCTTTAAAAGATTAGGAATTATCATGATCATCGAACCTAAAATCCGTGGATTTATTTGTACCACAGCGCATCCTGTGGGTTGTGAAAAAGCTGTCGAAAAAGAAATTCAATACATCAAAAAGCACGGCACATTTTCGGGCCCGAAAAATGTTTTAGTGATCGGTGCTTCGACGGGTTATGGATTAGCCAGCCGCATTGCTGCCACTTTTGGCGCAAAAGCAAAAACCATTGGCGTTTCCTTCGAAAGACCTGCTGATGAAAAACGTACTGCGACTGCAGGTTGGTACAATACCGTTGCATTCGAAAAATTTGCCCATCGCGAAGGCTATTATGCAAAAAGTATTAATGGTGATGCTTTTTCTGATGCCATCAAACAACAAACCGCCGATTTGATTCGCGAAGAAATGAAACAAGTTGATTTAATTATTTATAGTCTTGCATCTCCGCGCCGCACTCATCCAGAAACAGGCGAAGTATTTTCTTCTGTGTTAAAACCCATTGGGTCTTCATGCACAAGTAAAACAGTCGACGCTTTTCGTGGTGAAGTCAAAGAAATTACGCTTGAACCGGCAACACAAGATGAAATTAAAAATACGATTGCCGTAATGGGTGGGGATGATTGGAAACGTTGGATTCATTTCCTCGACGAACAAAAATTACTTGCGCCGAATGTCAAAACTGTTGCGTATTCTTACATTGGACCGTCACTTACTTTTGCAATTTATCGTGACGGGACAATTGGTCAAGCGAAAAAAGATTTATATGACACGGCCAAAAATCTCACAAACGATTTAGCGCATTTAAAAGGTCACGCTTATATTTCTATCAACAAAGCTGTCGTCACGCAGGCGAGTGCGGCGATCCCTGTTGTGCCCCTATATATTTCATTGCTCTTCCGCTTGATGAAAGAAAAAGGCACGCACGAAGGATGCATCGAGCAAATTGCACGTTTATTTCGTGATCATTTATATGCCGGCAAAGAAACTGATGACATGATTCGTTTAGACGACCTTGAACTCAGTCCTGACATTCAACAAAAAATTGTTGAACTCTGGCCCACGATCACCACAGAAAATATTGAACAACTCACCGACATCGAAGGCTATCGCCAAGACTTTCATCGTTTGTTTGGTTTTGGATTTGAAGAAGTGAATTATGCTGCCGATGTAGAAAGTGTAGTGGGATAAATAAAAAAAGCGCTGTCATGACAACAGCGCTTTCTTTACAAGACTATTTACCACGCGTATGAATTTTCTTTGCTAACGAGATCGAGGTAACAAAAAAGAAGATAGTGACAAATAGCGTCAGCAATTGAACTACAGACACTAAGCCATTTTTCCAGAGAACACCCACAAATTGTGAGAAGGCATTAGCAGCTTCACCGTCTGCACCATACTGGACATAGTGTGACGTGCCGCCCAATACATTCATCGGGCCTACGCCTGCAACATAGCCTAAGAGGGTAACTAAGATACTTAAGACAATCCATGTAATAGCTAAGGCTTTCACTTCTCTACGTGTCTGACTCGACAGCGATTTCCATTTACGCATTGCGATATCTCCCTATATCATATCAAGCGGTACACTACACCTTACACATTCTCTGCTCAAAATGCAACCACCCACCTCCTCCCTGAGGGTTATTTGTCTTTGTTTGTCCGAATGTTGACTGAGAAAAAGGTTGTGATTTTCGTCTTGCACTTTTATCCAAAGTGAAACTGCTTGTCGTTTAACATGAAGCCTTTTTGCAATATCCGATTCTGTCACATAATCTTCAGGCTCTAGAGGATATTTGAAAGGTAGGGCGACCACTGGTCGCCCTACAAAAACAAGTGAACTGAATATCTAAATTTAAACTCTATAAGGGTTTGGCATTTGCTGTTCGGAATCTTCAGAATCACTGCGAGCAATCTGTGCTGCAGCCACAGGCTCTTCTGAGCGATGAAACAAACTATATAATCCACGGCCAACAGAGCAACCCAATGCATACACACCGCGCCCAGCTCTCTTAGCAACTTCAAACGTCTGAGGAGCAATGGATTTCGTATTGAGTAAAACATTCATAAGACCCAATCCAGCTGTTATCAGTGAAGCAATATCCTTTACTGTCGGATCAACAGCAATATCCGTCAGCGGTGCGATAAAATCCACAAATACCGAAACAGCGATTGAAGTATCTGTTGCTAACGCAAGATAGGTTCTCAATTCTTGGAAGGCATTCTCTTTCAATGCTGCAAAAAGCATATTCATCGCTGAAATATATTCGAATGAAAAAGGACCTGTTAACTCAGGGCCAACCCACCGATTCACCGCATTCATGAGTAACATGGTATTCACCCATTGCGAACCTAATTCAGCAACTTGCATTTTAGTCAGCGTGCCCATGTTATATTCACGAACAGCATGACCCGTGTCGCCGACTGTTTTTCCAACAAAACAGTACTGAACAATGTTAAATAATAATTTTTTATTTGTCTCAAAAGCATTCTGATCTGTGCCTAGTAAATAAAAAATAACGGCCATATCAGCAAGCGAGATGGTTCCAGACCATTGTCCAAATAATTTGAATAAACTAATATCTTGCTCTTCGGGTGCCTCGATCATCACATAACCTTCATTATTGATCTGTTGTCTCATTTTTTTCTCCTTGATTATTTTTAAAGTTAACGAAAAGCTTGTATTCCTGTTTGTGAATGTCCAAGAATGAGCGCATGAATATCCGCTGTTCCTTCGTAAGTTTTCACAGTTTCGAGATTTAACATGTGACGAATCACGTGAAATTCTTCCATGATGCCATTCGCGCCGTGCATATCCCGTGCTTCACGAGCAATATCTAATGCAATACGTGCTGAGTTTCGTTTGATCATAGAAATCACCGGCGTTGCAACAGATGTTTTTTCTTTTAATCGACCGACTCGCAAACATGCTTGTAACGCCAACGTAATTTGCGTTTGCATCTCAGCTAATTTCATTTGAATGAGTTGATTGGCAGCAAGCGGTCGATCGAACTGTGAACGCGCTAACGTATACGAACGCGCAGCATGCCAACAAAATTCTGCAGCGCCCAATACGCCCCATGCAATTCCATAACGTGCACTATCTAAACAACCGAGCGGGCCCTTCAATCCTTCTACATTCGGTAACAAATGATCTTCACTGACAAAAACATCATGCAAAACAATTTCACCTGTGATCGATGCGCGCATGCTGAATTTGCCATGCATCACAGGCGCCGTTAATCCCGGCATATTTTTTTCTAAAATGAAACCGCGAATTCGGTCATCGTCATTTTTAGCCCACACAATAAAAACATCTGCGATAGGTGAATTGGTAATCCACATTTTGCTGCCATTCAAAATGTAACCCTCTTTTGTTTTGCGTGCGCGTGTTTTCATGCTGCCGGGATCTGAGCCATGATCGGGCTCTGTTAAACCAAAACACCCTACCCATTCGCCACTCGCCATTTTGGGTAAATATTTTTCACGTTGAGCTTCGGAGCCATACGCGTAAATTGCATACATCGCAAGACTGGATTGAACACTCAAGGCGGAACGATACGCAGAATCAACGCGTTCAATTTCCCGTGCAATCAGCCCATACGCTACATGACTCACACCCGCACAACCATACCCGGTAAATGTTGCGCCGAGAAAACCTTGTTCGCCCATCTCATTGATAATTTCTCGATCAAATATTTCATCGCGAAATCCACGCAATACGCGTGGCATGAGTTTTTCTTGCGCATATTCTCGCGCTGCATCACGAATCATGCGCTCTTCTGTTGTTAATTGATCTTCGAGTAATAAAGGATCATCCCATTGGAAAGCAGTGCGTTGTTGAGTTGTCATAGAAATGGACTCTTGAAAAACGTGATAGAAAGAGCGTGCACGATATTAAAATCCCTACCCGATTGCAAGCCTATCAGATAGAATCTTCCACTTTTCACTGATGATATACCTTTGAGAATGGATAAGGAAAAATGTCTCTACTACAATTACTCAAGCTAGAAAATCCGCTCATCGAAAATGCGATTGCATTTCAAGATTACACTTTTGCAATACAACTCATTGACCAACAACTTGCTCAAACAACTACAGATGCTCTCACACTGGCACGCATTTATTGTTTATATCAATCACAAGATTATATCAATGCTCACACACAACTCAATGAATGGCTCGCTCAGACGAAAGATAATACTGATGACAAGGCAACCCTTTTAGCAAAATGCCTTCAAAAAGGGATGGTCGTCATGGCTCACTCAAGTGAAGAAAAAGAAACAGGTGAGTCTTTTACAGTAGAGCATTTAAATATTAAATTTATTATTTCAACAATGGCAATTAATCTACTCTTAAATGAGCTTGTTCAATTACCCCCCATCGAGAACTTGCACGTCAGTTTATTCATCAGTCAATTGTTTCGCAGAATCGGTCAACTGCAAAGCTTTCACTCTATTCGTGCATCACATATGGTAAATATCGCCGCTTTCTTGCCGAATACGACTAACTGGGTCGAACGCATATTAACTAATGAGCCGATCAATGAATATATTACGCCTCATTGGACGCTTCAACAAAAAAAAGCACTGGCGCAGTTAATTGTTGCTGCAGATGATTATTATCAAGCGTTAGTTGAAGAAGATTTTTATCATACCGCAGAAATATTTTATTTGACGCAACTTTCTTCCATTCTATCCCCCCCCAAAAAACAACGCGGCACAATGACTGTCGATGCGCTGACCTTTTTAACGTCACACGACCGTACACGATTACTCTTACATGCTGCGAAATTATTTTCACATTATAATAATAATCAATCTTTAGCGGCATTTTTATATGCCTATTTACTAACGACTGTTTTAAATATTAAATATAAAATCCCCTCGCTCGCTTGTGAAATCAATCAGCTCAGCACCAACAGTGAACAGCTTGCAAAAATCATTATCGAGCATCCGACGGAGGATCTCAGTCTGTCTTCGCTTGTTTTCCGTATCGGATGCGGCATTTGCGAATTAATACTAGCTCAATTAAAACCGAAATTAGAAACACTCAAATACTTAATAGAAAAACTTTCAGCGCTGCGTCCCGATGACCCAACGGTGCACCATTATGCAACGCAATATTACGAACTTATTCAAACAGAAGATGCCGAAGCAAAATGGCAAGAATTGTTTGTACGCTTCCCAGAACATCAAGAAATCATCACGGGTTATTTTACCTACATGTTGCAAAAATATTTTTCGCCCATAGGGAATAATAAAGCTTTTTCGTATGAAAAATTGCAGCAAATTATTTTTGATCTAAATACTACTATGCAGCATTTTTCATTTAATCGACGCTTGATTATCTTACGTGCACTAGCATCTCTTACAGAACATGCAATGCCAAAACATTCCTTGGTGCATCAATTGATCGAGCCTTTTCAGGCCAACCAGGAATTGCTTTATAAAGCAACGTGCCTCTTTCCATACTATCAACGTTTTTATTATTGCCATTCATGGATACAACTGAATATTGCTCATCTATTGAAAGATGACAACTATCCTTTCGATTGGCAACAACTTTTAGAAGAACCGCTTAAACTTGCGTACCAACATTTATCTAGACACTCTCTTCTACAAAAAATTTTTACGCTTGAATTAAATCATGCAAAAGATACTTTATCGATGCTTAGTAAAGTAAAAGCAGCGATGGAATATTTTAAAGGATTAATATACCCTGATTTTGCACCAGACAGTTGTCGCGCACTTTCTCATCTTGGCATAGCCCTCGAAATCAAAGAGAATGAAGCAGGATTTAACTACCGCAGCACGGGATTACATCACGAATTATTGCTACGCGCTGCTACAACGCGATTCGATAAAAAGCTCTCTTTAGAAATCGGCATGAAAATCCAATGTGAAGAATCATCGCCACACCCATTTTTCACTTGCGAAACACCTCTGATTTTTCTACCTATGAACCAAGGTATCCCAGGGCGAGAATGTCCTACTCTGCTTGTACTGCACCCACACTCAGAACAAGATGCATGTTTGCGTATGTTGCGGCCTATTAGTGATTTAAGTTACGTCAAACACATGTGGGCTTTTGTGATGCGAACTTTGTATTATATGAGCAAAGGATTTTTTGCCCCTCGAGAAGTCGTCACCGCCATCCAACAGTATTCAACACGCAATCCAGACAAATTAGAGCAAGCACACATTCAAGCCGCTCGAAATTATGTTCTATTTGCAGAGCAAGAAGCAAAAATCCCTTCGAGCCAAGCAAAAGAACAAGCGAGTCATCGCTTTTTAGTATTGTTACGGAAATATCAGCTAACATCATTTTTTCTAGGTTATACATACACACCCACTGGCGATCAACTCCATTATCATTTTTCTATTCTCAACTTCATACGTCGAGCACATAAGAATTGGAAAGAAGCTTTTAATAAACTCCCCTCTACTTCTTCCGCAAGCCCCCACCATGCAAGCATAAAAGATGTTATCTGCCTTCAATCAAAACAAAATGCCTTTGAAAGTGATTTAGAAAAGCGCGCAGAATTACTTCAATATGCTACACAAGCTTTAATACTTGAAAACTTCACAATTGCTTTACAAGCTTATGACATTGCCGACTCAATTTCTCCCTTAGATATTGATGCACAGCTATTAAAAATATATTGCATTGCTAAAAATGGTTATGCAAATGAAGCACTGTCATTACTAAATACAATTGAAACGAAGGATATCCCACCACTAGAAGATGAAGTTTTAAAACTTAATATGACGCTAACAAAAAACGATTATCTTTTATTTTTAAGATTATATCCGTTAAAAAAAATAGGGTTTTTACGTGCATACTGTTTATTACAAATAGGGAAAATGGTTGACGCCGCAAGCACAATACTCCGCTACGAACAACATATTAATCTATGCCCTGAAATGCAGTTAATGATGGCTGATTGCTATCGGAAATCTGGTCACTTTGAAGGGATGAGCACAATAATCGCCGAATTACTAAAATCCATATGTGAAAACCTTTTTCCAACTTCTATCTGGGAAACAATCAATGCATCCAAAAATGCTAGCATGCCACAACCTTATCTCGAAGCATTGTCATCCCTACCTGAAATATATGCACATGGAAAAAAACTCCCAAGAGAATTATTTCAAAACGTTTTTGTTTCTTATTTGACTGTTTTAAATTGGTATTCACAAGTATTAATTGAAGATGGTTATATTGCTGTTGCTTGTAATTTTTATGAAAAAATTATCAGTGATGATGTGACTTGGCTATTTGAATTGTGCCCTGAACTACTATTCCATTTTCGTCTGCTCGCATTGCGTGCCTTTAGCAAAAATCACAATGCTTATGCAGATCAACTTGATCAAGTAAGCAATCAATTATCCGCCAAACTGCTTTCTTTTTCCAAAAGCCGCACGATAGATTTTAATGAACTGACTGAATGGCTTATCAATACACCTCCAGAGATCTTTGATCCTGAAATGCTATTACACGCAAATGCAATTTTGCAGGCTATAGCACATATTCAGGCTTATGACATTGGGGATAGTGAGTGTTCAGAAAAACTTTTTGATCAATTGACCCGATATAAACACCATCTGAATGAACTGACTCCTATGAGTGAAAATTTGGAAAAGATAGGAGTTACTGAGTCTTCAAGTAGAGAATATTACTTCTTGTTATGGAAATTCAAACATCTCCCGAATGATTCAGCAGCGATGAAAAGTTTTTATTCTCAAATCCTCTCGCAACGCGAATGTTTTCCTTTTGATAAAAATTACATGCTGTTAGAGTTTGCCTATTATCTTCGAGAGCTCAAAAATACTCCGCCAGATCAACTGAATAAGGATGCCATCACACAACATCCCGCTGCTCTTTTAGCCAACGCGATGGCAGCACTTTATCCTCATGATGTCAACGTGTTGCACGCAATATACACTCTTAATGCTTGCGTAAAACAAAAGAATTGTACGGGAGCAATCATCACAAATTATCACTGTGCTGACATTAATACGTATTATTTCTTCATGAAAACGCAAAATGGCAGAGAACATCAAGCAACATCTACAATTCTTCCATCGGTATTAAATCTCTTAGCTCATTTTAGTCAAGAGCGTAGTTCTCTTTTTAATTACAACACCCTCATCACCCCCGTCTGCTTAAAGAATTTACCCGCGATGCAAATCATGGAAAAATTTAACGATACATTTTTAATCGCGCCTGGAGTGCTTCTTGATCATTTCACCGGCGTTGATATAGGAGATGATTTATTTCAAAGATCTCATTGTCATCAAATCTCAGTTGTTGCAAATCCACAAAATCAAGATATCCACTACACTTCGCCCTTATTCAGCTTTCAAGCGCTCTATTTGATGCAAACACCAGAAGGATGTGTTGCTATTGATCCGACAGGATATGCAAAAGTCGATTATCAAAATCGCGTCTTACGCCTTATCGGAAAAATAAAACCCACTTTTCTCGTCACTCTTCCGACATACTTGCTTGAAATTCTTTTTTATCTCTCTCAAGGATTCACCCCTGTGGGTGATTTAGCTGAGGCGCTCAAAACCGCCCAAATTAAAGATACTTTACCTCAAAAAGAGCAAATCAAAATCGCCCAAATGATGCAATTCCATTTAGACTTTTTGGCAAAAAAACCTGATGCACTCAAACGCTATTGGAAATTATTAGATGAATATGGTATGACACAGAATATTACAGCAAAGGAAATGCAAAATAACGATGCCACACTCAAGTCGAATTTTACAAACCCGTATCTTAATTTTATTTCTTATGAGAGTCTTTTGCCCGACATGAGAAAACAACCTAAAAATATGATGCTGCTTGATCATTTTGCCGATAAAATGAATGCATTATGCGATAATCAACAACAAACATTGCTGGCACTCGAAGAAGACTGTGATAAAAAAACCACTCAAAAGAAAACTAAAAAACACAAGAACAAAACTGCACGTTCAAATAAAATTACAACTATTCCAGTACACGAATCAATACAGAAAACTATTTCGCCGCCTCGAAAAAAACCCGACACGCCAAAAATTAAGATTCCTGATGAAATTCAATTCTATTTTAATCAGTTTAACAATGCGTTAATCATAGGGCAGTTCCCTGGAAAATTCTGGTTAGTCGGTTCAGCTAGTCTTTGTCTCGCGAAAGAACTACCCCTTTCAAAAACGCAGGATTTAGATTTTGTTCTTCAGCTCACAGATCCAATGAATCCTGAAACGATCAAATCTTTCTTACTTCTATTGGGATTTGTACCCACTTTAAAGCAGAGCGTTTTCATACGCGAAGATGAGCTTGCGCATGTCGAAATTTATATTTCTCCTTTCGTTGAAGCAAATGAAAATATTTTTTTAACTCGTGATATGAGTACACGAGATTTTACTCTCGGCGCAATATATTGTGATGGCACTCAATTTTTGAATCCTGCGTGGGGATTAGATGATTATGATTTAAGAAAACTCACAGCCATTGCAAGATTAGACAGCACTCCAGCACAAACTGCAAAAAACCTACTCCTTGAAGATCCGCGGAGAATATTGCGCGCTTTTAAACTGATGATTCGCTATCAATTGACGCTTGATGTCCATTTGGAAAATGCACTAAAAACCATCCAATGGACATTTCATCCCAAAAATCCGAAACACATACTAATGCAATCCTTATTGATGAAAGCATTCACTGGACACATTGTCAGAATGTCCCGACCTCATCGTAGCCAATATCTTGATTTAATCAATCAATATCATCTCACGCAAAAACTCCCTTGTTTGAAGCTCATAGTAGACCAGTGGACAATGGAGCATAGGGCTTCTACTAAGGGTATGAATAGATTTGCCCCCGCCTTCTATCCAAGCCCCCCTGTTTTCTGGGACAATAGACAAACCTCAGATGAGGAAATAAAAACGCCCTTACCGACAGCCAACCTCGTAAGGAAATGAGATAAGGTCACTCTATGAATGAAATAATCAAGGCATTTCAAGGATTTCATCCCGATAATGTTCTTCGGGCCTCTTTGCTATTAGTCGTTGGTTACTTCATTGCAAAATTGCTCAGTCTAAGCGTAAATCGCAGTCTCACCAAACATGTACGCCCACATCAAGCAATGATTTTGCGCCGAATACTCTTTTTCCTTATTTTTATGTTATTTTTTGCTTCCGCTATTCAACAAGTCGGTTTCCGAATCAGCGCTTTATTAGGCGCAACAGGCATATTAACCGTTGCGATTGGTATCGCTGCACAAACCTCCATGTCTAATTTAATCAGCGGACTTTTTATTATTGGTGAAAAACCCTTTGAAATTGGCGATAGCGTCACCATCAATGATATTACTGGAGAAGTCGCTTCCATTGATTTTATGTCTGTGCGCATCCGCACCCTTGACAATACAATGGTACGTGTCCCCAATGAAACTCTCGTTAAATCAGCAATCACAAATCTCACTTGGTTTCCGACACGACGATTATCTATCCCCATTAGTATCAGCTACAAAGAAAATATTGAGTCAGTGATGGCATTACTAGTCAACATTGCTAAAAATAATCCTCTCTGTTTGCAAGATCCTGAGCCCATTGTTCTCCTCGATGGGTTTGGTGAATCTTCTGTCAATTTACAGTTGCAAATCTGGACAAAAACAGAAGATAAAAAAGATTTAAGCAGCAAAATCAGAACAGAAATCAAAATCGCTTTCGATAAAGCAAACATCGAGATGCCTTTCCCAACACGCTCAATTTATACCAATGTCATCGACGGCGGACTCCCAGTTCGTATTGTCTCTCCACTCTCTACTGAAAACGAAGGACATGTTTCCAAATGATATCTGCTGATCTGAAAACGCAATTGACTATTGGCTGGCGTGAATGGGTCGCGCTACCTGAGCTAGGTATTCACCGCATCAAAGCAAAAATTGATACGGGTGCTAGAACATCTGCTTTGCACGCGTTCGCACTGCGTCCATTTCGTGAAAATAATCAAAATAAAATTAGCTTTGACATTCATCCCATTCAACATAATCGTGATGTTGTTATCACCTGTACCGCGGATATTATTGACCGCCGGATGGTCAGCGACTCAGGCGGTCATACCGAGGAACGCTATGTTATTATGACTCCACTCTTAATAGGCTCGCATACCTGGCCCATCGAAATCACGCTAACTGAAAGAGACTCGATGCTCTTTCGTATGTTGCTTGGACGCAGCGCCATCAGAAATCATTTCATGATTAATCCAGGAAAATCATTTATGATGCGCAAGCGAAAGGCTTCTTCAAAAATTAACAAGAAATAGGCTCAACCATGAAAATTGCTATTTTGTCTCGTCGACCTGACTTGTATTCCACCAGACGTCTCGTGGAAGCAGCTGAGGTACGAGGTTATTCTGCTGATGTAATTGACACATTACGCTGCTACATGAATATCACTTCCGCTGAACCTACCATTCATTATCGCGGCAAAGAATTACCCGCCTACGATGCTGTAATTCCACGAATCGGAGCATCAGTCACCTTTTATGGTGCAGCAGTTGTCCGTCAATTAGAAATGAAAAATGTCACCTGTATCAATGGTTCTACAGCGATTACACGCGCACGCGATAAATTACGTTCCTTACAACTATTATCCAAAAAAGGAATTGGTTTACCCGTCACAGGATTTGCCCATTCGCTGGATGAAATTAAAGATCTCATTCACATGGTCGGCGGTCCGCCTTTGCTGATTAAATTTTTAGAAGGCACACAAGGCATCGGTGTGATTTTAGTTGAAACCACCAAAGCTGCACGTAGCATGATCGAAGCCTTTTTAGGCTTAAAAGTTAATATTCTTGTTCAAGAGTATATTCGTGAAGCAGGCGGCAGTGATATTCGTTGTTTTGTGGTTGGTAAACAAGTTGTCGCAGCGATGCGTCGACAGGCTAAATCTTCCGAGGAATTTCGTTCTAATTTACATCGCGGCGGTACAGCAAGCCCTGTTGAAATTACCGAAGAAGAACGCATGATGGCAGTGCGATCTGCACGTATCATTGGATTACAAGTTGCCGGTGTTGATATTGTGCGTTCAGAGCGCGGCCCGCTTGTCATCGAAGTGAATGCCTCTCCTGGCATCGAGGGCATAGAAAAAACCACGCAAATTGATGTTGCTGGCAAAATCATCGACTACGCTGCACATTCAGTGAAAGCAGGAAAAAAACGCACACGACCAAACGGGTAACTAGGGGCTGTCCTCAATTATTTCACTAGCTGCAAAATGAGTAGAATCGGTTAAAATTTTCGTCTTAGCGAAGTAAATGAGGACGACCCTACAACAAGATCGCTTTAAAATCCGTTGCCAATTGTTGCAAATCCAAGCGATTTAAGAAAAGTGAATAACACATCCATGCACTCAACGCTGCAATATCACGAAATTGTGGCGGCATGTAACGCGGCGGCACAACAATTCCTTCGTTGATTAAATCTCCTAAAATATGGACATCTTCGAGTGTGGTTTTCCCGACAAAAAGCAGTGGAATATTAGCAACCAACCCTCGTTGTACAGCAAGACGAATGTAATTATAAATTAAAATAAACCCTTTACTGTATGACAAATCTTTTGTAAATGGGCCACCATCAGGTGTACTGCCGCGGAAAACACGCGTTGTCGAATGATAGCTGTCTTGCTCATCTAAACCTTGCTCACGATAAAAATGATAAACATCTAAAAAGTTCGCGCCTTCTTCTGCCATGTTCACAGCAATGATACGATTCGTTAGACGTTTTAATCGACCAGGATAAGATGAAAAAGTAAATATTTCTGTGATAATCGCCAACCCTTCTTGAGTAATCGTTGATGAAGGAGGGCCCTTACTCAAAAAAGTACACACAGGTTGTAACATACCATTCAGCGTAGTACCGAGATGCACCCAACCTTCGTGAATTTCAAACACGCGAATTTCACGCTCGCTAAATAAATGATCTTTCTGTATACGAATACGATCAGCACCTGCTGCGGCATCCGCTAAAATGCCATCGCCTAACATGACGCGTGGACTGCGTTCTGCTTCTGCAAAATAAACGCTTAACCGTTCCGTTAAAAATGCGACTGTTTCTTCACTCGTATATTTTTTTTCGTCCGCCGCCGTCGTGACTTGATCCTTGATGTTAGCAAGAGTCCCAGTGATTAAAGTGGCTAAATCTTTTAAAGTGGGCGCGCCGACATGAAAAGCATCTTCAGAACTACCATATAATTCTTGAGAAATTTCTGTAAATCGCGGTGTGCCTCTTGCCATTAACATTTCAACAACTGAACAATATTCATGACACATGCGTTGCATAATACTGGCAACACCACTGAATTGACCCAATTGTCGACGAATTTTGCGCTCAATCTCATGAAATTCCTCAAGTTTTTTCTGGGGATCAAATTGCAGGGGGTTGTTGCGCTGGTAATACTCAGAGTCGATTTCGGGTAGTTTCTTGCCGCGGTGTTTAAGAAAGTTAACCAGTGTTTCAGTATTCCATTTCAAGGAATCCAAGACGCGGATAGGCTTTTGCGCAAGCACAATTTGCTCGGAAAGCCCGCGAATCACTTCCTTATAATTATCGCCGTTTGGCATAGTGTAACTACCTGCACTGATTCCTTCAGAGTAACAGGAATACTGATTCAGTATCAATCAGGATTGATCAAAACAAGATCAAATATCCTTATTCAGACTGCAAAAAGGGCTTGTCGACGCTCAACTTCTTCTGCACATGGTACACATAAATCAAAGCCTAATTTTCGGCGAACCAAAGGAATAGACTCTTCACATTCAACACATAGCTCAGGACCCATCTCGACCGGTGTTTCTGCGCGCGACTTCAAAACATTCGAAACTTCATTGGCAATCAAGTCATTTGCAATATCAGCGATGTCTGCCATTTTTCTTCTCCGCACTCAAAAGAGCGGCAATTATAGGGAATTTTTTGCAGATGTCTAGTGGATGTTTGGCTGACTCTGTTTTGTTGTTCTGGCAATGGCTCGCTCGCCTCCGGCTCACTGCGCTTTACTTGCCTTGAACAACAAAACAGAGTTCGTGCGGGATGAGAGGGATTTAGGGAGAAAACTGAGGCTCACTTTTTTCTAACTCAGCCTCCTCGATATCATCTTCAACCAAATTCAGCATCTCATACACCGTCGGCCTTTTTTGCGGGTCAGCATCCCAGCCCCATTGAATCATTTCAGCCATTTTTTTCGGACAATTTTCTGGAAGTGTTTCTTTTTCGTGAATGGTAAAACGCAGCGTCTCTTCGAAATCATAACCATGAATTAACCACGTCGGTGGTTGCCACGTTACGATTTCACGTGACACTGTTGAAATACTATAAATTTCTGATAATGCTAAATCGACTTTTCGTTTTACCCATGGCCAACTCCCTGGAAAATACAATCGACTCATTTCAGGTGAAATATAACCATGAGTACCTGTAATTTCTGTTACAAAATCTCCCGCATCTTTCGCAAAAGCGAAATCGCACAATTTAACATCTGTCACATGATTATTTTCATCTTTAACGAACAAAACATTAGGTGATTTGATATCACAATGCAGCATATCTTGGTCATGAAACTGAGCGACATCTTGTAAAAATTTCCTCACCATGAAACGACGCTCATCCCAACTGGGTGGAGAAATCAGCGATAGCCCTTGTTGGTTAAGTTCCCAATTCCTTATATAATCATTGTCAATTTGATCACTCAGAGAACCCGCTGGAAAATAGTCCATGACAATACGATATTGTCTTTCATATGGATCATCAACGTAACCATAAAACATAGGTCCAATATTTAAATTTTGGTTTGTTAAAAAAGCTAAAATGCTAGTTTCTTTTTCACAGTAAATTTTCGTTTTTAAATTATAATGCATTTCTTTGACAGCCACTGGTTTGTTAAAATAATTTGCTGAATTAAGTTCTGTGAATCGCTCAATCGTATTAGGATTCAATCGAGCGCGATGCACAACACTGCTGAAATTACTTAGCTGGATAACTGCTTCTTGTGGCTCATAAATTTTTTCTTCTAAAATACAATCGTCGTTCTTCAATTGTCGCAATTGATCATACGCACTCAGTAATTGTCGAATCTTAGAAGTAGACGTGTGTTCCTTTTTATACTCTGACATCATAGGGCATCCCCCTCTGTTGTATCCCTACACTTTAATGCAAAGAGATTGTTTCTAGCAAATCAAGCGGGAGTCCATTAAAGTACACCCTATGAAAAACACACTTCCCATTTTACAACTGGCGATTCCCACCCCTCTGCGGCGATTTTTTGATTATTTACCGCCCAAAAGTTATGATTTGACTCAGTTAAAACCTGGCATGCGCTTAAAAGTTCCTTTTGGTCGACGTGAGCTGACAGGCATTTTTATTCGCAACGTCGAAACATCTACTGTCCCTGAAGGAAAATTAAAGCAAGCACTTGCTGTATTAGACACTGAACCTGTGATCCCAACAGATATTCTTGAGCTTGCAACTAAAGCGGCCAACTATTATCAACATCCCATTGGTGAAGTTTTGCTCGGAATCTTGCCTACAGAACTTCGCCAAGGAAAACCGCTCCCAGAAATCACGCCAGCAGAAGCAGAAAACGAAAACATCCTGGCAGAAACACCATTGTCATTAAATCCTGCGCAAGCAGATGCGCTCTCTCACCTGATAACTTTCATCGATCATTTTACTGTCACGCTACTCCATGGCGTCACTGGTAGCGGAAAAACAGAAGTATATTTGCAAGCAATTGAACATTGTTTAAAACAACAAAAACAAATTTTAGTATTGGTGCCTGAGATTGGTTTAACACCACAATTATTACAGCGTTTTCGTGCACGCTTTACGGCACCCATTGTTGCCATACATTCTGGCATGACAAATAAATCACGCCTAACAGCCTGGCTGAAAGCAAAGTCAGGCGAAGCAAAAATTATTATCGGGACACGTTCTGCTGTTTTCACGCCACTCAACAATCTTGGCATGATTATTGTTGATGAAGAACATGATTTATCTTTTAAACAACAAGATGGCTTTCATTATCATGCCCGCGATGTTGCGATTTTACGTGCGAGCCAAAAAAATATTCCGATTGTTTTAGGATCCGCAACACCTTCATTAGAAACATTACAAAATGCCCGAACTGAACGTTATCATTTAAAAAAATTACCTGAGCGCGCAGGTCTTGCGATGCGTCCCACATTTCATTTGATTGATGTGCGTAATCAAACACTCGAACAAGGTTTATCGAAAGAATTAATTGCTGCGATTGAGCAACATCTGAAAGAAGATAATCAAGTGATGTTGTTTTTGAATCGCCGCGGTTACGCGCCAATTTTGTTATGCCATTCCTGCGGCTGGATGGCAACCTGTTCGCGCTGTGATATGCGAATGACATGGCATCGTAAAGCAGGTTATTTATTATGTCATCATTGCGATAAACAAACTAAAGTTCCATCACAATGCAAGCAGTGCGGGGGAAAAACTTTACAAGCAGCAGGACAAGGCACAGAGCAGTTAGAGGAAACATTAAGTTTTCTTTTTCCTGATTATCCAATCGAACGCATTGATCGTGACAGCACACGTCGTAAAGGTGAAATGGAAAAAGCGTTTGCACGTATTCAATCAGGTGAAGCACGCATTTTAACTGGCACACAAATGTTAGCGAAAGGACATCATTTTCCGAATGTGACACTCGTTGCAATTGTCGATGCAGATGGTGGATTTTTCAGCGCAGATTTTCGCGCACTAGAACGCATGGGCCAACAAGTTTTACAAGTCGCTGGAAGAGCAGGGCGTGCAGAAAAACCTGGCACTGTGATGATCCAAACACATCACCCTGACCATCCTTTGTTATATCAATTATTAAATGAAGGATATGCTGCTTTTTCTGATTCACTTTTACAAGAACGTGCTAAAATTATTTTGCCGCCATTTACTTATTTTGCATTATTTCGTGCTGAAGCCAATCAACTTGAAAAAGCAGATGCTTTTCTAAAACACATTCGCGATACGATCGCAATCAAGCATCCCATTCAAATAATGGGTCCAATTCCTGCACCAATCCCACGACGCGCTGGACGTTATCGCGCACAATTATTATTGCAATCTACCACGCGCCCCGCTTTACAAAATACGTTAAAAAAATATATGCCTGACATTGAAAATTTACGTTCTGGGAAAAAAGTACGTTGGTCGTTAGATGTGGATCCATTGGAAATAGGATGAAAAATACTTATTTTGGCTTGAGTTGAGAAACGTTTTCTGCGTCCGGTTCTTCTTGTTTTTCCTCAATTGTATTGGGTTGGATCACGGTAGATTTTCTCACATGGCTTTGTCTATCACTGATTTTATTTTCGGTGGATTCATTATCATTAAATGATTCTTCTAAAGAAGAATGAGCCTCAGGCGTCAATCCAAGATGCTGCCTAATGTGCACGGAAGAACTTTGACCTGCTACAGTTTTTTCGAGTTTTGATTCATTTGAAAATTCTTTACTTTCTTTATAAACATCTCTTATTAAAAACAACACTTCACTTCTCGCTTTTTTTACACATGTTTCGATATTTTTTTTTCTAGCTAATATGGCATTTTGTTCTGCTTGCAGCGCTGGCAACCATTCCGTTCTGACATATTCAACTGTTAATGGCATCCCTTTGGCTTCCGATTCATTGTACATCTTCCTTTGATCCAGAAAATGACTGGAGCAAATTCTAATCGCAACTCTAGCGTGTGGATTCATTCTACTTTGATGCTTCTCAAATTTAGCCAGTTTTTCTTTTGTGTCTTGTATTTTTTCATAAGCAGTGATTGCTTCTGGCTTAATCGTCGCTTGTATTTCGTTGACTTCTTTCAATAGAGGCTCTAATGCTTTTTCTTCCTTTTCCTGTTTTTGCAATAAATTTTTAAGAGCTATATCATCATCTTGATTTTTTCCTTGCTCCCTTAGCTCTGACTTTCTCGTAAATATTTTACCGTCTATTTCATCTTTTATTTGTTTCGCTTGCTGCATTCTATTATTCGCTTCGATAAATTTTTGAATTTCAGGTTCTGCCTCTACTAACGCTTCTTCCCACTTTTTTACTTCTGTTTGGTAATCACTGAGTTGCGCCATCACAGCTTTGCTCAAAGCAATTGTCTCTTTTGCCAGCGGAGTCATCGCATCTAATGCGGTTAAGACTCTTAACATCTTTATATCCCTCATCTTATGTATATGTTTCTAAAAGTATAGACCAAATAATTAAAAGTATATAGCTGTAACTGCATGAATATTAATGTTATTTTAGAAGGTTCTCAGAGGGCGGAGACTCATCACACCCAACAATTGACGCGATTATTCTATCTGCGTATACTGCGCGTCTTCATTAAGATTGCCGGGATGGCGGAACTGGTAGACGCGCCGGACTCAAAATCCGGTGGTGGTGACACCGTGTCGGTTCGATTCCGACTCTCGGTAATAAATGACATTCATTGCATTCTCTATAAAATCTCAACTGATAATAAAAAAGGATGTTTATGCTAGAAGAAAAAATAGAATTTAATCGTATTATCCAACAAGCTGAAGAATGTATAAAATTAAAAAATACCAACGCACTTGAAGCCATACTGAAAGATGTTCCAACTGAATCACCAGCGCATAATCTTTTCACCATAAAACTTCATATTTTAAAAAACCAAATACCCTCTGAAGATTTATTAGTGATTGATAATCATCCAATAGACTATTGGGTTGATTTTGCAATGCGAAATCAAATGCATGTGCCACTTGCATTTTTTTTACAGCGCAATGGAAATCTTTCCATCAATGAGTTAAAAGCACAAGTTGAATTGGGAAATATTCAGTTTGTTATTGATTTACTCAAAACACTACCTGATCAAATATATTCTTTTGAAGCATTCACAAGTTTATTGCCTAATAATTTATATCATTTAGCGAACAAAAATGATGTATTAATTAATACCTTTATTAAACTGCTTCTCAAAAATTATAATAACTCTACAGAACACTCGCTTACTTTAATCAAATTTATAGAAAAACTTATTACGAGTATTCCTGACAATACTTGGGATAGATTTTATGCATCATATTGCGCATACCAAGCGCCAAAAAATGGTCATCAGTATAACGGACAGATTGAAAATGCTTCACCGACTAAATACATGCATTATGTTTATAATAAAATTGCAGATCATAAAATTAAAATACAAATGATAAATCTCATTTTCCAAACAAATATCAGTGATAAAGCAAAAATATTTTTAATGTCCTCCATTACACAAATTACACCGCCCGTATTGGGATATACTGATAAAGCAAAACATTTTCTAGTGCCAGGTGGTAGAGGCGCTAGACTTGCATTTAAGACTTCTATTGTTATGACGCCACAAAATGATCTCATCAGTATGATCAATTATGCGATTAAGAACATTGCAGATATTTATATATCGAATAAATTGAGTCTTATTCGGTCATACTGTACTAGTGACGCCCATTATGTTTATCGTGTATCAAGGTGTAATAAGGAACATTCCCACTGGGCTGACAAATTGATTCAATTTATCAGCTCAGGTATTCTCAAAGATTACCCGCTCGCAGAAAAAAATCATCCTATTTGGACTGTCATCGAAAAAAATGATAAACAACTTTTCAACGCTTTCAAGGATATATTTCCCGAGATATTGACTGATATAAAACTGCGTGAAAAGCTCTATCATCATGCGACTGGAAAAAAGATAAAGCAGGCACTTTGTCTTGAAGCATTTAAAAAGCCGAAAGGCGTGATGTCACAATTTTTTAAATCGCATCAAGCGCCAATCGAACATTCTGAAGAAAAAGCATATCTTCAGAATAGCGTGTGATATAAATTGAAGCTGGGCGATCCTTCGATTGTTACAGATTTTTAATCCTGAGCTTACAGAAGGATCTTTAAATATAGACGTTTCACCTGTCCCGGTGGCACAGAGGATAGCGCAGCCCCCTCCTAAGGGGCAGGTCGGCGGTTCGAATCCGCCCCGGGACGCCATTGAAAAATAAGGGAATTTCTCAATGTCATCTAAAAATTAAAGCCGAAAATTTCTTTTTGGTATAGCCATGGGTATAGCCAAATCCAATCTTACATGCACTAATGGTGCTTTAGTTTTCGCTTTTTCTAAGAACTTCGTTCGTTAATAATATACAAAGGATATTTACACTGAATTCTAATAAGGAGTGTATGGATAACTTTTCAAGGCGTATGGGTTTAACGGCAATTCTACCCGTCCAAAAAGAGTCTATAGATGAGGCTTTAAAAAATGGAGCTTGGACGATTGTATATGAATTTTTAAGAGAGGGGGTTGAATCTAGTTTAACAGGTTACGAAGCACCCCAATGGCGCGGAAAGCAAGGTCAATTCATAAGGTCAATCTGGCTTAATTTTTTTAAGCTACCCGCAGATTCAATTTCATGGAATCCAAACAAAGATATTGCCTATTTAAGGAAAGAATTTTTTAATTTTGAATGGAGTAAATTTTACGATTTTATCGAGCATTTTGCTTCGCTTGAAGATGATTATAACCGTAAAAAATTGATAAAATCTTTCAACAAGGTATTTGAACAAGAAAATTCTGCCTATGGATTTGTTAATGACCAAATTATTGAAAAAATATCACAGAGTGAAATCGCGTCCGTAGAGGCAACCAAAAACCTACCAAATACATCTTTCGAGCATATTAAAAAAAGCTCTCAACTTCTTTTCGATAGAGATAAGCCTGATTATAGAAATAGCGTAAAAGAATCAGTTTCTGCTCTGGAAGCATTTATGAGAGAGACTACAAAATCTGATAAACACTTAGGTGATATATTAAGATTTAATAATTTAGATTGGATGAATGCGCATCCTTCGCTAAAAATAGCAATTAAAGATTTCATGACTAAGATATATGGTTATTCTAGTGATGAAAGCGGTGTAAGACATTCTCTAAAAGAAAAACATAGAGAAATTACTAAAGAAGAGGCTTGGTTTATTTTGGTAGAGGCCTCAGCTTTGATGAATTATATTCAAAGCTGTATTAAGAAGTATGATTGATACATAAGGATAGCAATGTCAATTCAAATCGCAAATCGACAATTAAAAAAATTTCTAAATTCCCTGACGAATGAAGTAATTGTTATTAAAGGTAAGTGGGGAACTGGCAAAACCTTTTTATGGGATAAGCTGCTTAAAGAAGCTCAAGACTCTAATGAAATCATAATGACGCACTATTCTTACGTATCAGCTTTTGGTTTAAATTCAATTGATGCGCTAAGAGATAAGATTTTCGAAAATCAAATACCCAAAGAGTTAATTGGAAAGCCAATTAATCTTGAAACTTTTGTTGAAAATATAAATAAAACATTTTCTCATTTACTTAAAAAGGGCAGTAAATCCATTGT
This sequence comes from Gammaproteobacteria bacterium, assembly GCA_033762075.1. Classification (GTDB taxonomy): domain Bacteria; phylum Pseudomonadota; class Gammaproteobacteria; order DSM-16500; family DSM-16500; genus VFKI01. Next base: position 39,845 of record JANRLY010000051.1, read on the forward strand.
AAGAATAATTTCTGAAACAATTAATAACAAGTTATTTGGATCGAATGAAACGTTGCCGATATCAAGCTCGATGCTATATATGAGCATTTCAAAAGCAATTATATGCATTGATGACCTTGAAAGAAAAGGCAGTGGGATTACACAAAATGAAATTTTAGGCTTAGTCTCTGATTTAAAATATCAAAAGAAATGTAAAGTAATATTAATATTCAATGATGCGGCTTTTACACCTAAAGATAAGAAACGTTACGAAGAATTGCGCGAAAAAGTGATTGATAAGGAAATACACTTTAATCCGACACCAAAAGAATGCACAGATATACTTTATGCAGGTGTTGACCTTGGAAAAGATAAAAGTGATATACCTATTTTGTGTAATAAATTGGGTATTTCAAATATAAGAATATTATTTTCTATTGATAAGCTTGCAAATGATTTGCTACTAATATTGCAAAATTGCGCAAGTGAGATAATTCATAAAGCTCTCAGCACATTAGTCTTGCATTGCTATTGCTATTACTCGAAAGATGAGTCACTTCCTTCTTTCGAGATTCTGCAAACGCTTACGTATGTTCAAACATATCAATCAAAAGAAGAGGAAAAAAACCAAGAAAAATGGGTTTCTAAGCTACAAGAGTACGGTTATATGAATACGGATGACTTTGATTTGCTCATATATGAAGGGGTAAGAAGCGGTTATTTTGACGAAGACAAAATTCGAGAACAAGTAAAAATCATAACTGAAAAAATTACAGCATCAAAATCGCACGATTCATTTTATGAGGCTTGGGAATTATTTCATGGTAGTTTCAAAGATAATAAGCAAGAGGTTGTTATTGCGTTACATGATTCATTTACAGAAAACTACAAATATCTATCGCTTACCGATTTAAATGCAACAGTGTTAGTTTTAAGGGTTTTAGATGAAGGACATAAAGCAGATTCTTTGATTAATTTATATTTAGATGACAAAAAATCCAATGCTGAGCATTTGGCAAAAGTTTATGCGGCTACTCACTTCGGCGAGAAGATTGATCCAATGATAAAGACAAGTATTGAGGGAATTTTTAGTAGTCTCATAACAGAAAAAACCTTGCATGACGTATTATTGAGTATAGCTAGCCGAGATTCATGGAGTGAAAAAGAAAAATATATTATAGAGCAGGCTTCCTCTGATGAAATATATAACCTCTTGAAAGATACTGCGGGTGATGATTTAAAAAAAATTATTAAATTTGGATTTATGCTATCCAATGAAAAAACGAAAGAAGCGATGAATCGTATACGAGGCGAAAATTCTTTAAATAGATTAAGAACTGATAAATACTTTAGAAAAGCATAGAGTCACTGAAAGGATCCAAGAGTGCAAAGTAAGATGCTGCTTATCGTCATTATATTTTAATGCAGCGGTCGGTATTAAGATGGTGGTGTTTAGTGCCACCATCCTGCTTTTTAAAGCGATGAGTTCGGTTTGTTTTTCTGGTGTTTTCTCTGCTTTTTCAATCGATAATCAGAAAACGGACTTTTAAAATTCCCCTCAAGGAATATATGTTTAAATATTTCTAATCTTGATTCGGGTTCAAAAGTTGTGTTGTTATCACGTTCTGCTCCAGCGATATACATTTCCCAATCTTCTAGATGGATTTTATCTTGGTTATCAAACAATAATTTTGCTAGCTCCAATTCAGCTTCCGATGCTTTCAATAAATCTGTCCATTTTTTAAAGCCAATCATAAGCGCGATGATATGTTGAGCATTCATTAGAGTGAAATCATCTTCGTCTAGGTCATAAGCCATTATGATTTCTTCTATATCGAAGTATTTTGGATTGTACTCATATAAATAATCGTCAATTACATTATCAAAGTAAGGGGATTTTGTTTTATAGTCTTTGAATAGATTTTTTGCTTGAAGCTTGAAGTACTCAATATGCGTCATAATATAATCCTAATGATTTGACCAAATTTATTATCTAGATTTTTCGCGTTCGTAATCGGTTGTCAGATAATAAGCTTGGCTAGGTTTATATTATCTATCATTGGCTGATGAAATCTTTGCACGAACGAGCAGGCTTGCCAACAAGCGCGACGCATTATGGCATGAGATATTTTTTAAATGCAATAAAAATTGTGGGGGTTTGTCATTAATGAGCTACATCTATTCCACGTGTAGAGATTTTAAAAATCTTGCTCTTTCTGTTTTACTCATTTTATAGAATAAGGCTATAGCCTTAGCGACATCGTCGCTCTCAGCATAAAAATACGCTACTGGTACTTTCAAAACTTTCCCTATGCGTTTCAAGGTTTCAAAGTCGGGTTGGTGCCTACCAATCTCATAGTGGTTCATGCGTGAACTGGCAGAGAATTCATCCATGCCAGCAGCAATACCCAATTTCTTCTGGGATAGCCCTGCTGCCAGTCTGGCTTCTTTAAGCCTCTTGCATATAGGAGATTCTGCCATTTTAAGCCCATAAGTACATTACTTACATGCTTAGAGAATCTAAGTTTTTCCTTGACCTGAATACTTAGGAATCCTATGCATTCATTCCAAAGTAGTGTATATTAATGACACAATTTGCAATATTGTCATTAAATATGTCAAAAAGGATGGAACATCAGTATTAAGGAGGTAAAAACTAATTTTAATTGAGGTACTTATGAAAAAAGCATCGTTAGCTGAGAAAATGATTAATTTTTTGAAATTTCCTTCAAGGGCTAGCTTAGTAAAGCGATTAAATCGAATTCAGTTTATAAAGGCTCAAGTGATTACATTCATGATGTATGCAGCCTTCTTTTTGTTAATAGCAGAAATATTGCCGCACAATCTCACAGACGGACTAAGGCTTGTTTTAATGTTGCCTTTTTAGGACTGTTTTTCTTTTTTTTCTTATGCACTATTGCTAATAGATTGCATGATTTTGATTGCTCTGGATGGTGGGCACTGATTTTCTTTATCCCTTATTTAAATGTCTTATTTCTTCTTGGATTGTGCACTCGGCCTGGGTCAAAAGGTGAAAACAAGTATGGCGAACCATCTAATCAAATATTGGTATTTACTAACGCAAGAGAGCAATGATTTCCTCAGTTGAGATGATGCTCTCTTTAATGGTACATCTAATTGCTTGCCGGATATTTTTAACTGTTTTTGTATAATTACCATGCTTGAGCGCATTCTGGTTGCCACGTCGGGCGCCACTACCCTTGGAGCCGCCATGCATTCGGCAACGTTTTTTTTCTAGTACTGCCGGAGCCTGACATGCTGTGCCCTTTCTTGTTTTTGCACCACAGCGAGGCGAATTTAAAAAAGGATATTTTTCCCTTTGCATGGGGTTAATTTCATTTTTCATTAGGCACACCCCCGTTATTTGCATTTACCTGACCCACAATAGCTTGCGCTCCCTGATGGATATGCAAGTGTTCGACAGCAACCTTTTGCTGGCACTCCCCCTGTAATTTTTGAAACAACGTTACCTGAGAAACAAAGACGTTCGAGAGCTTGGTAATTGCATTAATATAATATTGATTGCTCTCAGGGCGATGCATCGAACGATTTGCATATGATAATAATTTTTGCTGTAACTCATGAATGCCAAGTAATTGGGTCGATAGAAGATGTTCAAGTAGCCCTTTCGCGCCAAGAGCATCTGCAAAGATTTTTGTTGCTTGGCATAATTCACTCACCTTTTGCTTCTTCTCTTCATCACACATCTCGGAAAAGTCTATACATTTAGTTGCATAGCTGTCTAAAACAGCAGAAATAGCCTTTTTTTCTAGGTCGTCACTTGTCGATTCTTGGATAATCATTTCACATGATTTTTCTATTTTAACTAAGTTGTTGTGATGTTTTTTAACTACCATAATTCACCTCCATGAAGTGTTCTGGTTCGTCAGTGTTTTGAGTAGCCAAGTATTTGCGGCTTTTCTGCCAGCATTTTGCTTTCTATATGTTGCTGTTTCTTCCCTCATTGCGTTATGCCAGCGATCAATATATTCACTTAAGTAACAGGCAAGTGTTGGGCGATTGATCCCAAAACAAACCGCTCTCAGCCAACGTTGATCATCTGGTAATAAATCTATATTTAGTCCAACTGCATTAGAAATAAAACCATCTAGCATGTCTGTTGCACTATGCATCAGGAAACTTTTATTAGTGATATTTGCTGCAAAAGTTTCCTTATCAATTGATACCGGTTTCCTGCTAGTTTCCTTTGAGATTTCCTCTTTAAAGCTAGATATACGCTGGCTTTTTTCATAAGGTATGCGTTCAAAGTTTCCAGCAGTGTTTCCTGATTTACCTTGAGGGTTTCCTGTTTCCTTCGCTAAGGGTGTGAAACAGGAAACTTTAGTGTCATGGCAATATTTAGATAACACTTTTTGGGCTAGATATTGTAAGTTACCCATCTTTTTTTACCTCACCAAGACCCCTAGCTTTTTTGTGTAATTTACTTACTTGGCTCTTTGATAGCTCTAGCTCGATTGCAATCTCTTTTTGTGAAAGCCCCTCATTTGCAAGTGCAACCACACGCTGATAATTATTTTGCTCAAGTGATTCGTATCTCCATCCCTCATCTGTAAGCCGACACCTGATAGGATTGACGCAATCACCCACCATGCCTCGCGCTTTCTCAAAGTGAAGCTCAAAACATGCTCCATCAGATGGCTCGTAGTCCGATGGGTGTTTGAGCACAATAACAGTATCTAAAACATCCTCTCGCTTGCTTGTTCCTCTTTGATTACCATTTTTGGCAGCATGATGGACAAACAATACGCTTTTACCTTGTTTTCTCAGAGATAGCGCCCATTGTTGCAAGGGAATCCAGCTTTCGGCTTCGTTCTCTTTAGCAGATCCTCCTAGAGTTGAAATATTATCAACAATAATTAAATCAGCTTCGTTAGTTTGTTCACGAATTGATTCTTGCCCGTCTAAAGTGCTTAAATCCGGCATGAAATTACCCTGCAAGTCCGGCGTAATAAAAAACGGTTCAATCATTTTTTCATTAGCAGACATTCTATTTTCAATTTCAGCTAAACGTTTTTGCATCGTATTTGCTGGCATTTCTCCATCAATATAGAGAACCTTAACTGGCTTAGTAGCGGTAAATGATAGGAAATCCGCTCCATATGCTAGAGTCATTGCTATTTCAAGGGCAAAAAAAGTTTTACCGACGCCGCGCTTGGCGTAGACCATGCACAACCCTGATCTTGGCAGCCAAGGGTTTAGCAAATTTTCGCGCGGGGGTAACTCCATGCTTAAAAATTCACTCAAACTAACAGCTCTTACTTGTAGTTCTTCTGTTTCAATAGAGTTTGAGAATGCATCCAGACTGGCGAGGCTCATAATTGTGCCCCCCTTGCACTTAGGCAATATAAGTCATTGAAGTCGGTTAATTTCTTGTTAAAACCTGGTGGGAACTTTGGTTTTATGATTATCGCCTTCACTGCTCTTGCTGCTTCTCTTGCTTTATGCAGGCCAACCGGATCAATATCGGCACCTATTATTATCTCTGATGTAGGTAATTGTTGGCGAATGTTAACGGCAACAGCTTTTAAATTACCGGCATTACAGGCAGCGATTACACATGCGTCTGGATATTTTTGTGCGAGTGCGCCACCCGTCGAGAATCCTTCGCAGATCAATATTTTTCTGCTAGCGATTAATTGATGCTGGATAGGTATAAAATGTCCTGTAATAACGCCATTAGACAAAAACCACTTCCCACCATCTGAAGTAATATACTGTAAACTTGAAAATTCGCCGTTAAAGTTTATAACGGGGAGAACAAGATTACTTCCTTGTTGGCGGGCATAAAATGGCTTAATGCGCTTGTGTACCAAATAGCGGTGATTAGGGTTCGCAAAAAGACAGCCAGAAAAAATATGCTCTGCTAATCTCGCAGCATCAGCTTGTTCTTTAGCTCGGACTGCTGCATGTTGTCGTTTTGCTTCTTCGATTTGTCGTTTGTATTCTGCATATTCCCAATTGCTCATATATCTATGCTTTTTAGAGCACCATTTATGAGTTATACCAGCTTTCCAGCTACCAAATACGCCGCAGGATATATTATTCATAAAAAGCAGGTAATAACCGTTTTTAGATCCTTTTTTATCACCTTGGACATGAAAACGATATAACTTACCATCGCTAATAATTTGCTGGGGTGGTGTAATTCCATGCTCTACCATTGCAGCTTGGAAATTTTGAATAATTTGATTAGAATGCATGCTTGTTACTCCTACGTAACTTTTGCCCTAAGATTTCAACTTGGTGGCGAGCCTCGTTCAATTGGCGTTGAATATATTTTTGGCTTGCCCTCTGTTGTTTGGCATTACTCACTATTCTTTGCTGTAATAGGCTCGATAGCAGTGTTAGGTATTCTTCAAAGATTTTTTCTTGCATAACTTTCCCTCTCTGGCTTCATATCCAAAAGATTCAGTTTCAATAAGCTGACGTATCTCGTCTGCTCGCCAAACTGTTAATCTAGGCCCGATTTTTACTGGTTTTGGAAAACGTCCTTCTTTAACGCCAGCCCACCATGTTGATTTACCAATGGGGATAAGCTGAAGAACATCAGTGATTCTTAAAAATCCAGAGTTTGATAATTGATTCATGTGAAAGCCTCTTTTGTCTTATTGAACACAAGGCCATCTTATTGGGTTGTACTAAGAATAGATAAAGGAATAAAATCCGATTTTGTTTGTGAGTTTATTCCTGAAATAGGCATTCATCGATTTGTGAGATTGTATTGGAGTAAGCGTTATCTTTGCGCCTTTTAGGAATTAGTTTAGAAGCATATGTACCAAGCGATTCATTTTTGATATCCAAAGTCATCCCTTGTGACTGAAGTATAATTTGCATATCGATCATAAAATCGTAAAAACAACCATAATATTGGCCATCATGTTCATTTCGATAACATCTAGGTTTCAACTTCGAACCATCCATGAACATCTTAACAAGTAAATTAACGCAACTTTCGTTATGTGTCTCTGAGGGCCTACCTTTGCCAATAGGAGGTAATGACTTTAAGCTTTTTTGCCAGTTCGCTTTAAAATCCATCAAGATGTCTTGAAACTCTTCATGAGTTAACCCTAGTTTGGGGCTATAGTACAAAGCTTCGTCTGCAAAGGGGTCTAAATATTTTGAAAAATCATCACGCTGCTTTGAAAAATTAGCGACTAGGTCTGTTAAAGCAGTTGTTACATTAATTAGATTTGTAAAATGAGCTTTCATTTCTCGAATAACAGTAAGGCGATCTTCATGTTCATTGTATAAGTCAGACCAATTTTTAAGATCGCGCAACCAGCCATAAAAATCAAAATTCACCTTAAAGTCGTATTTATCTTTAATTTGTTTAATCATTATGGATAAAATTAAATTCTCTAGATATCCGTAAAAAAATTGATTTAATTTTATAGTCATCGATGTGCTCGCATAAGTTGCACAATGTTGCCTGGTTCCCGCATTATTTGATGCTCTACCAAATTTCCCCAGGCCAGCCAAGCTTGCTTTTGCTCTTCGGCATAAACTGCGCGCTGATAGGTTGCAATTAGTTTATTTAATGGCTGATGGTTAAGCATTTTTTCAATTACATGAGGTTCTGTTTTTAAATATTCACCCCATGCTGTCGCGGCACTTCTTCGCAGATCGTGAACACTAAATGATGGGATATCTTCCAGTGGGGCAGAATCACTATTTTTCTTTTTATTCCCTTTTGCTGTTCCCCGTAAACGAGCAATAACACCCGTTAATGTATCTGGATGAATATGTCCATGCGTTGGATAGCGGCGTGTGTTAAAAACAAAGGGAGAATTATTCGATATAGGTTCTAACATTTTGATGAGTTCAATGGCTAATGGTGAAAGATAAATGGTATGTTCTTGTCCGTTTTTGGTTCTTTCTTTAGGGATAATCCATACGCTATCGTTTAGTCTTAGCTCCTCCTTGCGCATACCTGCTATTTCAGAACGACGAGCCCCAGTAAGAATTAATAACTTTACTGCATTGCTGATAACAATGGACATAGGCGACTTATTTTCATCGGATTGAGTAAGATCACTAGCTTGATCTAATGCCAACCATAATCTGCGTAACTCTATTAAGTTTAATACTCGATCTCGAGGGGAATTAGCAGTTGCCGCAAAATCCTGTGGCTTTAACACGCGCGCAGGATTTACCTCAATAAAATGCCGTGTTAAAGCATAATTCAATAATTTATTAAGCGTAGTTAAGGCTTTGCGAGTTTCTTCTTTGATTTTTTTGCGAGTCATGGTTTCTAATGCGCTTGCCAAATGTGCGCGTGTTACATCTTTTACAAGTATGTTCGCTAATGGCTTTTTTAGATGTAATCTCCAGCGATCTTCATGACGTTTGATCCATGTTGCACTTACTTCTTTAGCTACCTTTAAGTAGTCTATCCACGAATCAAATAATACCTGCATGGATATTGCTTGTATGTTCTCTGTTTTATGCGCTGCTCTTGTATTGCGAGGATCAATACCGTTTTTGACCAATTGTTTTAATTCTTTTAATTGATCACGCGCTGCTTTTAAAGACAACTCATCCAATGAGCCCAACGTCATTTGACGCCAAGTTCTATCTGAGCCAATCCTAAAGCAAAATAACCAGCTTTTTATTCCGCTAGTGCGCACTCTAAGGAAAAGTCCTTCTCCATCAGGTACACGAAATTCTTTTTCTTTAGGCTTGAGATGTTCGATTAATTTAGCATTAAGTTTTCCCATTACTCTGCCTCGTTGCTGAAATCACCACTTAACGCCGCTTTAATTTCCCTATCAAAATCAGATTCAAAAAGACGATCTTGAATAATGCGGTATTTTTCAAATTCACTTTCAGCATGATCTTTAGCAATTTTTGCACTGATTTTTCCCGCATTTTTTAATATGTCGCGCGCATCTAATTCAAGAAGTTTGTCTAGTTGCATAGTCCAGTCTTCCATCGTCATTGGTATCTTGCGTTTAGCACGACCTTCAGCTAGTTCTAGGTAGGCGCTGACAATGCGGCCAAGAGAATCTAATTCTTCTCGTGTCAGGTAATTTTTTGCAATTGGCGCATCAGTTTTAAGAACCTTTCCATGTGGGCTATGTTCCCAGCTTGTAAGCCCCATATGAGGTTTATTGCTATCTGCACGGTTGAGTATAAGTTCTGATGCAGTGAGGCCATGAATTGCATAATGCAGTTTGTTTTGTACTTTAGCGAAAAAATCTCGTGTTGTTGGTGCGTTCTTATTGTAATCAACACTGGTTGCATAAATATCAGTAATTTTTTGATAAAAACGACGCTCACTGAGACGGATTTCTCGAATTTCTTCTAATAAACGCTCAAAATAATCTTCGCCAAGGAAGCTACCATTCTCAAGTCGCTTTTTATCAAGTACAAAGCCTTTAACTGCAAATTCTTTCAAAATTTGAGTTGCCCATTGGCGAAATTGTGTAGCACGCTTGGAATTAACACGATAGCCAACAGATATGATGACATCCAAATTATAATGATCAACACTGCGAGAAACCTTTCTCTCGCCTTCTTTTTGAACTATTAAGAATTCTTTAATAGTTAAATTTTGTACAAGTTCTTTCTCTTCATATATGTTCTTAATATGTGTGTTCACATTAGCCGTTGTCACATCAAACAATTCAGCCATCAATTTCTGCGTTAACCAAATCGAGCCTTCTTCGTAACGTACCTCAATACCGTTTTCACCAGCCTGCTGGGTAAAAATAAGGAATTCAGCGGTGCTGTTACGAATAGTTAATTTATTGTTGTTACTATCTTGTGTCATGATCACTCCTGTCCATAACTGAGATTGGTTAAGATTCGGTATAGCCATGGGTATAGCCAAATTTACAGATAGTCATGGATTCTAATAGACAAGGCTGGGCAAATCAACACAATTAAACCTATATTTTACAATGAATTATGGGTTTACTAAGATAGTGCTAGATTAAAAGCCTTGCGCCTCCTAAGGGGCAGGTCGGCGGTTCGAATCCGCCCCGGGACGCCAGGTAACTCTCTGAATAACAACTAAATAATTTATTATACCTTTGCCTCAACATGTTTATTTTTATTTAGGGGCATCCGTAGGGGCAGCCAAAATTTGATTACTGAGCTAAGTCAAAAGCGGTTCCTCTGGAGCACAATATTCAACTGCTCGCCTCGGAAAATTCTCCGTTTATTTGAAATAAAAAAATTAACGCGGATAGAGACCCATGAGGCGCAAACCCCACGGGTATCTCTCAAAATGCTAATATCAATTTGAACTAATCAATACCTTAATGCTTCTAGCATAAGCACCCATCTGTGCGCGTGGAACGCTTGAAAGGTCAAGTGTCTGTACGTTGAAGTTAATACTATCCATGAAGTCGCCATACCAATACTCTGCTGTGGACATTTCCGGCCACAATGTTACCACTTGTTCATAAGTACAATTAGACACGAATGTCTGAGATTGGCTGCTATTAGGAGCAAGTGTAATTAATTTTTGCACTTCATTGGGTCTGCTTTTCCTGTTGTCACAGTTGGTAAGATACTGTGCAATGATGGTTTGTTGAGTGGTGCCTAAGTTTGTAAAAGTGAATCTCTCATTTACGTCCGTCCGTTTTATTTGTATAGAACCAGAAATCGTTCCATTACCAAGATCTGCTCCAATACCGGAACCGGCAGTCCAATCAGGACTGACATATGGAAGCGTGCAAGGTAATACACTTTTATCTGCTGACTTGATAGATGGATTTAGCACGGGACACATGCCCACTGCATGCGCAGCAACGCTGCTACAAAGCAGCATTACACCTGAAATTACCTTTAGTGATGAATATTTCATGATCTTTCCTCGTTTGGTAAAAGTATTTGTGCGAGGATTATAGACAAAGGAAAAATTAAGATCCATATTTAAACAACAGTTTATTGATTTATCACGCTATTTTTGAAAAAAACTGGACACAAAAAGGTCACGGCTACTAGTTGACGCTATCTCCTTTCGATAAATTCAATTTCGGAATTTAAAATTCAGTAACCAAATGAATTTTGATGATATTTATACTTTAGCTGATTTCTTCGGAATCTATTAAATTCGACTCCTAAGGGGCAGGTCAGCGGTTCGAATCCTCCCCAAGACATCATTGCAAATACGGACTCAATCGTAAAATCCAAAAGAGTGTCAACTCAAAGAATCGACTCTCCCTTTTCTCCAGAAATATTATCGGCCATCAACCATAATCTCTTAGGGGAAACCCTTCGAAGTAGTTAAGGTTTTGGTTAAGGTTTAAAAATTTAAAGCTGAGTTAAACTTTAACTTTACATCCACTCAATGTTACAACATTTCAAAGCTAATTTTTCCAACTACCTATAAATGAGCTTTATCATTTGAAAAATGGAACTGGAAATTTTCAAAGAAGTGGAGAAAAATGCCTAGACAATCTAACAGTAAATTAAAAAATTCCGTTGCCAAAAAGAAAGGCGGCGAAACGCATCAAAGAGCCGATAAAACTCATCCAACGCTAACTTCCCAACAGGGAGCACCGGTCAGTGATGATCAAAATACTCTAAAAATAGGGAGGAGAGGTCCAAGTCTTTTAGAAGATACTCATTTCCGAGAAAAAATATTTCACTTTGATCACGAACGAATTCCTGAGCGTGTAGTTCATGCGCGCGGTTTTGGTGTACACGGTTATTTCGAAACATTTCAACCCCTTAAAGAAATTACCAGCGCAGATATTTTTCAACGAAGAGGAGAGAAGACACCTGCTTTTGTACGGTTTTCTACAGTCGCTGGAAATAAAGGGTCGCCTGATTTGGCCAGGGACGTGAGAGGTTTTGCTGTTAAGCTTTATACTAAACAAGGTAATTGGGATATTGTGGGTAATAATATTCCCGTTTTTTTTATTCAAGATGCCATTAAATTTCCAGATTTGATTCATGCAGCCAAACCAGAACCGGACTCTGACTTTCCTCAAGCTCAAACAGCTCATGATAATTTTTGGGATTTTATTTCTTTGATGCCAGAAAGCATGCATATGATTATGTGGGTCATGTCAGATCGCGCAATTCCTCGTTCATTTCGGTTTATGGAAGGTTTTGGTGTACATACCTTTAGAATGATCAATGCAAAAGGTAAATCAACGTTTGTTAAATTTCATTGGAAACCTAAGCTCCGTATGCAATCAGTTGTTTGGAGTGAAGCATTAAAAATGAATGGAGCGGATCCTGACTTCCATCGACGAGATTTATGGAATGCAATAAAGTCCGGTAATTTTCCAGAATGGGAATTAGGATTACAATTATTTGATGATAAATTTGTAGAAAAATTTTCATTTGATGTTTTAGATGCAACAAAAATAATTCCGGAAGAAGAAGTTCCTCTCAAAATTGTTGGGCGACTAGTATTAAATCGGTGCGTCGATAATTTTTTTGCTGAAACAGAACAAGTTGCATTTTGCACACAAAATATTGTTCCTGGAATCGATTTTTCCAATGATCCCTTATTACAAGGACGTAATTTTTCCTACTTAGACACACAACTTAAACGATTAGGGAGTCCTAATTTTACTCATTTGTCTATCAATGCGCCCAAATGCCCTATGCATTTATTTCAACAGGACGGTCACATGGCAGTGATTAATCCTGTTGGTCGAGTAAATTATGAACCGAATTCTTGGAATCTTGGGGATCCCAGAGAAAATCCGCAGACTGGATTTCATTCATTTCCAGAAAAAATTGAAGGTGTAAAAGAAAGAGCACGATCAGAGAGTTTTGCAGATCATTATAGTCAAGCTCGTCAATTTTATATAAGTCAAACTACTGTTGAACAACACCATTTAGCAAAAGCATTGATTTTTGAATTAAGTAAAGTAGAGAAAGTTGCTATACGAGAAAAAATTGTTGGACATCTATTTAACATTGATAAGCACCTAACAAATAAAGTCATTAAAGGTTTACGATTAAAATCTATACCTCAGCCAGCTAAAGCTCAAAAATCCACTGATACTTCATTAAAAAAATTAAACTCCTTAAGCATTATTTTAAATGGTCCTAATAATTTTAAGGGCAGAAAGCTTGGAATTTTGATGACTGATAAAGCTGACGCTGGCTTATTTAAAGCTATTCAAGCAAGTGTAGATAAAGTAGGCGCTTCATATGAAGTCATTGCAGAACAAATAGGCGGGGTCAAACTAAGTGATGGTTCTTGGATAGAAGCGCAACAAAATATAAATGGTGGGCCCTCTGTCATGTATGATGCTGTAGCAATCTTAATTGCTAAAGAAGGATGTCAAGCTTTAATCAATGAACATGCTGTGCGTGATTTTATATCTGATGCATTTGCACATTTCAAGTTCATTTCTTATGTCAAAGAAGCAATCCCATTATTTGAAAAAATTGGTTTATTAGAAGAATTAGATGAAGGCTGCATGATGATTTCAAACACATCCTCTGTAAATAAATTCATAAATCTGTGTGGTCAATTAAGATATTGGAAGCGGGAAGAAGAAAAGTTGAAATAATATATTTTAAAATTTTATTTAATGACACATTGAAGAATTAATTGATCTATCGCTATTCAACTATTACATGTATGATATTTAGGCTGGTAAATTTAAAAGGAGTTAAATGATGCTAAACTGGGTTTTACTTTTTCTTGTCGTCGCTATTGTTGCGGGTGTACTGGGCTTTACTGGCATAGCAGTACAAGCAGCTAGTATTGCAAAAATTCTCTTTGTCATTTTCTTGGTTCTCTTTGTCGTATCACTGATCATGCATTTAATTCGCAGAGGCAGATGATCTTATGAAACCGATTAGTATACTAGGAATTATTTTAATCATTGTCGGCATCTTAACGCTTACCTATCAAGGCTTCACCTATACGAAGCAGGAAAAAGTGATGGAAATCGGGGATGTTAAAGTCACCGCTGATACTCAAAAAACCGTGCACTTTCCTCCCATATTAGGTGGTTTATCCCTTGTAGGAGGTATTGTTTTGGTCGTGATGGGGCGCAAATAAACAACTATCGAAACTTCTAGGCGTGATACTCTTGGTACTAAAAAATGAGTAACTCGAGTTCACACCAAGAAGATCCCAGATTATAAACCATTCCTGTATTCACGTTTCATTTCATTTTCAAATAATGGATCCTTGGATTTGATATCTTGTGCTATTTGCTCTGACAGACAATAAATTTGGTTTATCCAATCTTCAGCATGCGGAATTTTAAATGTTGGCGAAATCGATTCCAGGAACCATTTTCTAAATGAATCCCAATCAGCGTGTTCGCTTGGGAAAGCAGTTGTTAAGTCACCTGAAAAATATAATGCCGCAATTTCTTGTGATTGAGGATGATCTTTTAATAAATAACCTAAACAGAAATGTGTAACCGCGCGCACCAGCAGACGTAAATATTCTGGACAATCTTTAATTGATTCTGGCAAAGCATCATTTTGCGCAAACTCTTCTAATTTTTTTCGTTCGGTTTGATCATTCAAAGCATAAGCAGCTGAGTCTAGAAAAATCATTGCCGACATCAGATGACCTATGCCAGGATACTGTGCAGCAAGCGCACTCGCATCTTCTTTTATTTGCTTTACTGCAGATTGCACGCGATCGTTGGTGATGTAGGATGACTCATTAAACGCATTCACGATAGCATGCGATATATTTAATCTTTCTACTAAAGCGAGGAATGTGCCAAAGTCACATGATTGATTTAATAGATTGACTGCCTCATCAGGAAGATGATAAATGTCAGTGATAGAAATTTCTGTATAATTTTCGAAACATTTATCGTCAGAATATAATTTTTTATTTTTCAAATAAAGATCCCATAGAAACGCGCCTTGTAAATGTGAAAATACGGTAGATTGAATCTCAAAAGAAGGATGTTCAAATAATTTTAATCGTCTAACCCACTCTGCCTGCAAGATAGGATTCACTTCGCATTGTTTCCTGATTTCTGGAAAATTATTTTTATTTGCCCAGGCAAATAAATATTGAATAAATGCTGTTTTGATATCATCAATTGCTTGATTGAACTGACCTTCATCGTTTGATTTTAATCTGGCGACAATACGCCTTCCTAAAATATCAGCATCACTCTTAGGTGTGATGTGTGTAAGCTCATTTAATGTGATCAACTTTTCATGACTAAATGACATATCAACAATACCTCTTAGCCTTTAGTTTCAATTGAATTTCGTTTAGGATTTACTTCACTCACCGCTGGAGCAGCCTCAGGGGCTTTATGAAGCGCCTGTTTTAATTTACTCGCGATGCTCAACTTTACTTTTTTTCCAGCAGGCACAATTTCATGGTCAGCGGAATTTTCACTTTTTTCTTCCAAAGAACTTCTCGCTGGTGAACTTAAAGCACCTAAAATATGTGCTGAGGATGAATCCTTTCTAGAAGGACTACTATGATCACGTGCTAATTTGTCTTGCTGCGTCATTAATATAATCAAATCATCCAAGGTAGGGTCTGAGTTTTTTCGAATTGAGCGACCCAATTGTGTGTTACCTTCCTTTGCAAGTTTATCTAATTTCTCCAATTGCTCTCTTGGTGTTAAATCTGGATCGAAACAAGATTCGTATGCTTTGCGTGAACCTTGATCAGGATACTGTTTTATCAAAAGCTGAATCAAACACAATTTCTTCTCTTCAATTGTTGCCGGATGATTTAATGTGCTTAATATAAGAAGCGCTGAAGAAGGAGATATTGTGCCAAGTAGTTTTTGTTGTGCAATAACAGATTTTTCTTCAGCTTCCATCGGTTGTAGCCCATCAAGCGTTTTTTTCATTGCTAACAACTCATCGCTCAATATACTCAGTATGCCTGAGAATTTGGCGTCATGAATTGTCACTGCCAATTCATTTAATGCCTCTAACGCAATCATTGATTTTTCATGGAGAGTTGATATATCTGACGCCGATTGCTGTTGCAAATCAAAAATCGTTTGCAAAATGGTTGATTCTTGAAAAGATCGAGTGTCTGGTTGTTGTGATAATTTTGATGCTGCATTTTCTAGCATTACAAATTCATTGATTAAATATTCTGCCGCGAGATATGACTTATTTCTTTGATTGATGTCACTACCCATTGCATCTGAGAATGCATCAAATAGTGACAACACTGGATTGAGTTGATCTAGTATCATATTTTTATCTGCCAACCCATATAGCCTAGTCG
Source organism: Gammaproteobacteria bacterium (assembly GCA_033762075.1). GTDB lineage: Bacteria > Pseudomonadota > Gammaproteobacteria > DSM-16500 > DSM-16500 > VFKI01. The sequence continues at coordinate 56,028 of JANRLY010000051.1, forward strand.
CTAATAGCGATGTAGCTCTAATAGCTTGTATTGTAGGTGAAAGCAAACTAAGAATTTCATTCAGTGAAGTCATAACATTTTCAGCAATATCCTTCCCTTCTTGCTTTGATTGTTTTAATCCTACTCCAATCTCATAAAGCTGCGTAAGAATGGCTAAACTTTTCATTTTGCCAGCATCCGCATATTGAACGAATAGATCAGACATCTTGCTTAATTTTTCAAGCAAATCAGAAAAAAGTGCTATCCCTTGCGTGTAATCTGTTTGTGGAGATGTTTCGCTAGGTTTGATCGTTTGCGAAATCTCATAAAGCACTGAAGATAGCGTGATCTTTTTTTCGAGCTCAGGTGTCTCTAAAAGATTTTCTCGGCTATCTTGACGCGATAAAACAGGCACTTGCCCTTCTTCAACTATTTGTGATTCGAGCAGCGCAGTAGATGTAGTCAATTGAGTTTGTAATACATCTACAACTTCCTTAGGCAATAATAATCCACCTTGTTTTATCAATTCTTGTAACTCAAAATACGCTTGATCAATGCTATTTTTGAGACTAGGCCAACGATTTTGATAAAGATCTATAAAGGCTCCACCAAGATTGGCTTTTGCAAATGCCGCATCAACAAACCCACTCAATTTCATATCGAGGAAAATCTTTTTATTATGTCGCATCAATTCAATCTCACCCATCATCGATTCCATTTCATGTAGTGCATTCAATATTGTTTTTAAACTACGAAATAAAAGTGGATCATCAGCTCGCAGCATTAAACGCCCTGCAGCATCTTTATCAGACATTAACATACGCTCAAAAATAGATTCATTTAGCCAAGAACGACAAGCATTCAATATCGTACTTTGGGCTGCATTTAATTTGAGAGAAATCGGACCTTTTCTATCTAGCTGAAGGCGCTCGAGTAATGCTTCAGTTTTTTCCTTTATGTCGTACTGCATTGCAATGGGTGGCACGATAGGAAGAGGATCTTCTAATGATGATTCTGATCTCGCAAACGAAACCTCGGACTTCTCTTCAGGCAGTGCAATAACTTCTTTTTCAGCTTCAGTGATACGTTGATCCAATTTTTCAATATTGTCGGCGAGTGATTGAAGTGTAAAATTTGATTCATCGATTAATTTTTGTCGCGACTTATCAAATGCTGTTGTGCTTCCAAACGACTTGAACTCCGTAAGAATAATCAATGGATCACCTTGATAAGAAAATTGATCAGGTCGTTCAGATTCACTTGAAAGCTGAATATTTTTTTCCAACGCATTGCATGTTTTATATAATCGTTTTAACAAAATAACATCTTTTTCAATAGATTCTCCTGTTTTTGATTTTTCAAGGATAATGTTTTCTTGTTTCTCTATTTCATATAATAATCTATCTAATCCTGTCCGCGAGCGCACAAGATTATCAATTTTCTCGATAAATGACACTGCAAATGGCGTGGTTTTCCCAAGTTTCATAGCAGCCAATCGCAGCTGGCTTAATTGATAAAGTGAAGTATTTTTATTGAATGTAAAGTTTGCAATAAAATCTCTTGCGTCAGAAGCTTCTAGCTTGGTTTTTTCTAGATTTATTTTCTCAGTATATCGAAATTCCAGTTTCTCTTTCCAACAGTCATGTAAAGCTAACTCTGGTCTCTCTATTGATAAACAATATTCGTCATAGTTTCTTGTTAATTTCAAAAGCTGTGCTTGCAATTCACTTGTTGTTAAGCCGAGCTTTGTCTCGGCACTTTCTAACAACATTGTGACACTAACTAATAAAGGCCTAACTTCAGTCACCAATTCTTTAAGAATTTCATTGAGCTCGCTAGCTAACAGTTTATTAAAATCAATGGATTCTAAAGTTTTAATGAAATGGCCCAAATCATTCAGCACATCCCCTACACTGCCTAAAGCATTTAATTTTGAGTTTTTTGCTTTTGCTGTAAAATTAGAAATTCGTTCTAAATAAGAAATCATTTGCTTAGTTTTTTCTAAAGTATCAATTCTATCTTGCAAAGGGGATTGTTGTTTTTGTTCGAATGCAATCAAGCTATCTATTCTAGCTCTCGTTTCTCCAGATAGAAATTTTTTGTTCGTCGGCTCAACACTTTTCTTATCTGCATTTTTATTTTCACTATTTTGTTCTAGCATTTCCCCCATAGCAAATTCAACTGTTGCATTGATATTTGCTAGCATTGCTTTTTCTTCCTCTGTTGCACCTTGAGCAAGATACTTTATCGTCAATACACTCGAAAGAATCGCTTGACGAATCCATTCTTCAAATTGTCCAATGCTTAATAACAAATCATCTGATGAAGACATTTGCAGAATTGCTTTTTTCAATGCTCTAAGGTAAAACAGCGTTTGAATAATATCGTACTTAAATTGCATGAGTTCAGGCATTTTTGATTTGATATCCACCGCTGTTTTAGCGCCCTTCAAAAGAACCACGGCACCATAAATATGTGCCTCCACCATAGAGAACATACTTGCAACGGAAAATTGTATGCCTTCGGAGAGACTCTGAGACTGAAATATACTGCCAAGATACTTATTCGTTTGATGATAAGAATCCATGAATTGACTTGCCAACGCTTGTGTCTGAAAAATAGGCGGCAAAATTTGGGTCGCCAACATATCGATATCAGCTAATAGATTCAGTAGCATTTTGGCATTTCGAACGATCAAGGAGTCTTTCGGTTCTAAAGGAGCTCTGCCTGTTTTTTCAATAGATTCAATAAGTTCCGCAATTATGCTCTGATCAAACCCGTGACTTTCTTGTAACCCCTTGATAATTTGGCGTTGTTTTTTCCGACACTCACTTGTTTGCGCGATTTGATCTCTTGCGTCCATTGGCAATAATCCTCAGACACACAAACTAAGTGTAGCAAGATATCTTTAAAATACCTGGTAAACATAGAGGCAAGAGAGTGCCGAGAAAATAACGTAACATGCTGTATAAATGAACAATTTACTCTAGGGAAAATGCCTTAACCCATTTTCAATCCGACTAAAATGGATCGTTCACTTCCCACGCCGCATTTCTAATAAATGAATACGCCGACTATCGCCGCCCAAAACTTTAAAACGCAATGAGCCTATACGAATTGATTCTCCACGCCGAGGAAAGTGCCCGAAGGCTTTTAATACTAAACCGCCGATCGTATCAAATTCATCGTCGCTCAATTCTGTTGAAAAACGCTCATTAAAATCTTCGATTGGCGTTCCCGCTTTTATTAAAAAAACACCCGGATCACGTTCGGTGATATCTCGATCGTCGGGAATATCATATTCATCTTCGATTTCGCCAACGATTTCTTCTAAAACGTCTTCGATAGTGACTAAACCTGCTACATGACCATATTCATCCACCACAATGGCTAAATGATTACGATTCACGCGAAATTCACGCAGTAAAATATCGAGACGTTTACTTTGTGGGACAAAAACAGCGCGGCGCATGGCATCAGACATTTGAAAAATTGTCGAACTTTGTGAAGCGGAAAAAGCTAATAAATCTTTCGCCAATAAAATACCCACAACATTTTCAGCATCCATGACAGGAAAACGTGAGTGGCCTGAATCAATAATCACAGGTAAAATATCGGCCAACTTCGCATTCACATCAAGGACTATCATTTGTGAACGCGGCACCATCACATCACGCACTTGCATATCAGACACATGCAAAACGCTTTCGATCATATCTAAAATTTCTTTACTTAAAATTTTACGCTCAGCAGCATCACGTAATACTTCTAGGAGTTCTTCGCGATTTTTGGGTTCACCGCTCAGAAAATCACTGAGGCGCTCCAGCCAACTTAATGGTTTTACGCGTGCAGATTCAGGTGTTTTTTCTTCACTCACACACATCTCCTCACTGATAAGGATTTTTAAACCCTAATGTCTTTAAAATGTGAATCTCTTCTGCTTCCATGGTTTCAGCATCTGATGTATTTTCATGGTCAAAACCGATTAAATGTAAGATACCATGCACCACCATATGCGCAAAGTGGGTTTCAGGTGTTTTATGTTGCTCTGCTGCTTCGCGCAATATGACTTCAAGACAAATGACAATATCCCCAATTAATGGACTTTTTTCACCTTTTTTGGGCACCTCTAACGGAAAAGATAAAACATTGGTAGGACCTTTTTTGTGGCGCCATTTTTGGTTTAATTCAGCCATTTCGATTGCATCGGTGATACGAATAGTAATTTCTGCCGCAAAAACATGCGCTTTTAATACAGCGAGCGCCCAGCGACGAAAACGCGCAGGGGAGGGCAATGCATCCGATTTAACTTGACGTTGAATAGTGATTTCATACATAAAAATTTATACCAAAATACCTCGCAGTGAATTCGGCAAACTCTGCGTGATCTGCACCGAAACAAGTGATCCAATTGAGGCAGGATCACCTTTAAAATTCACCACGCGATTATTTTCAGTGCGCCCTGAAAGGACATGAGGATCTTTTTTCGAAGGGCCCGTAACAAGAATCGATTGCGTTGTGCCAACCATGCTTTCACTAATCTGCTGCGCATTTTGCAAAATTCGATGTTGTAAAATTGCGAGGCGTTGTTTTTTAACATCCATCGAAACATCATCAGGTAATTGCGCAGCTGGTGTACCAGGACGCGGACTGTAAATAAAACTATATGAATTATCAAACCCAACGGCTTGAATCAAATCCATGGTTGCAGCAAAATCAGCTTCAGTTTCGCCAGGAAAACCGATAATAAAATCCGATGAAATACTAATATCAGGACGCACTTGACGAAGACGGCGAATTTTAGATTTATATTCGATGGCAGTGTAACCGCGTTTCATCGCAGACAATATACGATCAGAGCCGCTTTGCACCGGCAAATGTAAATGGTTCGCTAATTTCGGCACATCACGATACGCTTCAATCAAACTACTCGAGAAAGCCAGTGGATGTGACGTCGTAAAACGAATGCGCTTCACTGCATCAAGCTCGGCAATGTAACGAATCAAATGGGCTAAATCTGCCATACCCCCTTCATGCATTGGGCCACGATAATCATTCACGTTTTGACCCAATAAATTTATTTCTGAAACACCTTGTGCGGTCAATGCAACAACTTCGGCTAACACATCATCCAGTGGGCGGCTGATTTCTTCGCCGCGCGTGTAAGGTACAACACAAAAGCTGCAATATTTACTGCAGCCTTCCATGATAGAAACAAATGCGGTAGGGCCTTCTGCGCGCGGCTCAGGAAGCCGATCAAATTTTTCAATTTCAGGGAAACTGATATCAACTTGCGGTTGATGTTTCGTTTGAGATGCCGTCAACATATCACCCAAACGATGTAAGGTTTGTGGGCCAAATACTAAATCAACATACGGTGCACGGGCTAAAATCGCTTCGCCTTCTTGGCTTGCCACACAACCACCCACTCCAATGATCAAATCCGGATTTTTTTGCTTCAACTGTCGCCAACGGCCTAACTCAGAAAAGACTTTTTCTTGTGCTTTTTCACGGACTGAGCACGTATTCAGCAATAAAACATCTGCCTCAAGCAGATCTTGGGTTTTTTCAAGGCCATGCGATGCTTTGAGCACATCCGCCATCTTCGACGAATCATACTCATTCATTTGACAGCCATGGGTTTGGATATACACTCTCTTCACGATTTCACCTGATATGTTAAGCATAAATAATCGGTGAACGATAACAAGGTCTCGTCATTGCGAGCCCGCGGCAGCGTTTGGGCGTGGCAAGCCAGTTTTTAGGTATGCTTACAAAAACTGGCTTGCCACGGCTAAGCACTTCGTAGCCTCGCAATGACGAGTCCTTCTTACGCTTCACTTGATATTCGTAGCGCGCCATCATATTCGATTGCAAATAATTTTTCCATGATTTCGCTCTGTCATTCCCGCGAAGGCGGGAACCCATTTCGACAATTTTATGTTATATTTGCCATGGATTCCCGCCTTCGCGGGAATGACATTCTGTGAAAATAACCCCATGACACTGCAAACACTCGAAGAACGCGCAGAAAAGTTAGGTTTAGCCTCTATTCGTCGGCATATCTTTCTCTGTTGTGATCAAACCAAACCCAATTGCTGTACCCGCGAAGCAGGCTTAGAGTCGTGGGAATATTTAAAATCACGCCTCCAAGACCTCAATCTTACAGGTCAAGGCGGTATCTACCGTAGCAAGGCAAATTGTCTCAGAGTATGCCAACAAGGCCCGATTGCCGTCGTTTGGCCAGATGGTGTTTGGTATCATTCTTGCGCCCCTGAAGTCCTTGAGCGCATCATCCAAGAGCATTTAATTGACGGCACCCCAGTCAAAGATTATATGATTCCCCTATAGTAGGTAACTCGGCTATATGACAACTCGCCTTTTTCAAAACATCCCTCTCGCCGTGAAGGCTGTTGTTTCTTTAGACGATGCTGCTAGCCATCATCTTGCACGTGTTTTGCGCGCACAATTAAAAGAAACTGTCATTCTTTTTAATGGCGAGGGCGGAGAATATGAAGGCATTATTTCTATCATCGAAAAAAAATCTGTGCAAGTCACACTGACTGCCTTTCATCCACGCGAAGCGGAATCATCACTCGATATTTGTCTCTTGCAAGGCATTTCGCGCGGTGAAAAAATGGATTACACATTACAAAAATCTGTTGAGCTGGGCGTAAAACAAATTGTACCGTTATTAACCGAACGGTGTAATATCAAACGTGAATCATCGCACTTTGAAAAAAAAGTGCGACACTGGCAGCAAATTATTATCAGCGCATGTGAGCAGTGCGGACGTAATCGTATACCCACACTGACTATGCCACAAACATTAGAAGATTTTTTAAATATACAGCAGCCTTTTGACCATGCTTTTGTTTTAGCACCCACTGCCACCGGCACATTAAAAGCACATGCTATCCCCCCTCATGCACGCATTGCTTTATTGATTGGACCAGAAGGTGGCTTAAGCAATGCAGAAATTCAACTCGCCGCAACAAAAAATTATCTTCCACTTGGATTAGGTCCGCGCATTTTACGAACAGAAACTGCTGCACTTGCTGCAATCACTATGCTGCAATGTATTGCAGGAGATATGTGTTGATTGCTATCCTTCCGCCTCAAATTAACGTGAGTATTGTCTAAGCGTAAAATATTAAATTACGCTTAGACAACAATCACGTTATCCTGAAAAATGCGCAGCATTTATTCAGGATCCACTCAAAACATACTATAGGATAATCACTATGCATCACGTTCTTGTTGCTGGCGCAGGCAAAATTGGCTCACTCATTGCAGCACTCTTGGCTGACGCAGGAAATTATCGCGTTTTTCTCACTGATATCAATCCTGACGCACCTTTACCGCAAAAAGTTGCTGCGCATGCTGATCATCTCACGGTTTCACGATTAGATGCAGAAAGTCCCGCGATTGTGTCAGCGTTTTTACGTGAACATGCGATTGAAACAGTTGTATCGAGCTTGCCTTATTTTTGTAACACCGCACTTGCAAAAATAGCCCATGAATGCAACGTCAATTATTTTGATCTGACCGAAGATACACGCACAACAGCTTCCATTCGTGCATTAGCTAAAGAGACTACGCGCGCTTTTGTGCCGCAATGCGGATTAGCGCCGGGTTTTATCAGCATTGTAGCGAATGATTTAATGAAACAATTTTCTTCCCTTGAAACAGTCAAAATGCGCGTCGGTGCATTACCCGTCAACATCAGCAATGCTTTGCAATATTCATTGACATGGTCAACTGATGGTTTAATTAACGAATACGGTAATTTGTGTGCTGCAATTGAAAATGGTCAAGAAGTCACTTTGTTGCCGCTCGATGATTTAGAAGAAATTAAAATTGATGGTCTCACGTATGAAGCTTTTAACACTTCAGGGGGCATTGGCAGTTTAGCCGAAACTTGGCAAAACAAAGTTCATTCGATTAGTTATAAAACCATTCGTTATCCAGGGCATTGTAAAAAAATGCGCTTTTTGATGAATGATCTTAAACTCAATGATGATCGCGACACACTCAAACGTATTTTAGAAAAAGCTTTGCCGAAAACAGGACAAGATGTTGTGTTAGTGTATGTTTCTGTTGTTGGGAAACAAGATGGTTCATTGATCGAAAAAAATTATGTTCGTAAATTTTATCCACGACGCGTCAATAATATTGATTGGTCTGCGATTCAGTTAACGACAGCCTCTTCCTTGTGCGCAGTATTAGATTTAGTTGTCAAACATCCCGAAAAATATAAAGGCTTTGTCGCACAAGAAGCATTTTCATTGGAAAACATTACGCAAAATCATTTTGGCGAGTATTTTGTTTAACAACCTATGTCATCCCGCGCAGGCCTTTAGCGCAGGATGACACAGTTTTTCTCGAATTATTGATATCAATGCTTTTTTAAGGATTCCATTATGCACGACCTCTTAGACTCACTGAATCTCACCGATCAAGTCACGACATCAACTAGCAATGTGATTGTATCTCTCAACCCTGCTACAGGCGAACCCATTGCTTCCGTGCAATGTGCAACTATCAAAGACTATGAAAAAACCATTGAAAAAGCGCATCAAGCTTTTTTATCGTGGCGCATGAAACCAGCCCCATTGCGTGGAGAAATTATTCGTCAAATGGGTGATGCATTACGTCAGCAAAAAAATGCATTGGGTCATCTCGTCACACTTGAATCAGGAAAATCTTTACAAGAAGGTTTAGGCGAAGTGCAAGAGATGATTGATATGGCAGATTTTGCCGTCGGTCAATCGCGTATGTTGTATGGATTGAGCATGCACTCTGAGCGCTCTGAACATCGCATGCTCGAACAATGGCAACCACTCGGAGTGGTGGGTGTGATTTCTGCATTTAATTTTCCTGTGGCAGTATGGGCATGGAATGCCTTTCTTGCGGCAATTTGCGGCAACACGGTCGTGTGGAAGCCTTCACACAAAACACCTTTATGCGCGCTTGCTGTACAACATATTTGCAATGAAGTCATGGCACGCAATGATTTACCGCAGATTTTTAATTTACTCATCACAGACAATCACGAAATTGCCGAAACTTTTGTGGATGATAAACGTGTTCCCTTAATTTCATTTACTGGTTCAACACAAGTTGGTCGGAGAGTCGGCGAAAAAGTCGCACGTCGTCTCGGAAAAAGTTTACTCGAGCTCGGCGGAAACAATGCGATCATTGTTGATGAAACTGCAGAACTTAAATTAGCCGTACCTGCAATTGTATTTGGCGCAACAGGAACGGCAGGTCAACGTTGCACTTCAACACGCCGTTTATTTATACACGAAAATATTTATGATTCTTTAGTTAAAACACTCACAAAAACTTACGCACAAATTCGCATCGGAGATCCACTTGATTCCAAAAATCTCATGGGCCCATTAATCGATGCCAGTGCTGTTGTCAATTATCAAAAAGCCATTACCGATATTCGCAAAGCAGGCGGTAAAATTTTATTTGGCGGCGAAGTCATCGATCGTTCAGGATTTTTTGTGCAACCGACGCTAGTCGAAGCAAATAATCATTGGGATATTGTGCAAACAGAAACATTTGCGCCCATCTTATATCTCATGAAATTTAAAAATCTTGATGATGCTATCGCTGAGCAAAATCATTCTCATCATGGTTTATCTTCCGCATTATTCACGCTGAATTTAAAAAACGCAGAACGCTTTTTGTCTGCGCGCGGTAGTGATTGTGGTATTGCGAATATTAATATCGGCACATCGGGCGCTGAAATTGGCGGTGGATTTGGCGGCGAAAAAGATACCGGTGGCGGACGTGAAGCAGGCTCCGATTCATGGAAAGCTTATATGCGCCGACAAACTGTTACTATCAACTGGTCAGATGCCTTGCCGCTAGCGCAAGGGATTCATTTTGAAATTTAGCATACATTTGCTCCGTACAAGAGAAAACTCTACCCTTATCATCCCGCGCTTTATGCGCGGGATATATCGAGAAGCGTAATGAATAATTCTTCTTGCCCATTATGAGGGTTTGTTACTATGTTACTATTACATCGTGCAAAAAATATTAATTGATTGTGGTTTACAAATTTTAGTACATACGAATCAGATGATTTTATTTGGAATATCATTTGGCGATAGCGTGAAAAAAGTAACTGATAATCTTCTGTAAGATAGAATGAAAAGCATCGATTCACTAGTTTATTTTTGGACTTTTCTAATAATTTTTCTCCAGTTTTATTAACGTCAACGATCAAACCTTTTTTATTTAGAATAAAATAAGCGGCGGGTAGAGTAGGATATAAATATAAATATTTATTAAAGCTTGCTTCCCGCTCTAACCGTGGTTGCAATGAAGATACTCTTTCTATTTGAGGGACATTTAATTCATCTGTTAAGTGAAAAAATGACGCGTTCATCTCCCGCCTCATAATATTTAATTAATACCAGCGCCATTGTGATTTGGTTGATTTTTTTTTGAAATAGGGGTTTACCGCAACTTTCAGACCAACAGAGTAATATATAAACAAAACATTTGAATATTATAAGATGTTGTTGACTGGTTTTAATGCTTTTACTATGCTCGTAAATAGATAATATAAAATGTAGCTGCAATAGCCATGACAGAAAAAAACCCATCCTCAGCCGATCAGACCATATTTATTATTGATGATAATTTCGAAGTACGTCATGCCTTGCAATGGCTGCTAAAATCAACCCCTTTTCAAGTTAAAACATTTGATCAGGGGCAGCATTTTTTTGATTATTATCAGGATGCATCACCTGAATCAGGGTGTGTCATAGTAGATATTCAAATGCCAGAAATGAATGGAATACAATTTCTTGAGCATCTTAAATCTCTTCATATTTCCTTGCCTGCGATAGTGTTAACAGCATATGGAGATATTCCCATCACAGTGGCTGCCATGAAGGCCGGTGCTGTCGACTTTATGTGTAAACCCATTAACCCACAGATGTTTTTAGAAAAAATTCAGCAGGTTATGGAACAAAATTTGGCACATACGCAACGCATTAAAAGTCTGAGTGCTCGTCAGCTTCAAATAATGTCACTTATCTTACAGGGAAAATTGAACAAACAAATTGCAGCGGAACTTTGTATTTCTATTTCTACTGTAGAGCAACATAGAGCACTCGTCATGAAAAAAATGGAGGCGAAAACACTAGCTGATCTTGTTAAAAATGCTTTGGTTATGGGATTTCCAGTCAACTAATGTATTAACAATGGTTAGGCAATGTCACAGTAAACGTTGCGCCTTCGCCAATATCACTTTCCACAGTTATTGTTCCTTTATGTAACAAAACATTTTCTTTAGCGATATAGAGGCCTAATCCCAAACCGCCATAGTGCTTGCCTGACACAGCTCTTTCGAACCGATTAAAAATGGATGTTTGTGCATTTCTCGGAATGCCAATGCCTTGATCGCGGATAATGAGCGCTGTCTGTGAAGAGCTTTGTGACAGACAAATCTCAATGGGCTTATTTTGGCCGTATTTTATTGCGTTATTAACAAGATTATCGATAATCTGGTCGATACGTAAACGATCCCATTGACCAAAAATGTCGTTACTAGAATAAGTCAACTTGTAGAGTGAATCGTCCTTTTTGAATTTGTATCGCTCCAATACACAATGTACAACTTCAACAAGATTAACTTTTTCCACATGCAGTATTAATTTCTCAAACGTTCCGCAGGCTGCATCTAACATCGTATTGATGAGTTTAAGAATATGATCGACCTGACGATCCATATTTTCAACTGCCTCTGAGAAAGAAAGAGACTCTTCGGAGAGCGCGTCACACACCTTGGGTATATGCATTTTTATTGTTTGAAGATAAATCTTCAGCGGCGTGAGAGGAGTTTTTAATTCGTGTGAAAGAATAGAGAGCAAATCATCTCGCATCTGTAATGCTTGATCGCGTTGCTTAAGAGTATCACTCAGTTCTATCATCTTATTTTTTTGATCTGTCACATCCGTACAAGAACCAATATAGCCAACAAATGTTCCATCGGGCAGATAACGTGGGACTCCATTATCTAGCATCCAGCGAAACTCTCCATCGAATCGTCTCAAACGATAATACATTGAAAAGTTTACTCGCTTATTAAAAGCGTTGAGATACGTATCTATTGTATGTTGAAAATCTTCTGGATGAACTCCATCCGCCCATCCGAGGCCCAGCTCTTGCTCCATTGTACGTCCAGTAAATTGCAACCAGCCAAGATTAAAAAAATCACAAAGTGAATTCGTACCCGACATCCAGATAGCCACGGGCGCATAGTCAGACATCACACGAAATCTTTCTTCACTTTCCTGAATTTTTTGCTTAGCTTCAGCAAGAATTGCATTTATTTCCATGTGGATACTTCAGCCTCTAACTTTAAAGATCACAAAAATCATGAGCCAATTTGGACATTGGTTAAGCATGTTGATTGCTACGTTTTTAATCTTCGCAATAATACGCTTTTCCTTATTTTTAGCAATAAAAATTATCACATGTAATTAAATTTTCCCTGCGCTTGATATGCGATTGGAATTTGACGAGAGGACTGGGTTGAAGGTGGATTAAAAAATGCATTTGTATTTCGTGTTTTATAAATCGGAAATGAAATCATATTATCATTTTCAACGACAGGGGGTTCGCTCGCAAAATCAAAAAGGGTCTCAATTGAATAAGGTGCTAGATCAGCTGATTTTTCTGTGTATGTATGATGAATCATTGCTAAAATTTGCGCGACATTTCCACCTAATTGTTGAATCAAATCACAACATGCAACAGCTGTGCCGCCACTCGCAAGACCATCATCCATCAAAATGACATTTTTACCTTTCACATCAGAACTATCAGAGATTTCAATCATTTCTTTTGCATATGCATTTGCGTATTCTGCATGAATTACTCTGCCAGGAATTTTTCCTGGTTTTCGAATAATCACGAGTGGTACTTGTAATGCTTCAGCCACTGCTGCAGCAATAGGTACACCTCGCATTTCTGGTGTAGCAATGCATATTGTCGTAGGATCAAGTTGTAAATTTTTTATCGTTTCAATAAAGTTATTTGTGATGTAGTGAAATAGAAAAGGTTTTTCATATATTTTTAAAATATCATAAAATGCATCAACACCTTTGAACGCATAATGCGGCAAAATTTTTTGTAAAAAATCTCTCGAATAATGCCAACGAACTTGATATCTTTCTGGGGAAATCGGCACATCACGACTATGCGAAAGATTTTCACGTGATTCAGGATATGAAATGTCAAGCAATTCAAATTCAATGTCTTTTAATTGTTCCCATATTGCTTCTTTAATCCACTGCGTCACCCCAATCCCAGCGCATGTTCATGGACCGGAGGAGTGATACAATCCTGATTTTAATAAATTGATATAAATGGGTGTACCACTTGAAACCGTTGTCTCATGCAATTCTAAATTTTCTTGCGGCACGCGCACACGAAACGGAAATAAATAACCTTCGTGTAATCCTTCTGTATAAACTTGCTTGCGTGCTTCAGTTGTTTTGAGCCCAGACTCTACAACAATCTTCAGTGTTTCATACATTGCATTTTGAATAAAATCCAGCGCGAGAATCAACACAAAAGCATTATCTAACAACGCCGCATCCACTTTCTCTTGAGGAAAATCAGGATTGTCCAATAAATTTTGTTTGAAACGAGAAAAAAGGCAGTCGTCGTTATGATTCAAAAAATCACGTAATACATCATCAATTTCTTCATATTCATTTTTTTTCATGTACCCATACAAGCTACAGGCCATAGCACCAATGTATGGAATATTTTTTAAAGCACTGTCATAGTAGCTGTCATGCAGTGCAGATAATAATTTCGCGCGTAATTGACTAAATTTTTCAGGGTCTGCATTTTCACCAAACATGAACTCACACCAAAACCCCTCCATCATTTTTTCAAATGCAACGTCAAGATAAAATGTGGGTTGATTTAAAAATTCGTGCATGTGTTTAGCAATGAGTCGCTTGATGGAGTCAGCATGACCAGTACTTTGCACAATCCCTGTGTGTACGGCTTGCCAAAGTGGATTAATTTTTCCATTAAGAAAAGCAGGTAATGCATTAATATTGAAATCATGTCCGTGTGACAAATCAAAATTGCTATTTTGAAATCCAGCTATCGCATTCGATTTCAATATTTTTTTGATATCGCTTTTATTTTGTATCACATAAAAAAATGTGATAAATGAGAACGCCACTTTAAAATCAATCGATTGGTAACGATCTTCTAGCGTTTCTATAGCGTTATAGAAGTTACCCTGTTTTAAATACAAGGATAAAAACTCAAATAAACTCACAGTAATCATGGGAACTCCCTTTTCAGTCTATTTTCCAAACTTAAAGTTTAGCGTATGTTGAATGGAGTGAAATTCCGTATAAAATACGGGGTTTTTGAGGAAGGCGAGGATGCTATAGTGCATGTATATCTCAACCACAAGGAGCGTAGTACATGTTGCCTAGATTCGGATTACCATTTTTTAAAATGAATAAACAGCCCACATTAAAGACCGGGGAGCTAAAATTAGGAGAAGTCTCCAAGCAAATTCCATGGACAAGAATGCCTGATGATTCCGGTGACTTCTTGTTTTGTAAGCTCAATGATCATCCTGATCTTGTCGAAGAAGGCGCTTTTCTAATTGCTCAACGCATACATTCCATGAGGCTTGATAATCCCTGTTTTGTGACGCCGGAGGCAAGTACCATTGCCATCGCGCATGTCTTACGTCAGCAATATGATCTTGAAGGCCTTGTACTTTATAAAAACAAATTATTAAATGACATTGATCCCGTTTCCGTCACTTATGACTCTGTCACTGCGACGGATAAAAAACAATTATTTTTAGGATTGAATAGATTATCTGAAATTGAAAACAGAGATATCATCATAATCGATAGCATTTGCACAACTGGCGGCACAATTCGTGGTGCTTGTGAGCTTTTATTGAAAGCAGGCATTCCAGCGGATCGAATCAAAGAAGCCATGGTTTTGTTTGTTGAAGGTGCGCCGCGTGATTATATTACGATGAATTCAGGTGAAACACTGAAGCTACATAGCTTTAGTACGCTGCCTGTGATTCAAGAGGTGAGCCCGGTGAAAAGCATTAAATTTGATAATATTTATTAAACTATGTCTTTCCCGCGAAAGTGGGAATCTATTTATCCTTAGCTCTTAAATTATCATCAGCAGAATAGGTTCCCGCCTGCGCAGGAATGACAAGAAAATGCAGGACCGGGGATGACACAGTTCTTGTATAAATTATTTCGTTCGCAGCATCTCAATTAACTGAGATTTTGTATGCGCGCCAAATTTTGATTTAATGTTAGCGATATATTCTTCAACTGTGCGATGAGAAATATCCAGTTCTTTTGCAATCATTTTTGCGGTAAAGCCCTTTGTGAGCCAGTGCAAACAAGCTTGTTCACGCGGTGTTAATACGATAGAGAAAGATACTGTTGACTCTGGAGGAGAGGATAAAAGTCCCATGCGTTGAACAAGCGCCATAGATTCTGCTAACGAATGTTTACCTAACACAATTGAAATACCAAAAACACCCAGTACTTGCATTGTTTGATCATAACAAGGAAATTTAATGGATAAATATTGTTGATGGATGCCGTCTTTTCGCAAATTCATCTCATCAAAAAATTTGACGGATTGATACTGTATGACTTCATGACAATTGCTGATAAGCTGTTGGGCGCTTTCTCTTTTTGAAACCGCCATGATGGATTTACCCATGGCTTGCTTTTCTGAGTCAAATCCACACGTCATCAACCCTTCTTCATTGATCGTCTGCGTCAAACCCTCTCTGTCGAGAAAATAGGTGCTCAAGGGGAGTTCTAGTAATTGTTGAATATTCAAGAGAAAGGGATCTTGCGTCTCAGCTGGAATAAGCTGAAGGCCGCTCTGGACGCGGCGAATCGCGGTATTTTTTGAAAGAATCATCTGAGTCATACGTCATATTTGGCATATATTTATCAAGATTTGTGATTATCCAGGATAAAAGGCGTGTGTCAATACGATCAAAATCCCCCTCAATCCCCCTTTTTCAAAGGGGGAGGAACGAGATAAGACAGCCCAATGAATCAGCGATGTCTCAAAGTAGACTTCGCCTCTGGCTCAGCTAACCGCGCATTCATTAAGAAATCAACGACATCTTTACGCTTCTGTTTTGCAAAGTAAGATAAATAATCAACATGATAATCATTACGACCCTCTCCACCAGAATAATCTGTTGGATAATACTCGCAATAATCATACCCTTCGAGATCGGCACCGGCATCCACTAGTTTTTGAGCAGTTTTAAAATCACGGTTTTTTAAACTAAGAAAAAGTGGCGCTTCACCATCATATGGGTAAGGGTCATTAATATTTAAAGGTTTACCCACCTTGCGCGTTTCAATGAAAAAATCAATCGCTTCAGTATTTTTGCTTTTGACAGCTTCAATAAATGAAGGACCTTTTTCAGCGCCTAGCTCAATTAATTTACGCGCATTGATAAAATCTTTTCTTTCAACACAAGTTGTCAAAAATCTTTTATAACTATCCATATCATTTGCGTTTTCTCTGCATCCATTCAACCATACATCATATCCTTTTTTTCGCGCCTCAAGAAACAAATCTATTTTCTTTGAATCTCCAGCACGAAAAGCATCGCGGATTTTATATACATTAATAACACCTTTTAGACCATCTCTTTGATAATCCCAGAGTCCTTCTTCACGATTTTTTGCAAGATATCTTTGTATCTTTTGGTCGAGATTTTTTACACCTCTTGCCGTTTGTGAAAAAAATCGTTGAGTATTGCTCACAGACAATTGATTTATTAAACGCGCGGCTTGCGCAGGTTGAATCAATCTTTTTAACATAAAATGCTCCTCTGAAATGTGTTATTAATTTCAGGACGAACTATACGGATTATTGAAATAAAAAAATCCCGTATAAAATACGGGATTTTTAAAAACATTACTTTATTATCCGGCACCACAGCTAGCCACTATACTTGTTCCAAATGGTGCATAGTTCTGAGCACCAAAGCCAATATATCCAGGCGTAGTTTGTGAAACCCAATCCGGCTTGGCATTAATCAATAATTTTTGATTACTCAGCACAACAACATTTGAAAAAACACCTGCCTGAATTTGAACTTTACTTAAATCAATTCCTGTTGCAGTAAAGTCTAATAAAATAGGTGCTTTATCTGTATAAACATCATAGCCTAACCAATATAAACTACTGCCGCTTTTTTTAATGACACGACAATTGGTAGTCGGTTGTTCTTTTCTTTGAATTGAAACATAAGCATTTTCTATTGTACTGTTTTTTGGAACGTACACTTTATTATTTGTCGCAGAACGTGTCGGTTGAATTTTTTGCGTTGCAGCATTCAACACACCGATGTTTACTGAAAAATTATTTTTCCCATTTACAGCTAGGCCCAAATAATACGCCCAATTTGCTGGCTGAGCACTTTCCGCATCAAGCACAAGCGGTGTACTCGGAAAATAATAATCTTTACCATTCGCATCAATGATACGCAGCGAGATTTTATCACCAGCTTTTAAGGTATCATCGATCAACGCATTACCGATATTGCGCCAAGTATCTTGTCCACTGGGTTTATGGGTAAAAGTTGCGCTGGCATGATCACTAAAATCTGTTGAAGACACAGTAAGATTAACAATAACATCTTGCTCTGCACTTGGATTTTTGATTGCCAATTTTGCAATTGATTTAGTTGCATCGGTAAGCGTGTAATAACTTGAATCATTCGTTGAAATACTCCATTGGTAACTCAAACTTTTCCCTTGTGATTGGCTACCATCTAAAGTCAGCTCAGTAGCACCCGTTACTGTACTCGGAATAGCAGCAATCGCTGCCTGAACAGTCGAAGGTTGTGGTGTGCCAGAAAATACGACATCGATGCAGGAATGAAATCGCTCAAAAGTATAAAGATTACGGCCCCACTCTCCATAAATCACCGCACGATTTGTTCTCGTTGGGACGGTACATGTAGTCGTAAATTTATTATTCACTTTATCTGGAACAATATTGGGATTCGCCGTAGGATTTTTGTCATCATATTTTAAAACACAAAAGGGTTTGTCTTCAAAATCATTCCAAGTGAGTTCTTTTGTAGGATCAAATTTAAAATCAGCTTTTGTAATCCAATAAGCAAATTCTTCAGTATCACTAAAATGATTGCCCCAACTAATATTCCAAACAAATTGGGTCTTGCCTCCTGATATTGTATTCACGGGCCAATTAATTGCTTTATCCCACGGTGTTTTACTACCTCCCCAATTTTCTGAATCAAACCCACACACATTTTTTGGTAGAGTACTGGTTGTTCTACCTTGTCTACCTGTCGTGTGTGTTAAAACAGCCATGAAGTTATAAACACTATTGTCCATGCTACCGTCTGCTTTAGTCATCATCGGTCGGCACTCTTCGTGGGTCATTTTGCCGTAAATTTGATCCGGTTTACTTTCAACACCGCAAAACTGTTCGCGAGAAGCAGGTTTTTCAATCAAACCATGACTAAACGCAATGATCGAAAATAACATCAAAGAAATTGTTATTAAGAAGTAAATAAACTTTTTCATCATATGCCTCCATGCATCGTATTGATGTAATCATTCTTAGTAAGAACGCACGATAACTTGTGTGTTCATATCAGCAAAACTATATCGAAGCCACTCAGCATCAGGAATTCTTAGACGTACACATCCGTGACTCAAATGCTGTTTAGAAAGCATTTGATCAGGGACTCCATGTAAAGATTGCCCACCATTAAAAAACATACAGTATGGCATCAAAGCACCGCCTTCCCCGATCGGATAAGTTTTGGAAACGCAAGATGCATCTCCAAGTGAATAAATTCTAAATTTTCCCGGATGCGTTCTACATGGCTTACCTTCATCTGGACAATAATCTGCTCCTGCTGTTGCAATGCCAACCCGGACAAGATTACCTTCTTCATCATATGCACCCCATGAAAATGCAGAGGGATCAACTAGTATTGTCTTTTTACCCCCAGTGTTAAGTACTTGGGGCAACATATGGTAAGAACCACTTTCATTAAATGAAGACGAATAAGGCGGTTGACCCTGAAATAAAGGTAATTGTGATGATCGATCGCTTTGCGAAAAATCATTCGCGCCCACAGAGCCTGTGGTAGCACATCCTGCCAAAAGACATGTGGCTATCATCAAAAAAAGGAAACCACTTTGGCGCGCTACAGTAGTACGCATAAGGGCCTCTCTAGAGGGTTTAATAACTTAGATTGTATCTCACTGTCATGAGTAAAAGCGCGGTTTTGATGATATGTTGATCATTATCCCATATATTGTATTAAAGTAATCATATATTTTTTAATCACTTTGCAGTCACTTGCACTGCAGAGAATAGTGCCGGCATCAATATAACTTGATTATTTTTAACACCTTCCAGCAATATTTCATCAATCAATTGTGCACTCACGCCGCTTTCTAATAACTTAGTATGTACGCCTGTGTAAGATTCAATTCTGCAAAACTGCCATAAAGGTGTATTTTCGTCGAGACATTTTTTTAATGCCTGATCTGGATTCCCAGAAAAAACCAAAGCTTTTTGAAACTCTTCAATAAAATTTTCTTCGTCGAGATCAATTTTTTCTTCTACTTTTTTTAATACTATGGGTTCCTCTTCTCGAATAGGTTGAGTTCGCATTTGATTTAAAATCTTTTTCGCTTCTTTTTTACTGCATCCGATGCCTGTTTCTAAACAATCAATTAACATATCTTCGCTCTTCGTAAAGCGATGTTTTGTCAATGATTCAACAAAATGAGCGCGCCTTTCACGTTTATGTTGCCCAAAAACTTGGATCATATTTTCTTTAGCAAGATAGTGATCAAATACAGTTTCAAGGATTTGCAAGAAATTTTTCTCAGGATGTGCTTTTAATTCACGCAACAAACCAATGACAAATGACATTTTCTTTTGATACACAATCGCCGTTTCACTTTTATGCGATTCAACATAATCAATTAATTTTTCTGTAATGATTTGATTACGCTCAGACAACTCTTCTTTCAATTTCTCTCTAAATACGCTCTTACACATTTTACGCAAAAACCGTGCGACGCCATCACCACCATGACCATCAAAAAGCGCCATATAATATGCTTTCTCATCCGGAATAATTTCTTGAACCATTAACGTAATGTTATCATTTGAGCCAACATTTAATTCATCTTTACTTTCTTCGTTATCACGCTTCCCCCTTTTATGATCTCCAAGCCAAGCGTGATACACTAACATTTCTGAAAATGATTTCGGATCAAATTCTGCTAAATCATATTTTTCTTTTTCAATCACGAATTTTATCCAATCGCAAATTTTATTCGTGATTGTACGTCTATCACTTTCCGAACTGCTGTCGAGCCTATAACCAAAAAAATCAACTAGAATAGTTTCAAGCAACCCATCACATGAGACTAATAGAAATGCGCGCTCATGTTGTTCGAGATCAACAGCATATTCAGTTACTTCAGGTGTTTGACTCACTCCCTTAGGTGGTTGCATATCTCTGAATACAGCTAACAAACCTCTTTTTTTATCAAGCGCAGTTCCATCGCCAATAGAACGCGTCACAGCTAGCGATCCAACAGGATGGCGTACTCTATAGTTTTCAATAGTACCGCCTGCATTTTTAACACGTTTGCACTCATCTTCATTGTATCCATCATGAAAAGGATTCAAGACATGTGATTTCTTTTTATTGATTTTCCCTGTTCGCGTATCAAACACTAATATAAATGCAATACTGTCTCCGACATTTGCAGCATGTGCATTCAAATGAACTTGCTTTTCATCATCCACATGACTTTGAGCGCCAGCAATTAACGCACAAGAACCACCGCATAATTTTTTATCTGGCGTTTTATATACTCGAGCTTCGTCAATTGAATGCTTTTCATCTTCAACTAAACCTTCTATTTTTTTATTCAATTGCTTATTCAATTCTTGTTTTAAAGTATCGAATGTTTTTTCATACACAGCTTGCAAGACATTTTTTCTTAATCCCTGACTCGCTGCGTCAGCTTCAAAAGCAAAAAAAGCATCTTCTTGATCGGGACGTCGACCACGAATTTCGCGTACACCAATTGCATTGAATAAGGTTCTAGAAATATCGCCATGTTTTTCACGATAGAGATGTGGCTCTGAGTTTTTGCGGTAAATGTGCCAATGATCATCTATCCCATAATCACTAAGCGTAGACTCATTTTTTTCTCTGTCTTTCATACTCCCCCCTCATGCACAAATTTGATCTGTATCTATAAGCATAGACCAAATTCTCAATTGTGCTTGAGGCTGTAATTATTTGAAAAATCAGATAAATTTTGAAAAAAATGTTTTAATGGGCAGCGCATGATCCCAGTTCTGAAGAAAGCGCTGGATTTCCTTCTCATAGGCTTGCTTCATTTCACGCGCTGTATGATGTTGTGTCATTCCATCTAAATCAATTAAAACTGGTCGATCATTGTGAATGATAAAATTTGTTGATTTAAGGTCAC
Source organism: Gammaproteobacteria bacterium (assembly GCA_033762075.1). GTDB lineage: Bacteria > Pseudomonadota > Gammaproteobacteria > DSM-16500 > DSM-16500 > VFKI01. The sequence goes on from JANRLY010000051.1 coordinate 77,603, forward strand.
CATGACTCATTCGTAATTCTTTGAGTTGTTGTAATAAATGCATCACACGCACTGCGACTGTTTGTGCTTCAGGCGATGCAATTTTTTCATGTGAAATGTAGTCATCCAAATGCATGCCAGAGACATATTCCATGATGAAATATGAACGTACTGGTATGCCAAAAAAATGTTTCTCAACACAGGCTACCGGACGTGGTGTCGCAATCCCAGCTAAACGCAATGTATGCGCATATTGCCAAGATTTAAGTGCAGGGGATTTTTTAAAACAACGCCGCAACCAATGAAATATACTTTTATTGTTATAACGCTTAATCACAAACGCGCGATGATCCAATATACTCTGAATCACTGTTGAAGAGCGGCCTTCTTTTAACATCTTGTGTTCTTGTTGAAAAACATATTTGGGGTTTTTCAACATCACCATCATCGAAGGTGTTTGAAATGAACGATCAAAATATATTCGCGTACCAAACGTACGCATTTTACAAAAGTGCGTACTATTACGAACGACTTTTTCGCGATAGTCTTCAATTCTTTTTCGCAGATAACGACGCGTGGATTTTTCTAATAATTTAAGATGCGCAGGTTTCAATTGCCAACCACGTGCTTTGCAATACAAAGCAAACAATTGTTCGTGTAATGCTTTAGTGCCAGTCCCTAATTGGGAAAAAAATAATGCTAAATGATCTAAGCTTGATTTAATAGGTAATGGATGATCATAAAAATCAATGCTGCCTGTATCCAACGTGTAAATGCGATGATTTTTAATTAGCATGTTGCCCAAGTGACAATCCCGTTGCACAATTCCCATCACATGCTGTGTGGCTAATTCAATGATCACAGCATGCATCAATCGACCTGTTGTTTCTGGATGTGTTCGATATAACCAAAGCGATTCTAAGTCGCGCGCTGCAGTGATTCTTTTTGTGATCAACACAGGCATCGAAAATTTAACTGTTGAACCTTCGTAACATAATTCTGGTGTTGCAATTCCTGCTTCGGTTAAACGTTTTATGCTCTTTGCTTCGCGTTCGGCATGAAAGCGCGCACGCCCAGGCTCCATGAATAACTTCACAACAACATCAACGCCTTTCCAGATGCCAAATAAAACTAATCTTTTCCCAGGTAAAATACGCACGATTTGCTGACAAATCACTGGTTCAGTTTCATCCCGCAATTCCAATTGAAAAGGCAACGAAATCGTTTGCGGTTGATTAAAGAGTTGTTTCCAAGTCAATTCAGGTGCGACTTGAAGTGTGTTTTCGATAAAGCTTTTCGCCACGGTTTTTTACCTTTAACCAAAAATGCTTTTCTTTGTTAGACCATGCAACACTTGAGGCTGCGCTATAGTATTTCATGAAACGCATATAATCTCGCTGAGTTAAATGACCCTCAAGACTTGAAAAATATAACCCTGCCAAGTCTTTAATGATCCAGCGCTGTGGAGTTGTTCGACGAACCCCCGCCCGATGCAAATCAATCACATAGAGACGGGTATCATTATAATCCAAGACTAAATGACAGAGATAGAAGTCTCGATGATTGATGCCATTTTGATGCAACGTCCGAGCTATGTGTGCGACCGCCTGGATGAGTTTCCTTTTTTGAGTGAATGGGAGCGGTTGCTGAATTAAAGCCTCAAGTGTAACGTGTTGGGGTAATTCGCGCGTCAACAAAAAGGATTGTCTTCGAGCTGGATTCCAGCCGCGCCAACCATACCCGACAACTGTCAATGTCGGAATATTTAATGCATGCAAGCGTTCAATCGCACGCAATTCATTTTTAGCACTCAAAATTGGCCAGCGACCTTGAATGAGATTTTTAAAAATTTCTTTCCAACCGATACCCTGATGTTGTTTTAAAAAATATGGTTGATTAGCCAATACAATACGTTGCGTTTTACGGTTTTCGAGTGCACGAAAAACTTCGCCTGAACACTGCATGATTGCATCAAAAATTTCGTCATTGCGAGGCTGCGCAGCGCTTAGCCGTGGCAATCCATAAAAATATTCTCGTACGCTGGGATCTAACCACATCATGTCAACGCCTCAATACAATCTACTGCGTGTTCGGGCATACTGTAGAGATCTGCACTTTTTGCAAAAGCAAGTGCATTCTTTTGCCACGTAGCAAGTAATGGTGAACGCATCATGTCTTGCAATGTTTGACATAATATTTTTTCATCAAATGGAGAAGGTAACACGATTCCTGCTTCCGCATCCGACACATAATGCGCATAACCACAGACATCTGTTGTTAAAACAGGTAGTCCTGCGGCTATAGCTTCGAGTAATACTGTTCCCGTATTTTCAAATCGAGCGGGATGAATGAGTAAATCAGCCGTTAACATCCATTGTGAAACATCATTGCGTCCCCCGAGAAATTGGACTTGATCTTGAATGTCGAGTGATTTTGCTTGATCTAAATAAGTCGCCGAATCATCCTGCCCAATAACAAATAATTTGATTGATTCACGAAAAACTATTGGCAAGGCTGCAATGGTATCCAGTACACGATCTAATCCTTTGGTACGAAAACCTGAGCCTACAAACAATAAGACAAAATCATTTTCGCGTACGTGATATTCGCGACGCATTTTTTCACGAATCACTTGTACGTCGACTGGTGCAAGCGAAGATTTTTGAATACCAGGCGGCAAGATATGAAATCGTTCTGCTGATGTGTGGTAATGTTGCATAAATTTTTCTTGTTGATTTGCTGCAATGAGTAAAATTTGCGTCGATGCATTCTGTGAAAACACAGCATATTCGTGAGCGAGGAGGGTGCGGTAACGCGGTAACCATCGATGCAATGCACTCGCTTTATGATTTAATTTGTCTCTCAAACATCCGTCCGCCGCATAATAAAATGTTAGGCCAGGCATCTTATTAAAACCCACAATCCCATCGTAGGATTTATGTTGTAAGATTTTTTGTAAATCAGAGATGAAATGTTGAATACGAGTATGGTTTTGCCATCCGCGTGGAGGAATGATCGTCACGGGGATATCCGAAAATCTTTCCCCTTCCCAGCGCATGGTATACACTTCAACTCCGTGTCCTCGCGCGAGACACGTTTTAGCAATACGGACGAAATCGCGCTGCAATCCACCAAAAGGGAAATAACGGAATAAACAAAATGCCAATCTCAAAATATACCTCTTTACTTGTCGTTTTGCTGCTGACGGGTTGTGCTGCCTCCCTAGATCAATCGCTCGATAAGAAATGGCATGGTCGCACCGGAGACCAAATCATCGAAGAGCGTGGAAAGCCTACCGAAATCAAACACGCCGCCAACGGTCATACATTTTACATTTATTACACCAAACGTATCCAGCCATTCCCTTATCCTGACACATTTAACCGTGTTATTGTCGCTGGTCGAAATGGAACAGCCGTCGGCTATGCCGTGCCCAATAATCCCACCTCAAGCTTTACCTTGCACTGCGAAACCATCTTTGAATTGAATGACAAAAACCAAGTGATTAAAACTCGCGCAGAAGGCGGGTGTGTGCCTTAAAAATCAAACCGCATCCCTCTGAAAACTCAATATAATCATCATGTTATGAAGGCTCTCAGAGGCATGCATGACAACAAAAAGGAGCTTTTAAAATGAATAAAAAACGTTTAAATGATTCATCCATCGATAACAATATTAAACGACGTAAACTAGAGAAAATAAATCTGTTGCCGCAATCAATCAGCAAGATGAAAACAGAAAATCACTTAAAACTTTCATTTCAAAATCCTCAGGAAATCAATCAATTTTGTAAGAACCAGCGCCTGGAACCTGTGAGAATCAATCAAGATAATAGTTGTGTACTTTCACAAACCCAAGTTTCTGCTTGGTTGGGAAAAAAAGAGAGTGAAGATTTATATGCAAGCTTTGAAGCATTTTCAGAAAATAATATTAAAGCATTTTCTATTTTCAGTGACATGTCACCCGAATTAGCTAATTTGACTGCCAGAATAGACAAGTCTTTCACACATCCATTAGATATTATGGCTGAACAAAAAGCATTCGATGCTTACATATCATATATTCAAAAGTTATCTCCAGAAACATGCAACCTTGTTGCGCTAAAAAAAACCCCACAAGGTGACGTGCTATTTAATGAAATGCTTCATAGTATTTACACCAATGCAAATCTCATCCGTCGTGAAGCAGCGAGAGCACAGCTTTTGGATCAGTTGGATGGTGCGACAAAATCTTTTCTTTCTCAATTAACCGATGAGACTTGTAATAAGTTAGCGATATCGCAAAGTGGCGATGGTCTTTGTGGTTTACAGATTATCATCGATGCTTTACCTACAGATGATGTAGAGTGGTTTATTAGACGCTTAACAAATGAAACCTGCGATATCTCCGCGTTATTGATAGATTACGGATGTGGCCTATCCACTGTCGATTTTTTTATTCCGTATCACGGTGATGCTTTAAAATTATTTTTGAAAAAATTATCACCCTCGGTATTATCTCAAGCACTTTTCGAGTGCAGTCATGACCAGCATCAATCAGCTTTTGGTTCACTCATCAATAATGCAAACATAGAAGACGTACAGCGTTTTATCAATCAGCAAATCAGTCCTGGAGGCCAGCGCGCGTCTTTGCTAAAAAATTTGGATTTAACTCATATCAGGTTTCAGGATGGCGGAGATTCCCAGGATAACTGGCATCAATTCACTGATAAATTGATAGATGCTGTGGAACCTATGCGTAAACGTCCTGCATCAGATGATTTGTATCGTCAAATAAAAAAATTAAAATCTTGTAACAAAATTAAACTCAAGCAGAGGAGCATATTGAAACAGACAGAGCTAGATGGCTGGTCTTTTTCAAAATTATTAGGTCGATCTATTTTAATGACAAATGAAGCAGGAGACACTTTAGTTTTTAAAATCCAGAAAAAAAAGCAAGGTGAAAATAAAAAATCCCTTCAACAGGAATTTAAAGCAACAAAATATCTTCGAGACAATCAAGCGCGCTTTCATTTAATGAGCGATTTGCCTGAGCCTCTAAATGTTGTTCAATTAAGTGGCGTTATACATTGGGTGCAAGAACACAACCAACACGCTGAAACATTGCAAACATTTTTATCTATGGTAGGTGACGATGACACACCCCTCTATGCCTATGTTTATCGTGTAAATTCAAATCAACGAAATTATTTTACTTATCTGCATGATATTGCTTTGACAGATAAACAGTTTCACGAAGCCAATCGTAAAGCCGTTCATGATTTATTTGTCTTATTAAGTAAAGGACTAGTGTTTAATCAGCTCGCCGATTTGTATCATAATCTTGACGCTAAAAGGTACAGGCCAGATCGGGGTCGTTATATCGTCTTGGCTGATTTACTACGTCGAATGGAAAGTGGATCAGGGCGAGTGACGGGCTGGAAGGAAGCAGTCGAATATCCTAATGTACGCGGCACGGGAATAGCTGATGTCGGAGATTGCATTTCACTGAACGAGTATATTGGCAAAACTGAACACATGAAAAAATTTCATGGCGATACGCTGGATCAATTAGGCAGAAAATCTGGGAACTATCTTATCGCAAACATCATGGCAGAATATCAATACATTTTATTTTTGATTACCAGCCGACGTGCACTTTCACAAATTGAAGCATCGAGTGAAAATGATATATCTCAGGAAGAAATATTTGCACTATGGAAAAAACACGCGACACAATTTGTGACAAACTGTGTGTACGCTGTTTCTCTCGTCACACATAAATCCTTGGATGAAGTGACATTGGCAATGAATAGTATTATTGATGTGAATAAATTAGCACGGCAAATGCAATTTTGGATGACAAACGAATATGTCAATTATCTTAAGAGGAATAAAATTCCTCCAACAATTTATGGAGATCATGTAGCTGTTGAAGTTAACCGGCATAGGTTTCGTTTTAACACATTCCATCCTGATATTGGATTTTCAGTTAATGGTAAAACACCTGACCTTGGCCCTGTGAATGGACAAGAGCCAATTAAAGAAGCGAATAAATTGATTTATTGGATGGTATCCATGATCTTTCATGCTTATCATGATTTGACCTTCACGCTGTCTGATATTAATGAAATTGTAAGTGAAAAAAATGTTTCTCGTTCAGAAAGTTTAAGAAAAGAAGCTTTCGATTATTTACCGGGCAAGGCTTATCATCGTTTACAACATGTTTTATGTGAAGAGAGATTGAAATCAGATCAGCGTCTTTCTCGTAGTTATCGTCACTCACTCGAAATTGAATCAGAACAACATAAACGTGAAGCAGCAGCATTAACACTACAAGGATTTTGGCGTAAAAAGCATCCTGTGCCTGATTCATCCAATGAGAAAAATGAAATTGATGTTTCAAGTATTGAAACTTTACTTGGAAAAAGATATTCACGATAACGAAGCAGCTCGTAAACGGGCCCGGGCACGCACACGGGCTCGTTTATGAAACTGAAAACATCCACTCCCTCTTGCTTCATTCTGTAGACCATAAATCTCTTTAAATGTAAGTATTCACGGCCTTGAATGAAGTTTGGTCTTGCATAGTGAGTCCCCTTCCTTCCCATTTGCTTTTTAATGGGAGGGAAGGGAAAGGGTTGGGAGGGTTAAGACTCCAATGCCTCAAATATCATATCGAGTACTAAAGT
>JANRLY010000052.1:0-46731 GCA_033762075.1 Gammaproteobacteria bacterium
CGACACACTCGTTGTCTTCTCGCCCACATACCCACGGCGCAGTAACAAAGGTGTTTTTTATTTTTATTAATTTTAAAAAAGCGGAGAGGCATCTCTCAAAAAAATTTCGAGGGGTGGTCTAGACGTTGGGGTCACTTTACACGACGCTTTCTCTGGATGAATGACGTAAAAGGTAAAATACAAGGTGATGTATCATTTATTACGGAACAAGAAGAAATAAGCCCCACCGAACCTTGTTTACTATCTCAGGATATTTTCGAACAAGCGCTTTTAACTTGTCTTAAGACTCACAAAAATAGCCAAGTATATTTTAATAGTCAGGTTATCAATATCGAACAAAATGACCAGTTCGTCTCTTGTGAATTTGAAAATTTGATCGATCAGACTCGCACTAAAGTTCATTGCCAATATCTCATTGCTGCAGATGGCGCCAACAGCTTTGTGCGAAAAAAACTTAGCATCAACATGGATGGCATTTCTTGTTTAGGGACACATGTGAGTGTCTATTGTGAGACTGATTTGTCTCCTTGGCTTTCTGATAAACCCTTTGCAGTCATGGCTTTTACTGATAAAGAACAAATGGGTCGCGTCATGATGGCTGTCGATTTAAAACGTCGATGGATTTTTTCGAAACGTATAGCAGATACTAATGAAATTTTAACAGCAGAGAAAGGGATTGAGTTAGTTCGCGCTACAGTCGATGAACCTGAACTGGATGTGAAATTAATCAATATCTCCAAGTGGGAAATGGCAGCATTAAATGCGCAGCAATATCATCATGGTCGGATATTTTTATGTGGTGATGCCGCACATCGAATTCCGCCGACAGGTGGTATGGGCATGAATACTGGTATAGGGGATGCTCATAACTTAGCATGGAAGATCGCCTACGTCATTCAAGGGTATGCTGATCAAACATTATTGGATAGTTATGAACAAGAACGGAAACCACTTGCGCAAACTACAATCGATTGGAGTGTCGTTAATGCCAATCGATTACGTATGATTTTTCAATCTCTTGCTGATGGTAACAAACATGCATTTCACGAAGGCTTAAAAGAACAAACCAAACATATTAATCACCTTGGACTGGATGTTGGTTTTATTTATCAGTCTAATGCGCTCTATCCTGGAAGTGCAGAACTCCAAGCTTTTGATCCCAATTTCTATAAAAACAAAGCCATCGTCGGTATGCGTGCTCCACACTGTTGGTTTTCATACAATAACTGCGCTATCTCTACCATTGATTTATTTGAAAAGAATTATGTTCTTTTAGCAGGAGAAGACTGTATAGTTGAAAAACTGAAATTACCTATTCCCGAACGATATCCCAAAACAATACTGCGTGTTGGCAAGGATTTACATATTCTTAAGCAAAACTTTTATGATTGTTACCAATTAACTAAAGAGCAAGCAGTTTTAATAAGGCCAGATGGACACATCGCATGGATAAGCTAAATGACCCACTCTACCACTTCAGAATCTACTCCTTCATTTTGTCTATTCATGTAGGCAAGTAAAGCGCAGCGAGGAGGATCCGAGCGAGCCATTGCCGAAATGAATAAGCAAAATGTACTACTCTACTCCCTTCAAATGCTCCATCTCACCAACGATCAACAATAAATCGCCTGCATGCAATTCAGTGGCTGGATCAGGATTTAAAATGCGTTCACTTGCTCGTTCAAGACCGACGACTAATCCACTGACTTTTTCTCGAATACCTGATTCACGAATTGTTTTTCCGATGTAAGGATCATCAGCATCCAAGACAAGCGCTTTCAAAGCAAAATCTTTTAATGTTTCTTGCGCTTCCATAGGCTCACGCGATGCACGTGTTGCCACTTTTTGGAATGCATCAATTTGCTCGTCATTCCCTAACACAATTAATCGATCACGCGCAGAAATGATTTGATTCCCACGTGGCGCAAGAATAGCTTTAGCGCCCGTATAAATCGCAACAATGTTAACACCATACAATTCTCGCAATTGACACTGGGTTAATGTTTTACCAATGAGTGGTGATTCATCACTGACAATAATGTCATTAAAATGTGTATCCCAAGGGGCTAGTTGTTCGTAGCGTGCATGCATTTCAGCATTGTGACGAATGTTGCCGACCAATCGACGCTCGAACCAATGATACGATTTTTCTAAAATGCGGTAAGAGAAAGCAAATAAAACCAAGACTAAAATAATTAACAAAGAAGTCAAAAGCAGAGTATGGAAGTAAGTAATACTTAAAACAGCAACCTCAATAATTGCCACCAACCAACACATCACTAACGGCGCAGCACGAAATGCTAAATCTTTTCGATTCAATTTCCCAGGAGAAGTACGCAACGAAAACAACATACCCCATAAAAATGGAAAAGATAACAACATTGCTGTCACCCATGCCAGTGTCCTAGCTTCCCAACGCACAGAAATCCACTGAAAAATAATCGGCAACAATAAATGTTGTACCAACGTAAAAATAATAGCAACTACGATACCATTCAAAATTAAACGGAGTGCTGCGCTGCGATAAATGGATTGCGTTTGAGAACTCGCCAACGTGCGATACACCCAAGCAGAATAGCCGTCGAGGAAATAGCGAATATTGTCGGGTAATTTTTTTTCGATTTGCGCTGAAAGATACCCGGATAATCGCAACATATAAGGCGTCGTGAAAGTTGTCATCACTGAGACTGCTACGATAATTGGATATAAACTATTACTAGTGACATTGAGCATCACACCTAAACTCGCGATGATAAAAGAAAATTCACCAATTTGCGCAACACCAAAACCAATACGCATAGAAGTCGATAAGCTTTGCCCTGTTATGAAAGCACCTAAGATAGTTGAGGAGCTTTTACCGATAAGATAAATCACTGTAATCAATAATACGGTAGGAAACGAATGGATAATGATATGCGGATCGATCAACATACCGACTGAAATAAAAAACACCGCCGCGAAGATATCGCGCACAGGTCGAATCAATTGTTCAATACGATGCGAGAATGGTGTTTCCGCTAAAATTGACCCCATGATAAAAGCGCCGAGCGCCGTTGAGTAATTAAATCGTGCAGCAACTGTGACGAGCAATAAGCATAATGCGATTGAAACAATCGTCAGAGTTTCTTCGCTAGCAAATCGTGTGATCCCACGCATAAATGACGGCACTAAAAAATAACCGACCAAAAACCAACCGCCTACCACAAAAATTAATTTCAAAATGGCGAGCAGCATATTGACTGAAAAAATATTGTGCGTTGCAACTAATGTAGATAATCCGACTAATAATAAAATGGCCAATAAATCTTCTATCACTAAAATACCAAAAATAAATTCCGCGAAACGCTTACGCCTGAGATTTAATTCGTCGAGTGCTTTAATAATGATCGTCGTTGATGAAATCGCAAGCGCCGCGCCGAGAAATAAACTCTCATGAAAAGGCCAGTGCAACATCATGCCGGTTAAAAAACCAATCGTGACGGTTAACGACACTTCAATAAAACCTGTGATACTGGCAGAAAATCCAACACGTGTGAGTTTATGAAAACTAAAATCTAATCCCAACGAAAACATCAAAAAGACGACGCCTAATTGAGATAACACTTGAATTTCATCCATGCTGCTAATGAGATGATACGGCGGCGTATATGGACCAATAATCATACCCGCGACTAAGTAGCCCAAGACAACTGGTTGACGAATACGCTGAAATAATAAGGTCACTAAACTAGCAACCCCCAGCATGATTGCAAGATCTTGAATAAATGGTGAAAGTGTATGCATAATCAAAAGCCCCAGCGCAGTCTGGGATCAATCTTCTAATGTTTTGCGCTTGGGCGCAAGCGTATTTTCATGATAATCTAATTGTCTATTTATGAGTTATTTTTGAAGAGGATACAATCGTGCAGACTGATAATAATACAAGTAGAAAAGTCATCATTGAACAAAACAAACAATTCTCTAAATCCGCGCTTTGGCGCATTCAGCGCGATTACTTTGATCGCGAAGGCATCAACGCTTGGGTAAATTCTGTTCCCTTTTACATCACCAGCAATCCCTTTATTGCAAAGACATATGCTCGCATTATGTTAAGTTTTATCCGTGATTGGATCAAAAAACATCCAGAAGCTAAGAACGATCCTTTTTATATCATGGAAATTGGCACCGGCTCTGGTCGTTTTAGTTTTTATTTTGTGAAAACACTACACGAGATGCTTGCCAACGCAGGTCTCGAAGACATCAAAGTCTGTCATGTGATGAGTGATTTCACGAAAAGTAATATGCGTTACTGGGAAAAACATCACGCTTTATTACCGCTGATCGAAAAAGGCTGGATTGATTTTGCACTCTACGATATGGAAGCTGATCGTCCAATCAATTTAGTCTATAGCAAAATTCAACTCAACGCACAAACATTAAAAAATCCTCTCGTTGTTGTGGGGAATTATATTTTTGATACTGCCCTCAACGATCTCTTTGCTGTGCGCGAAAATAATCTCTACGAATTATCAGTCAGTGTGGCGACCGATGAAAATAACATGAAAGATAATTGGCCCGTCGAAATGGAAAAAGTTGATGTGAGTTATCATGCCACTAAAATCGACAGCAATTTTTACGGTGATCCACACATCGACGCTATCCTCGAAGAATATCGCACGCATTTAAAAGAAACTGTATTTTTATTTCCTGTCGGCGCATTTCATACGTTGCGTTTTTTAAAAAAATTAGCGAACGATCGGTTACTCTTAATTTCAACTGACAAAGGCAATGGCGCACGCCACACACTAGATGGCGCAGGTCGCCCACCTATTTATTTTCATGGCAGTTTCTTTTCAGCCATGGTCAACTTTCACGCTATGGGGCAATACCTTAAAAATGCAGGCGGCGATTTCTTTTTACAAACACCGCGCAAAGGCATTAAAACGTCCGTATTTTCAAGCGGATTTGGTTTGCGCGAACTACCTGAAACATGGCAAGCCATTGAAGATTGGGTCGAAGGATTTAGCCCCGCAGATTATTTCACTTTACATCGTCGCATGAGTGATAGCTTCCAAGAATGCACGCTAGACACTATCGCCTCCCATTTACAATTATCTCAATGGGATCCGCATATTTATCTCAAACTCTCTAACCGTGTGATTTCACTTGCAGAAGAAGCAGACGCAGATACAGTGCATTATCTTTCACAAAATATGAAGAAAATCGCTAACAATTTTTATGATATGCCAAAAACAGAATGCGTATTATTCGAAATTGGTGTCTTTTTCCATGCGATTAAACGTTATGATGAAGCACGTCATTATTATGAATTATCTAAACCTTTTATTGGTGAAAAATTTGGGCTGCATTATAATTTAGCCTTATGTTTGCATCATTTGAAAGATGACGCTAACGCCCTCGCCCATTTTAAATGTGCGCTTGCACTCGACAGTAACTCAAAAGAAACCAGCGAATGGATTGCCTTTTTAGAAAAAAGCACTCAGGAAAAGCCAGGCACAGATAGAGTTGAGTAAAATCAATTCACATAAATTTATGGTGAGAAAAGGCGTGAAGCAACAGCCTTTTCCTCTTCCTCAATCAATTTTTGCTGAATTTTTTGAGGTGCATGCACGAATTCCCCCATCTTTGGATATCTATTCATCAGTACTTCCATATTCTCTGTTTGCATTAATTGATCTAACGACATTTCAGCTAACATTCGCAACTCAGGATAATAGGCGATTTTTTCGACAACAGATGCTTTGATATGATCGGTATAATAACAGTCCTGAGAAATAAAACGAATCATCAAAAAAATATCAAACAATTCTTTTTTTGCAGCAAGTAAGAGAATAAATTTATCGATATTCGCCCCCCGCAATAGAAGCTCTATCGCTAAACTCTTAAATTTTTTATTCAAAGACTGGGCAAGCATTGTGTAAAATGCGTCATCGATCATAATGTCTGCACCCGCACGAATCAACAACATTGCAATATCAGTTTTATTCCTTGTTACTGCAACATTTAACGCGGTCTGCCCATCCGGTGAAAGAAAGTTGAGATCAGCTTTAGCGTCTATCAAAAAACAAACAAAATCAATATGACCAAATTTTACCGCTGCATGCAAAGACATACTCAAGTTAAGTATTTCAGGATGATTATCTGGAAAAGCGTCTAAAATATTTTTTGCTCTTTCAATATCATTTTCGAGTGATGCTTGATAAAAACGCGAGATCGCTTCAAGCAAGGATTTTTTACCGCCAGCTTGATACAATAAACGTTTTTGCATACCAAGCAATCTCATGATTTTTTTCAAGTGAATCTCCCGTTGAATTTCACGGCTTTACAGAATGATGGGAATGTGGCTTAATCGGGTCCATAATTTGAATAAATAATACGAGGTTTATGATGAAAACGTTTGTCGCATTTAATTTTCTCACTTGTATTTTATTTTCGCAGACTATTTTAGCACACGAAACAATGGACATGTCATCACACAACATGCAGATGTCTATGTCGCACGATCATACAATAACACACATGCAAAACGTGCACGGCATGTATGGTCACTATCCCATGACACGGGAAGCTTCGGGTACCAGTTGGCAACCTCAATCAACACCCATGACAGGTTTAATGTTTACACCGAACAACAGTGTTGAAATGTTGCAAGGATTTGCCAATCTCATCGATGATCATCAAGGTGGCCATCGCGGCAACAATCTCACTTTCAGCACAAGCATGCTGATGTTCATGGCAGAAAAAGATTTTAAAATTGGCACACTCGGTTTTCGCAGTATGTTTTCACTTGATCCTTTGATGGGCAAAGGGGGTTATCCTTTACTATTACAAACTGGTGAAACAGCAAATGGTGAAACACCGCTCATCGATAGACAACACCCGCATGATGCTGTTATGGAACTTGCTGCAACATACAGTCTTCCTCTCTCCAATCTCAGTTCTGCATTTTTGTATATCGCATTACCAGGCGAGCCCGCTCTTGGCCCGCCTAATTTTATGATGCGATGGTCCAGCATGTATAACCCTGAGGCACCCATTGCACATCATTGGCTGGATTCAACGCACATCACCTACGGTGTTATGACATTTGGCTATGTTTTAAATACATTAAAATTTGAATTATCCGCTTTCAATGGAAGAGAACCTGATCAATTTCGTTGGAGTATGGAGCCCCCTAAATTTGATTCTGAATCTGCTCGCATCACCTATAATCCAACGGACGATTGGTCTTTACAAGCAAGCTATGGCAGCATTAAAAGTCCAGAACAACTCGAACCCAACGTGAATACCAATCGCGCAACAGCTTCTGCGATTTACAATAAAGCCCTCGGTGAAAATAATTGGCAAACCACTTTTGCCTGGGGACAAGATGCTAATAAACCTGGACATACTTTAAATGGATATCTTTTAGAGTCCACTATTCAATTTCATACAACCCATACGCTTTTTGGACGTTTTGAACATGTCAAAAAAGATGAATTATTTTTGCAACCCAGCCCCTACGCAGATCAAGCATTCAATGTCATGAAATTAACGACAGGTTATTTTTATGAATTCCCCACTTGGTATCATGCAAAACCTGGGATTGGCGCGTTGATCAGTGGATATTCGCTCCCTAGTAATGTGCAAACAGCTTATGGCAAACATCCATTGTCTTATATGTTATTTGCACGAGTTGCGATTGCGTAAACCTTCCGTCATCGCGGGACTTCGCGGGCTCGCAATAACAAGATTGAAAAAATGGAATTCACAATGCATTTCAAATTATATGGCCATCGCGGCGCACGCGGTCTTTCTCCTGAAAATTCGTTACCTGCTTATCAAACTGCTATCGATATTGGTGTGGATTTTGTGGATATGGATGTGACAATGACAAAAGATCGTGTCGTCGTTGCACAACATGACTTAAGCTTAAATGTTGATATCACTCGTGATCAAAACGAACAATGGATCAGTTATTCCAAATATATTAAAGAAATGAATTATTCAGAATTATTAACATATGATGTAGGACGTATTCGACCTGGCACAACATATTCTAGTTATTTTCCATCGCAAACGCCGGTTGACCATACTCATATCCCGACACTTCAAGAAGTCATACAATTTGTCAAAGGAGAAGTAGGTGATCGTATTCAATTTCAAATTGAAATTAAAAATGATCCTGAACATCCAGAGCGAGGTTATTCGCCCGCTGAATTATCACACGCAGTCTACGATATTTTAAAAGAAGAAAATATTATCCCCCAATGTCAAATTCAAGCGTTTGATTGGCAATGCTTACTTGATTTACAAGCGATCGATTCACGCGTTGCAACAGCTTATTTAACCGATTCCGAGAGTGAAATTAAAATGCGTGACAAAAATCCAGCCATTGCTGGATTATGGACGGCTGGCTATTTGGTTAAAAATTACAAAAACTCAACTGCAAAAATGATTAAAGCGCTTGGTGGCACACTTTGGGATCCACAAGATATCGAAGTCACAAAAGATAATCTCAAAGAAGCTCATGATTTAGGATTAAAAGTCGTGACCTGGTCAAATCCCGCATCCGGGAAAGATATTGATTTAAAATTAACGAATGAGTTAATTGAAATGGGCGTAGATGGTGTGATTGTGGATCGACCTGATGAAGTTGTAAAACTGTGGAGAATGAAAAATTAAAGATTTATAATACGGAATCGTTAATATTCAGTGAACTGCAAAATAACTCGTCATTGCGAGACTGCGAAGTCCCGGACGTGATGCGGGACTCACGCTGCTCGCAATGACGAGTTCTTTTTGTATATGATCAATCAGGATGATGCCGCATGACAGACAGTCAACAAATAATCGAATCAAAATTACTTTCAATTACACGCCATTTTTTACTTGAGCTTGATGCAGAACGTGCGATTCATGCGATTTCTATTGACGCTTCACTCGAACGAGAATTAGGGATCGACAGTCTCGGTAAAGTCGAACTTTTTCATCGCATCGAAACAACATTTTCAATTCGCCTACCTGAAAAAGTGATGGCAGAAGTCGATACATTACGCGATTTGATGATTTTTATCGAACAAAATCATCCAACCCAATTAGCGTCTTCAACATTTACTCCGACCCTTGAAACATCTTCACTCGATTTATCAAGTACAAATACATTACTTGAAGTCATACAAGTTTATGCGCGTTATGCGCCAGATCGTCCGCATATTTATTTACATCATGAAAACGGTCAAGAAAATATTATCCGCTACGGGCAATTATTTGAAATTGCCACACAGGTAGCTCAAGGAATTCAGCAGCACGGCATCAAACCTGGCGAAACGATTGCAATCATGTTACCCACCAGTGATGCATTTTTTTATGCTTTTTGCGGTACGTTATTAGCAGGCGCTATTCCAGTACCGATTTACCCCCCTTTTCGTCCTGATAAAATCGAAGAATATATTAAGCGCGAAGCAAAAATATTAGAAAACGCTCAAGTTCGATTATTAATTACATTTTCACAAGCCGAAATGCTCAGTCAAATTTTGCGAACTTTCATTCCCAGTTTAAAAGCAGTCACAACAATCGATCATCTAAAAACACACTCATTCGATTTAAAAGATGTTATTGTGCAAACACAAGATATTGCATTAATTCAATATACATCAGGTAGCACAGGTGAACCCAAGGGCGTCACATTAACGCATGCAAATATACTCGCTAATATTCGCGCTGTTGTGCGCGCGATCCCAATCAAACCTACCGATGCCGTTGTTAGTTGGTTGCCGCTTTATCACGATATGGGATTGATGAATTGGATGGGCAGTCTCTATGCCGGCATCCCAGTCACAATCATGTCTCCACTCACTTTTCTCTCACGTCCCGAAGAATGGCTCTGGAAAATTCATTATCATCGCGCAACATTGTCAGGTGGTCCTAATTTTGCATATGAGTTATGTATTAAAAAAATAGACCCTAAAAATATTGCAGGACTTGATTTAAGTTCTTGGCGTTTTGCTTTTAATGGCGCAGAAGCTATTCAACCGAGCACCCTCGAACGTTTTACACAAAAGTTTGCTGCTTATGGATTTAAAGCAGAAGCCTTTGCGCCAGTGTATGGTTTAGCAGAATCTACTGTGGGTCTGACTTGTCAAACTCAACAAAGAGTTCCACGCATTGATACGATTCAACGGGAAGCATTTGCGCTCAATAATCAAGCCATTCCTGCCGACACTAATAAAGACACCTTACAGTTTCTTGCCTGCGGTGAAGCTTTTGTCGACCATGCCATACGCATAGTAGATGATGCAGGGAATATCTTACCGGAGCGCATGGTAGGCAATATTCAATTTACCGGTCCTTCTGCGATGCAAGGATATTACAATAATCCAATAGCAACACAAAAAATATGGCACGATGGTTGGTGGGATTCGGGTGATTTAGGCTATCTTGCCGACAAAGAAATATTTATTACTGGGCGCAAAAAAGATCTCATCATCAAAGCGGGTCGCAATCTTTACCCCGAAGAAATCGAAAATATTGTGAATCAAATCCCGCACATTCGAAAAGGATGCGTGGTGGCATTTGGTGTCAATGATCAACGCATAGGCACAGAAAAACTAATTATTGTCGCTGAAACGTATGAGCGTGATGAAAAACAACAACATGCAATTCGCGCAGCGATTATCGAGAAAGTAGCAATTTTCCTCGATACACCGCCTGATGTTGTTATATTAGCGCCACCACAAACGATTCGCAAAACATCTAGCGGCAAATTACAACGATCTGCTTGCAAACAAGAGTATTTATCAGGAAAAATCTCTCGCCAACCAATATCCGCGAAATTTCAATTAGCAAAATTAACTGCGATAGGTCTATATAAAAAATGTGTCAGGGGATTAGTTTATGGTGCAAAATTATTCTTTTTAATGTATGTTGCAAGTATTTTCATGATGACATTCCCATTTGCTCTAATGAGTATATTTTTGTTTCCCCGTCGTATCACACGCGGGGTATTTCAATTTTGGGCACGCAATTTTTTTCGCTTAGTGTTTTGTCCGGTTTTAATTAAAGGCAAAGATTTTCTTCACGCCAACTCACCGATGATTTTCGTTTCCAATCATGCAAGCTATGCGGATTCATTATTAATGCTTGGAATATTGCCAACTAACGTTTTGTTCGTAGGCAAAAAAGAAATTCTCAAATCATTCATCATGAGAAAAATCGTGAACAAATTTGGTTTTTTAACTGTCGACAGGATCGATTTTAATAAAAATATCTCAGATACGCGCTTGATTGAGGCTGCATTACAACAGAAAAATTCAGTATTTATTTTCCCTGAGGGCACTTTCACTTATGCAACAGGGTTGCGTCCTTTTAAACTCGGCGCATTTTCACTCGCCGTCGAAACCCAAACGCCGATCTGCCCTATTGCTATTCAAGGCATGCGTTCCATTTTGCGCGGCGACACTTGGCTACCTAAACCTGGCAAAATCAAAATTACAATCGCAAAACCTATTTATCCTGAAGACAAAGAATGGCGCGAGGTCACACGCTTGCATACTTTAGTGCGCACTGAAATTGCAAAACATTGTGGCGAAGCTGTGTTGAATCTTGTTGTTGCAGGCGCTATGGTAAATAAAATTTAATACCCCTCTCCTTGTATTTGAATGAGTGAACTTCAATAGCTATATTACTTACAGGCACCCAGAGAATGCTTGTTTCGCACAAAAAGCAAGATGCATGCGCCAACAATAAAAAAACAAAGCAAAGAACCCATCCCAGCACGTTGGCTGTTAAAATGAAGTGTCATCACACCGAGCAACCAGGGACCTAAAAAGGTGCTGACTTTCCCAGATAAAATATAAAAACCGAAGAGTTCTGTCGCTTTGTCTTTTGGTACTAGATGCGCCATGAGAGATCGACTGGAAGATTGCACGGGACCAACAAATAAACTTAAGAAGCACGCTAAAATCCAAAAGTGCGTTAAACTTTTTGTCAAAACGATACTTAATCCCAACAAAGTTAAACATGATAACGAAAACAAAATAGTCGATCGAGGACCTATCCAATCATCTACCCAAGCAAGCAGAATCGACCCCATGCCCGCAAAAATATTCATTACGATCCCAAAGAGTAAAACATCTTTCATACCCATATGAAATGTTCCTGCAGCATATATTCCACCAAACGCAAACAAACTATTTAATCCATCGATATAAACCATTTGTGCAAGCAAAAATATTAATATATTTTTTTCACTAAGTAACATTTTAAAGGTTGAAATGACATCATTCATGCCATAGCGTATCGCTTGAAAAATTGGCATTTTTTTATGAGATTTTTCAGATACCATAAAAAATAAAGGCCATGTAAATAAAAGTGACCACACTGCAACTAATGGGCCACAGATACGGATGTGTTCATCAGTTTTGATATTCAACCAAGCAGGTTGCGTATTCATAAATCCGAACAGAGCAATCATTAAAATGGCAAGACCGCCAAGATATCCCACACCCCAACCCCATCCAGATATACGTCCAACATAATTGAGCGGCGCGATATCAATTAAAATGGCATTATAAAAAACCATACACATATTAAACGCGATCGTACCTAGAATGACAGTGATAAGCATATAGTGAGCTGCAAAAGATTCTGGTTTTGCAAACCATAGTAAGGCTGAACTCACAATCATCAATAACGTAAAAGCAAACAACCAGGATTTTCTGCGACGATTATAATCAGCAATCGCACCACACACGGGACTTAAAATAGCGATAATGATACCCGCAATCGTCATCGCAATTCCCCACTGATGTGTACCTATAATGGGGTTAATTGCAATTTGACTTGTAAAATAGGTTGCAATGACAAAAGTAGTCACAATGACTGGGAAAGCTGAAATACCCCAGTCATATAAGCACCAAGCAACAATTGCACGAATATCGAGTCGTGAAGATTTGATGATGAACTCCTTTTCGCAAACTCTCAGAACGAGGAAAGCTTTATAACATACTTTTTTCTTATGAAAAATATTTTTTACTTCTAGATATTTTCCCACGCAATCATCGCTTGTTTGCGCACAGATCCCCAGCGATATTGACCAATAGAACCGTCACTCCGAATCACCCTGTGACAAGGAATAAGAAAAGCAATATTGTTTTTTGCAATAGCAGAAGCCACCGCACGCACAGCTTTAGGTTGATGAATAGAATCAGCAACAGCTTGATAACTACAAAGTGAACCTTCTGGAATGGATTGCAAAGCTTGCCAAACTTTTATTTGAAAAGGCGTTCCTCTCAATACTAATTGAATATCTTTTTTATCTTTTGAAAAAATCATTTTGCCGAGCATTGCAATTTTTTCGTTATTAAAACATATTTCTGCATTTTGATACTCGCATGATAATTCATTTTCAAATATCTCGTATTCAGCTTGCGTATCAAAGAATGCCAACCGACAAATACCCTCTTCAGTTGCGACCATAAAACAATGCCCCCATGGGGATTCGCAGAAACCATAATAAATCGTCATTTTTCACCAGTTGTATATTTATTGATCATTCTCATGCTACCTAGTATAACGATTTTATCTATGCACCTAGAACTGTATTTATGCAGTAATTCATATTTGCATAACATCTGATACATTAAAACATAGAAGAATGACATGAAGATAAACCTGAGGAGTTGTTGCAAATGAAGATAAATCGTTATGTAATCATCAGCGGAAGTACACGTCAAGAATCACAATCTTATAAAGTTTCAAATTACATCGCAACTGCATTATCACCTAATACCTCAATACAGGTTGATATGATCGATTTATCAGTACAGTGTTTTCCGCTTTGGGATGAAGCAATCTGGCAATTAGGGCCTGCTTGGCATTCAGAATGGAAGAATATATCAGAAAAACTAAAAAAAGCAGATGGCATTATTTTTGTAGTACCTGAATGGAATGGCATGGCACCACCACAACTGATGAATTTTCTGCAACTCTGTTCTAATGACGAATTATCTCACAAGCCTGGATTAATTGTGTCCGTTTCATCTGGTCAAGGTGGAACATATCCAATTGTTGAACTTCGCATCAGTAGCCATAAGAATACCAAAATCTGTTATCTCCCTGAAAATATTATCGTACGAGATGTCAAAAATGTATTGAATCAATTTGATGTAAGCGAAAGCGAAAATGATCAGTATGTACGTGACAGATTACACAACGCATTATCAATACTTCACATTTATGCCAGTACATTTAAAAAAATTCGCGCAGATGACCTTATTAAAAACTCGCGTTATCCATACGGGATGTAACAATGGCGACCATACGAAATAAAATAAAAGTTTTAACAAAATATGGCATGAGCACGTTTGTCTCATTTCATGATTTAGATCCTCATAAAGAGCATTTCGCTTTGATATTTAACAATGCAGACACAGAGAAATGCCCTTTCGTACGTGTTCATTCTGAATGTATTACAGGAGATTTATTTGGATCTTCTAAATGTGATTGCGGCGATCAATTGCATGAATCACTTAACCTATTTAGTACTTCCGGTGGCATTTTATTATATTTACGACAAGAAGGCAGAGGGATTGGTCTTTACAACAAACTCGATGCGTATGCCATACAAGAAAAGGGCTTTGATACTTTTCAAGCGAACTGTGTATTAAATTTACCAGAAGATATGCGTGATTTCTCAGTCGCAGCTGAAATGCTAAAAGCGATGAACATTGAAAAAATTCATTTGATTTCTAATAACCCTGACAAATACAAACAATTAAAAAGAGATGGAATTCAAATCGAGGATGTTACGAGGACAGGTTTTTATCTCAAAAACGATAACAAAAAATATTTACAAGCTAAAATCGAACACGCTGGTCATATTTTTAAAAACAATATACTTAATATACAGACGAGATAATTCTATGATGCGACACCAATCTCCGATCAGTGGTATAGCAAGCGATCATCATCTCTATATCGCAACAGCCGGTTATGATAATCGCATTATCTTATGGAATGGCATAGATCACTCCCCTATTGCTATGGGCCATCATGATCATCTCGCTAATCAATGCGAATTTAGTCCTTGCGGTCAATATTTGGTGACTAGCAGTAGCGACTATACAGCAAGACTTTGGTCTGTGCCTGAGATGAAATTAATTTCTATCATGACTGATCATCAAGATGATGTTGAATCTGCAACCTTTCACCCAACGCTCCCGCTTATTGCAACAGCCTCGAGAGATCACTATGTCAGAGTTTTTGACTTTAATGGAAAACTATTAAAAAAATGTATTGGCCATACAGCAGATGTCATCAGTGTGCAATGGATAAAAGAAAGCGCACAATTGATCAGCAGCTCAGACGATGGCACTGTACGCGTTTGGGATATGCACTCAGAAAATCAAATTGCGCAATTAAATGATACTGGCGTTGAAACAGACACAATAGCAATTTCTCATGAGGGAGTCGTCTATGCAGGCGATGACACAGGCCATATTCACATCATTATTAACAATAATAAACAATCCGTTTCGGCGCACCAATCTGGCATTAAAAAAATAGTTTACCATCCTGCACGAAAAAAAATGATTAGCGTTGCATATGATAGAAAAGCAATTCTTTGGGATATCTTGTCTAACGGAAAAATCCAGCGACTCACGGAATTTACATTGCCTAATATCATATGGGCAAGATCGTGCGCATTTCACAACGATAATGAAATCATATTCGCTACTTTTGGTGATACCTACGCATTGTACAATCATAAAACGCAATCCTGGCAACTGGATCATATCAATGATACACACGGCATAAATACTATCTCAGCGGATGAAGATGGCATTTGGACGATAGGAGATGCAGGTCTTCTCAAAAAAAATGAGAAAGCAGAAAAAGAATTTTCAAGCCTTTGCAACTTTCTTATTCGTTGCGGTGACACTCGTTTAACAGGCGGACAATCTGGCGAAATATTTGATACAGTTTCACAAGAAATTATTTATAAGCATTACTCGCCTTTAAATTGTGCAACGCAATTTATTCATCAAAATGAAGTGTATATCGCCATTGGAACTTACACAGGAGAAGCACTGATCTTTAAGCAAGGTGTCTCAGGTAAAATAACACATGTAGACACTTGGCAATTACATCACAATGCAATTAAAGGATTAGCCAGTCAAAACCATTTACTTTTTTCTGTGTGTGCCACAGGCGCTGTTGCTTGGCATGATATTCAAGGAAATGCATTACACACACATCAAGATGCGCACGATAAAATTGCAAATGGCTGTGTTGCATTGAGTAACAATCAGTTTGCCAGCATCAGTCGAGATTTAACATTACGCATCTGGGATGGAAACCAATTCTCCTTGTCATCAAAAATTGATACGCCTCATACACACTCTATTAAATGTATCGCGACAGATGACAGTCATCGTTACATTGCAACAGCTTCTTACAATGGGTTGATGGCCATTTATGATTTAAAAAATACAGCATGGCAAGTAAAGCGATTAACGCACAGAGGTATTTCCGCCATTTGTTATGATAAAACACGTCATCTATTTTTAGCATCTTCTTACGATGGAATGATTTATACAGTCGAGGTTACCACATGTTAAAAGAAATTAACAAACTGTCTTCAAGAGAAGCCATGCATCTACCCGCGCATTATCAATCAAGCATTCTTGAGAATGTCCAAGAGCATCTGAACACATTGAAATGTCAGTCAATTGATGAATTAATGGAAATTATTGCCTCTCAAACAGCATCCTTGCATGCACGATATGCAGCAGCCACACTACTCTCTTTTTTGGGAGATCCGCGCATCGATCCTAACAATCCTGCGATGATCACAATACCTGGCGCATGCATTCCAATAGGCTCCACCTTAGAGGAAATACAGCTAGCTTATGATACCTATCAATCTCTTGGCGTACAACTCGACTGGTTATTAAAAGAAAACCCCAAACATCTTGTGACACTTTCTTCATTCAGGATTGCAAAATATCCTGTGACGAATTATGAGTATTTAGTTTTTTTAAAAGAAACCCAACACGATGATCTACCAACTGCATGGCAATTTGGGATTTATGATTTCACAAAATCAAATCATCCCGTTTACGGTATTCAACCCAAAAGTGCAGACAATTATGCGGCCTGGATAAGTGAAAAAACGAAGAGATCTTTTCGCTTACCCACAGAATATGAATGGGAATACGCGGCAGCAGGCCCGAACAGAAATGAATTTCCATGGGGAAATATTTTTTCAACCGAGCACGCAAATACACTTGAATCGAGCATATATTCAACAACGCCGATCGGAATATACTCTCAAGGACAATCGTATTTCGGTTGCTACGATATGGCAGGAAATGTAGAGGAGTATGTTGCATCAAATTATTTCACATACCCAGGCGGCAAAGACATTCGTGATGATTTATCTCAACCAGATAATTATCGTGTTGCACGTGGCGGAAGTTTTACTCGACATGCAGATCTTGCGAGATGCAGAAGAAGGCATGGTTTTTATAACAAACCGATTTATACCATTGGATTTAGATTGGCAGAAACCCTATAGACAGGAAACCTGATTATGCATATACAAAATCGTTTACTTCGCCTAGCATATTCACCTCAACATCAAATATTAATTGCATCTGATGTCAAAGGAAGAATTCATGCGTTTGATTTAAACTTGAATCTGATTCAATCTTCTCCAGTTACGAGCTATACCAGCCCAATTAATGCATTATGTTTATCAGATGAATTTGTGTTTACCAAAGATCGTATGGGTGTAGTAGGAAAATGGAATATTAAAACACTCATGCCCCTTGATTTTTATGATGGGAAACAACTCTGTGACAAACAATTTTTATATGAAGATGAAGAGCCATCACCTTCCCCCAACAGAGGCATTGCGTATTTCAATGGCAAGCTCTACACGAATAATGGCTATAATCAATTTGTTGTCTTAGAAGCAGACACATTTAAAATACTAGAGATTCGTCAGTCTCCCAGCGAAATGTTCTTTGATTGTATTTGTACAGATAATCAAACGCTACACGCACTTTCTGACATCGATGGTCAATTTTTTGTTGGCAACTTAGAGAAAAACACCTTTCCCGTCAATGTCAGAATTGATCTCGGCGTTATTCATGGAATTGCTTACGATAAACGTCACGATCGTTTTTGGACAACTCAAGACGTCGGACTTGGTGACGATAAATTTTTAAGAACAGGAGTCACAACTATTGAAAAAGATGGAAGCAATCTCAAACAATACAAAATTTCTCATGAAGATAATGAATTTATTCAATTCGATCCTGAATGTCGTTATTTATTTGTTGGAGGTTTTAATGGAAAATTATATATCTTCGATAATGAAAATAAAGACTTTAAATTAAAATCGATTATTGGACCATTCAATTTTCAAATTGTACACGCGATGGTTGTTTCATTTAATCAAATTTATGTTCTATTGCAAACCGGCGAATTAATTTTATTAGATCATCAAGGCAATGAATTAAAGCGTGCTGATTTTCAACATAAATGCGTGTGGATATTAGAGCCTCATCCTTCTGATCCTGGCCTGTTATATGCTGGCACAGATCACGGTGTGAGTTTAATTCGTTATGCATCGGATAATTTTAACAATGTTCACATCGAAGAAATAGAAAAACATATTCACGGTCTTGGTATCATCAAAGATGTTAAGCCATTACCCGACGGAAGTTACATTGCAATTTCACGAAAAGGTTATATTTTTAAAGCGGACAAATCAGGCGGACTGATTTGGCAAAGACAAATCCTAGGCATTCCTCGCGGCTGCGCAATTCATGTTGGTTATAATCGTTGCATGGCTTCTTCAGATGATGGTTTTGTTTGGGAATTTAATCTCACCACAGGGGAACCTCTCGATCGTATTGCATTAGAAGGTGCTTCATATGCTTGCGCGTATACTGAGGATGGGAGAAGAGTTGTCTCTACTGACAAAAAACAAATGGTTCATGTGTATGATAAAGATTCTCATAGTATTTTAGGGTCATTTCAATTCGATTATCGTTTAAAAAGACTCATTCATGATCGTCGCCAGCAAAAAATGTTTGTAACGGGTGCTGATGGGATGATCGAGCTTGATTTGGAGAATTACACACAAAAAAAAATATTTGGCGATTACATGACAAGCACAAAAGAAAATGGTGTTTATTGCGCTGATCATGTTTACATGGGGGGATACGGTTATCAACTTGCAAGTTATCGCTATGATGATGCTGAACTGATCGACTTAGAAGAATCACTTCCTGATTACACAAAAGCATTTGCCGCACAAATAGGCCAAGATGGCATTCCTATTTTACTCGTCGGCGGAAGGGGTGGCTTCATCAATGCTTACAAAATATATGATGGCGTTCCGCATAAAGTGCGAGAGTTTTATATTCGCTAGAGGTTTGGAAGCAACACCGACAAGGATGTCATGGGTATGATTGTTTCATTTACTTGGAGGTGACATATGAAGAAGGCATTCAAAAAGCCAGTTCGTCGTATTTATCAGCGCGTTGGTTAATCTAACCCGGGAAGGCCGTGCACGGCCTTCTTTTTTCATTGAGAAAATATTATGCAATCCAGTTTATTTACACATACACCTTTCCCGGTCATTCAAGGAATAGTTTTGAATATTAAAACAGAGGCTTCTAAAGCTATTGTTTCATTTTTTCAAAATGCATTAGCGTTTGAAACGATATATCAAAACCCTGAAGCAAATTATGTTTTACATAACTCATCACTAGGCCAACATTTTTTCTTACATATCATTCATGACAAAACTTTTCATAAACCACTTTCCAATGAACATTTAATTGTTTTCTATTTGAATGACCAGACGCTTTATCAACAACTATGCGATCAATTGATACAATATGGCGCTCAGCAAGAAGTAGCGTTTAATCCTTATTGGAATGAAAAAGGGCGTTCATTTTGTATCGAGGATGTTCATATCATTTTATGTCCTACTAGCTACCAACATTATCGAGTCAGAATTGCTGCGCCGACTATTGATTTAAATAAACTCGATAATGAACTTCAAGTATTAGGTTTACATTCATTTGGCTCATTTAACAATCATCATCAATTCGATGGAGTGATGCTAAAAAGCCAAATAGATATCGACTGCCACCTCGAATTCACATATTTTCATGAGACAAAGGATTTAATACCGTCTGACAAAATAAGTCTTTCACTGATCACTGCTGAACCTCAGTCTAACTTGATAAAACAACTTAAAATAGACAATCATGTATTTGAATCTCATTTTATGCACGAAAAAATTGAATGGTTACAAGCATGTGTTAATACACTTTTTAATAAATCTACTCAGGTAATCTCTCATGATCGATGAACTTCATTACAAGAAAATATTAACTTCCGCTTTTAAAAGTCATTATTTAGAATCGTCAGATGAATGGACAAATGATCCTGAGCTGCGTTCTATCCCTTCTTTAATACAAGGCTTTTTAAAAATTCATCAACATCCTTTAAATATTTTAGATTTAGGATGCGGCACAGGAAATGATTGCGAATATTTTGCTAGACTCGGCAACACCGTTTTAGGAGTAGATCTTTATCCACATGATTATTGGGACACTGTACAGTCACGTTATCACGCAACACGTTTTATTTGCGATGAATTTTCTCAAACATCATTTAATACTACTTTTGATATCATTCTTGACAATGGGTGCTTTCACCACCAGCATCCGAATACATACGAAAAATATCTTCAAAAGATACATACTTTACTAAACAGTCATGGTCATTTTGTTTTATCAACATTTAAGGCACATCATAATCGAATGAAAACAGATCCTAAAGGCAGATTACATAAATATTTTAATGATGATGAAATCAATGATTTATTAACCAGATCGCGCTTTACTATCGTTCATCAAATCGACATTTATCGCATTAACAAAAATGATTACTACCGATTAACATTTGCCAAAATATGAAATCACACCATTATTATTATTTATTAAAAGCATTAGAGCTTGCAAAATGTCACCGTGGATTTTGTGCACCTAATCCTTCAGTGGGTGCTGTGATCGTCGATGGAAGTGGCGCAATCATTGCTCATGGTTATCACAACGGACCCCATACTGCACATGCAGAAGTAGATGCTTTAACACAGCTTAATCAATCTCCAACGCCAGATATGACACTGTATGTCACACTAGAGCCTTGCAATCATTATGGCCGCACCCCACCCTGCACAAAAGCAATTATTGACTCAGGTATTCGGCATGTTGTTTTTGCCTATCAAGATCCAAATCCAATTGTCGCAGGTCAAGGAGCAGCACAATTAAAACAAGCAGGTATTACATGTGTATATATCGCGTTACCGGAAATACAATCTTTTTATAAAAGTTATCACCATTGGCATCGTCATCAATTACCTTTTGTAACTGCAAAAATCGCCATGACATTAAATCACCTCATCGCAGGCGAAGAAGGAGAACCTCTTCAAATTACCGGCAAAGATTTACAACATCTCACACATCAGTTTCGTCAATCCAGCGATGCGATACTCACGACTGCAAAAACCATTTTGCGAGATGATCCTTCTTTAAATGCAAGAGTAGAAAACAAAATTTTTCCGAAAAAACTCTATATACTAGACAGACATTTATCTATCACGCACGATGCGCGAATTTTTAGTAGCGCAAAATCTGTGACATTATTTTATTCGTCTCAAATAACATCTCGACACCCAATTCATTCCTCAAAGTGTCCAATACACTATATTCCAATTGAAGAAAGGAATAATACATTAGATCTTCATCACATTTTAGAAGTGATTGGCGCTGATGGCATCCATGATCTTTGGGTTGAAGCAGGCGGCACATTACTCACATCGTTTCTACAAAAAAATCTTGTGCAAACTATTTTATTTTATATTGCACCAATTGTATTAAGCAAAGGACAAAAAGCATTTGAAAATTTCACTTTTAATTTCAATGACCATCCCATCCATTGGCAACAATACGGTAAAGATGTAGTTGCGCAAATAGCACTTGACTTCAAAAACTAAATTATCCAAACTACACGAATTCAATTTTTACTAATGGACTCACATGACACGGAACCTAGTCAGAATCAGCCTTCTTAGTTCAGCATTCCTATTCACTGCTTTTAATCCAGCACAGAGTTTTGCTTATGCAACTCCAAAAAACTCTGGGTGGTTTATCGGCGCTGGTGGCAGCTGGAATTGGTCTAGTCTCGGCAACAGTGCAAGTGTAGCAAATGGTAGCTTAGCGCCACCGCCTTCTAATTCAGATTTATACACAATTAACACACCCAGCTCACATGCCGGCTTTCAAATATATGCCGGCTATCGCTTTGTCAGAGCAGCGCGTTTGTTTCCTTATTATAGTTTTGCTTTTCGTTATACGCATATCGCAGAAGGCCAAACACGCGGCGTTATTCAACAATATTCTTCACCAACATTTCAAAATTATAATTATTCAGTAAACTTTAATACTGATATTTATGGCATTGAAGCTAAACTCGATCTCTATCAATTTGGCGCTTTATCTCCTTACCTCTCTGCCGGCGCCGGTATCGTCAACAATAGTGTATATAATTATCAAGAGACAGCTGTTAGTGGTGTCACACCACGTATCAGCCCAGATTTTGGTAGCAGTGACCAAAACAATTTTGCTTTTAATCTTGGCGTAGGAATTGACTATCAAATCACACAAAATTTATCAGCTTCTCTTGGTTATGAATACGCCAATCTTGATAAGCTCACAGGCACTGGCAAAGGAGCTGATTGGGTCGGACAACCTATCTCATTTGGCACACTCAAAAACAATACAGTATTGCTCAATGTCTTCTATCAAATAGCCTAAAACCAACTAATTAGGAGCATTCATATGCTTTCATCAAAAAAAATGATGCTTTTCACCCTCAGTATCATTTTAACTATATTCACTGCACCGATCATCGCATGGGCTGGCACCAATCCAATTGGCTTCTCTCTGGCACCCAGCAGTGGCCTCCCCTCAAGCACTACAATCGGAAATAGTTATTCCGTACTTTATACTTTTACAAATAATTTACCATTTGCCGAACCTATCAAACATGTATCACATACTGTGACGGGTGGCGGTGGTTTTATTGTCGCAGATCATTGCGCAGGTAAAACATTAACAGCCAGCGGTGGTACTTGCACCGCTGAAGTTGTTTTTCAACCTGTTCAGACAGGCGCTGCAAGTATTCAATTAAAAATATCTTATGATAATAATGTCGTACCTTTGCCAACGCTATCAACAACAGCGCAGTCTGGCGCAACAGCAGAAATTTCTGGTGTAGTCTCACAAGCTTTACCCGCCCAAACAATTGTCAATACTGGTTATACAGTCACATTTACATTTACGAATAACAGCGCCTCCAGTATTACAGCCTCCAGCGTGACATTCACCGGCAACACTGGAGATTTTGATCTAACTTCTAATGGTTGCACTTCCGCATTAGCGTCAAATCATTCCTGCGTTGTCACCGGCACTTTCACACCCAGCACAACAGGCAGCAGAAGCATTGGTGTTACTTATGCTTATTCAAGCGGCTCCAAATCTGTTGCATTAACCACAAATACGACTGCCGCAAATCAAGGTTCAGGTGGATGCGTTTCAGTCAATGGCTCAACAGATTTGCTCTTACCAACACAAACTTATCAATATGCAGATAACGTTGTTAAATTTAAATTTACCAACAATTGCGATACTGCTTCTGCCACACTAGGTACCGTGACTTTGGCAACCACGTTAAATGGTGCAACAAAAAGTGGATGGACGGTTACCGACACTAATAATGATTTATGCTCTGGCCAAACTTTAGCAGCTAATGCTTCATGCTATGTGACAGCTTCAGTCATACCTCAAGCTACGGGCAGCAATCTACACGTCACAGCAACCGTACCTTACACACAATCATCGCAATCTGAACAAACTTCTGCTGCAAGCACCTCAAATACTGTTTTACCTAATGACAATACGCAGCGCATGATTACAGTCATTAATCAATGTAATGTGCCAGTCTGGATGACATTTGCTGCTGCGGCTATGCCCAATAGTCCAACTTGTACAAGCGACGCGCAATGCACACAAATACAACCGGGTTCCGTCTGCAACGTAGGCGCAGGGTTGTGTTATTTTTCCAATCCTTCTCTCGATGGCAATCATACCTTTGGCTTGATGGCTGCTGCACAACTCGGTGCTGCTCCAGACACTATGAATATTTTAATTTCAGAAGACAACTCCGGGACAAGCCCCAATTCAAATACATTGTATAATGCTGGTATTGCTGGAAGATTAGGATGTACTGTCACTGGCAATCCAAATAATCCATTATTTTGCACAGCCAATAATTGTGGCAGTACAGTCACGCCTGCTTCTGGAAGCACAGGTTCTGATGGACTCTGCGCGCCAGGCATTGGCCCAAGCAACTATCCAGCGATGACATTTAATGCTGTTGAATTTACTTTCTTGCGAAATTATGGCACGGGATACAGTAATGTTGACGGTGTATATGACCAACAAAACATTAATGGTGTCAATGTACCCATCGAAATCAAAGGTCGGGGCCCTTCAACAACTTCAACGGTCAACACCGCTCCTTACAATAACTGTCAGCCTGCCGGTGGACCCGTGCAACAAACCACCGGCTCGACATCCACACAACTCGGCGATTGCAGCTATAGTTATTCAACACCAGGCGGCCATCGTGGATCCAATTATCGATTTGTCACCTACACGACCGGCGCAACAGATTGCACAGCCAGTGATAGCTCCTGCTCAGGTACAGCGACAGATATTTGCGGACTCACTTACAATTCGGATACCGGTAAGATTGACAAACGGTGTGGTTCATTAATTGGCTATGTCTCAGTGAATATTGCTATCTGCGCACAAAGTGCAAGCAGCTTTGCTGGCAGCTTAGGGACAACCCTTCAATCCGAATATAATTGCAACACAAGTTACACTTACTCAACGGGCGCACAGCTTTACGCTTGCAGTGGCACTTACGCCGGACAATCTTGTTACAATCCCTTAGCCGGCAATCCAGTTGCCTCATGCTGTGGTTGCGTGGATTGGTGGACGTCTAACGGAGGTAGTTTGCCAGTTCCGACAAGCACCGGTTCTTGCGGTATTTATGTCAATCCAGACTGGGCAGATCCTACAGGAATTGTTCAATCACAAATACAATGGGTTAAAACAGCTTGCCCGACAGCTTACGCATTTCAATATGATGATAAATCTTCACAATTCACCTGCACAGTGCTTAACAGCGCGCAAACTAAAATCGTCACTAATTACCAAGTGACATTTTGTCCAGGCGGAAAACAAATATCCTATGTACAACCATAAAAAAATCCTCTATCCTGCGCCGACTTTCTAATCGGCGTAGGTATCTCATACATGATAAACCTCACAATAAGTATCACGGGACCCGAGACCCCAGATGAGAAATTTAATCTTATTAGAAAAAACATAAAGAATCTTGATAATCCTGAGAACGATGAAATATCGTTATCTTTTATTGGGCTGCGAATTTTTACTGCTGAAAAAATATGTATACTGCTTTCTGATCTACCCTCTAGACTCACCACCATCAATCTCTCTAGTCATTTTTTAGGTGGCCGTGAAATTAACTGCATTCAATTAGCACTGTCAGGGCTTCATCACTCTCCGCAAGTGAATACATTAATTTTAAAAAATAATCGTTTAGGAACATTTGGTCGCCGTGATCCTGAAAATACTTTTTCAAATCTTTCACCCACCATCATGACACTGGATATTTCAAGTAATGAATATGATCTGCGAAGTACATTTTATATAAGTCAATTACTCTCAGGATTAAAACATACCTCTGTCAAAAAATTAATCATGCGCCATAATGGACTTGGAAAGCGAAATTTTAAAGAGCTTCTCGAAGCTTTTAAAGATTTGCCTATTAATGAATTAGACATTTCTAATAATGATTTCAAATTAAATGCACACGAATTGATTGAGCTATTTGATTCTCTAGCATACTTAGACTGCATCCATTTTTCTGGCAATAATCTTGAAAAACTTTCCGAAATAGAACAAGCCACATTAATCGCGTATCTTAAAAATAAAAACAATATTTTAATAAATGAAGAACCCTACTTCAGTGAAATTCTGAAAAAGAAAAAAATCTATCTTACCCACAGCATAGACAGATTTTTTTACACTTCCACAAAAGAGACCGCTTATTTTGCAGAACCAAATGTGATTGGCTTAACTAACAAATTCATGAGTATTTAAAAAAATAAAAAAACTGTACAATGCATACTTCATACCAACGGATGGAGTATGCGCATGATTGAACGTATATTATTTTCAAAACAAGATCGTTTTTTTCAACACCCTGTTTCATTTATTTCAGATAGAGGTTTTTTACCTGGAAAAGATCCACTACAACAACTTCCCTCTCTTTCTGTTTTTAATGATCAACTCAATGAAATAGCCAATAACATTCCAGCTTTGCTTGAAAAACGCTTACTCAGAACCACAATCGACAATCTAAATGAAGAGTATAAACAAGATACGCAAGTTGCACTTGAAATGAGCCCGCAAAAGAAAAAACAGCAGCATGTTGCTATTGTCATTTTGCTCATGCTTGCGCAAGCGTATATTTGGGAAGATAAAGATCACCCCATGAACACACTCCCGCCTATTCTCTCTAAAAATCTTTATGCATTCTGTCGCTCACAACAGCGCTTGCCGACGATCACTTATCGGGATTACATTTTGCGTAATTGGCGACGCATTGATTGTGAAAAACCCATTTCTCTTGACAACATTAAACCTCTTTTTACTTTCACAACCTCTGCAGACGAAGCCTGGTTTATCAAAATTCACGTTGTCATCGAATCTATCTGCAGCCAAGCTATGATCGCTGCCTGCAAAGCCCATAGTCTGACACATGAAATGATGAAGCATCCTTCGAATGATCCAATGATGTATGAAGAAAATGAAAAAAAACTAGTCTCATTACTTAATACCATTTCAACCAGCTTAGAAGAAGCCATGTCAGTTTTAAAAAGAATGACAGAACAATGCCAACCTGATTATTTCTTTTTTACATTGAGACATTATCTCGGTGGTTGGGAAAAAATCAAATCAAAAGATGCCGCGGGCATTGAACAAACTGGCATTCAATTTGCTGACATTGAAACGAAAGATACTGTTTTTCATAGTTACAGAGGACCGTCAGGTGCGCAAAGCAGCATCATTCCAGCACTCGATGCACTCTTGGGTGTCGAACAAAACATTGATGGTATGTATAAAACGCTACTCGAATTTCAAGAGTATATGCCAAAGAAACACAATGCACTCATTGGATATTTAAGCACCAGCAAAGTACGCGAAGTTGTTCAAACGAGTCACTCCCCTCTATTAAAAGAAGCTTTAGATCAAGCAGAAAGACGCATCAAAGCATTCCGAGGCATCCATATGGGTATTGTTCATAACTTCATTATGAAACCAGCTGAATCA
Source organism: Gammaproteobacteria bacterium (assembly GCA_033762075.1). Taxonomy (GTDB): domain Bacteria; phylum Pseudomonadota; class Gammaproteobacteria; order DSM-16500; family DSM-16500; genus VFKI01. The sequence continues at coordinate 27,558 of JANRLY010000052.1, forward strand.
ATTGGTATCCCATCAGATCAAATCACTGGGACAGGCGGTGCGCCGATTGGTGAATATTTAGGAGAGCGTTACGCAAATACATGTCGTCATTGAGCAACTTCCCCTCCGCTCCAAAAGAGTGGAGTGGAGGGGATGGCTATTATTTAAACAACGCTAATGCTTTTTTATCGTCACTTGTTGATAAAACAATAGCTGGCTGATTTTGATAATAGGTAGTAAACAAGTAATTAATATTAATACCTGCACCACCAATTTTATTTGTAATTTCTGAAATTTGCCCTGGCTCATTGCTCACATTAAAAATCAATACATCTTGCTCTTGTGCTTTTGGATATTCTTTCTTAAGCACATCAAGTACTTTTTGATTGTTATCTGTGATTAATGAAAAATGACCTTGACTATTATGACCTGCAGCCCATGCAGCGCTGATATTAGCTTTAGCTTGATTCGCAACAAGCCCTGCGAGCTTTGCTGCTATACCAACAGTATTAGGCGTTTCAACAGTGATTTCTTTTGCAAATGATACTTGGACCATGACGGATCCCTCCATGTGAATTCCATTTGTATAACTTTAGTATTATACCCGATTTTATAGAACTAAGGGGTTAATGTTATAAATTTATAAATTAATCATACAGATAGAAATATACACTGTCGCCCTGATATTTTTCAGGGCGACAGCGCTGTGCAAACAGCAAACAATACAGGAAAGTCACCGTCTTCGATGATATTCCCGTCTCTCACTCTCCTGAAATGCTTTAACGACATCTTTGAAAAAGATCATATTAGATTCACTGAAATGCTGCACATTTGAAATAATGCGCCCCGTATTATTGATTTTACTATTTTCTTCCATTACATTTTTTTTAGTATCTTCTGCCCAACTATCAACAATACCAGCAATAGGTGTATTCTCACAAATATCTTGCACCGCCTCGACAACATTCGCACGATAACTGAAATATAATTTAATTTGTCCTTGAGCAAATTTTTCAGCTTCATTAATCAGATAACACATTAATGCAAATGCAACGGTGCCAGAAAGACTTCCTTTTGCAAGTGAAAGAACGCCCAATCCACAAAAAAATGTTTCAGCGCCGCCTGCAAGCCAAGACAAAGCTTGGGTTGCAAGGGTTTTTTTCATGTATGATTTTGCAGGTCCAACTGACGATCTATCAATTTGATCGTTTGCATATAAAAAAAATAAAGGATCATAAAGGCTTATTTCTTTTCTCAGCGATGCCTTAAGACAAACCTGAGTCATAGGGGTGCTGTCCAAAATCTTCTTTTTATAAATACTGACATTATTACTCACTTTTCATCTCCTTGTGCTTTTATGTGCGTTGACGTGCAGATGATGCCTTCTAATTCTCTAGGCGTCAATCTTGCTCCTTTGAGAACAGTGGATTAAGAGTGATTTGTTAAAATCCCTCCTACCTCCCTTTTTCAAAGGGAGAAGAAATGTTTCTCGAACTCAGCAAATGTACCTTTATAATCAATTAATTTTTTATCATGTGAAATAAATAAAATGCGATTGGCGATTTTGTTAATGAAATGACGATCATGGCTAACAAAGATCAGTGTACCGTGATATCCAACTAACGCTTCTGTTAATGACTCAGTCGCTTCAATATCAAGATGGTTTGTGGGCTCGTCAAGTAACATCACATTACCTGACTCTAGTGAAATACGCGCTAAAAGTAATCGCGCCGCTTCTCCCCCGCTTAAAGCCAAAATATCTTTCTCGACATCTTCTTTTTTAAACAATACACCGCCTAGTGCTTTTCTAACTTGTTGCTCAGTCGATTGTGTTGCTATTTCATTTAACCATTGCAATACAGTGACATGTCTATCGAGCAAATCATGATGGTCCTGTGAAAAATAACTGAGGTGTGTTTCATGACCCCACTCATATTCGCCTTCAGTTTGATCGATTTTACCCAACAAAATTTTCATCAGCGTTGATTTGCCGACGCCATTTTCACCAATAATCGCGACTTTCTCACCACGTGAAATTTCAAAATGTAAATGGGAAAATAGTTTTTTATTTTGAAATGATTTTCCTAGCTCAGCTACTCTTAAGACACTCTTCCCTGACTGACGATGCGGTTTGAAATGAAAATGTGGCCAGGCACGTGAGCTATGTTTTATGTCGGGTAATTCTATTTTTTCAATCATTTTAACGCGTGATTGCGCTTGCTTAGCACGCGTACCTGCACTAAAGCGATCGACAAATTTTTGCATTTCTGCAATCTTTTGCTCGACGCTCATTTTCTCTTGAAGTTTTTGTTCTTCAATTAATTTCTTTTCCAGTAGAAATTTATCATACTGTCCGCTATATTCACGAATCTCACCATAATCAATATCCAGAATATGGTCTGCTAAGCGATCAATAAATTCGACATCATGTGAAATAAAAAGCACCGTGCCACGGAATTCATTTTTCAAATATTTTTCAAGCCAACGAATTGAAACAATATCTAAATGGTTAGTCGGTTCATCAAGCAATAAAGTATCGGGTTCTTGAAATAATACTTGCGCGAGTAAAACTCGCAACTTGTAACCACCTGATAAACTACTCAAGTGTTTGTGATGGTAATCAGCAGGAATCCCCAATCCAACTAATAATTTTTCTGCAAATGAAAGCGCGCTATACCCATTTTGGGCGGCAATTGTTTCCTCTAGTGAACTCAAGCGGTGCGCTGTTTTTTCATCCCAATGACTTGAATTGAGTAAAGCTTCTTTTTCTACCATTGCCGTCCATAGTTTTTGCTTCCCTTGTAAGACGATATCTGTAATAACGGTATCTTCGTAACGAAATTGATCCTGCTTCAACCAACCGACGGTGGCATCTTTGGAAATGGAAATCGACCCTGAAATAGGCTCCTCTTCACCCGTTGCCAATTTTAAGAAGGTAGACTTACCCGCCCCATTTGCGCCCACTAAGGCATAATGCATTTTGTCAGCGAGCAAAAGATTGACATCGTAAAAAAGCAATTTTTGTCCATAGGACATATTGAGTTGGTTGATTTGAATCATAAAAATTCTTATAAAATGGGCAAAAGCCGGCTATTGTACAGAGATTATGTATAATATACAAAAGCCCACGCTGTGCGTTAGGAGGATGCCATGAAACGATTTCAATTCAGCCCAATTGTGCTTGTTATAGTCTTACTCGCATTTCTTTTTTCAAACCCACTGATTGCCGCAAGTAGCGATGCAAACGCTGTTCAACAAGCCTATTTTGCATGGTGTAAGACCATGGGTACTGCAAAAGGGGATGCCGAGAAAATAGTGAAATTTTATGCACCTAACGCTTTACTACTACCGACACTGTCGCCAGAAATTCTGAAAAATGAAAACGGTGGACTCAATGCTTACTTTGCAGCATTAACAGCACGTGATCAATTTAAATGTACGCCCCAAAAATTAATCACCCAATTATATGGATCATTGGCCATCAATAGCGGCACATACACTTTTAGTTATGTTGATCAAAATCATCATCTGCAAAAAGTCCCGTCACGTTTTACATTTGTTTACGAAAAAACAGGTACTCAATGGCAGATTGTAAATCATCATTCATCAGTGCTGCCATCTAAATAACGCTATTTAATGATGTAATGTATTTTGATATCGCTCAACAAGATACTCGCCAATGGGCGCGCCGCCTGTTCCTGTGATTTCATCTGATTTAATGCCGATAGTTTTTGCAGGCACCATAATATACTGATGAACAATGCCTAAATGAGTTCCTCTGAATGCTTTCACATGACGTGTTGCATTCTCAAAAGCTTCTTTTAGTTCGACTGAATCACTCGTTTCAACCACTTCACGAACCTTGCTTGTGCTTAAATATCCAACGAATGCCTGATGTTTTCTTGGCATATATTCTTGGAAATTAAGCAGTGTTTTGTACATACCATCAATTTCTTGTTCAACACTGAGGAATGCGTCAAGTGCTGGAATAATGCTACTTTCCGCACCAGATGGCCCTCTATAACTATGAAAATTTTTATCTTTGGTTTCGACACCTTCAAAGAAAATACCAACATGCTCCTTCCCGTCACCATCCTTTTTAATCACTTTTTCCCAGCCACCTAAATAATGTCTAAGTGTAAAAAAGAAATATTCATGTCGACATTGTTCGGTCATTCTTTTCAAAACCAAGATAGCTTCTTCTAATGTCGTTGAAATAACGTTGAGCAATTCTGTAATATTTCGCTCTGTTTCTTGATTAACCAATGGATCTTCCGAAGGGTCTTTTATCAAATCGTGCGCAAGACCATAGGCTTTACATGCAGCAATGATTGCTTTACTGCAGATAGATTCGATGACAACATGAATTTTGATAAACCATGCTTCATCTGCAGAGTTTGTGAATGTGTAAATCGGTTCAATGTTATCAAGAGAAATTTCTTTTTCAGGATCAAGCAAACGCCAATTACGCAGAATATAATCTTTATAAGTTAATGTCGGCATTCTCTGTTGTGAGCGACACAGTTTATAAAGATTTTTTGCAATAACCGCCGGCAATACATTCATAGGATTTTTTTCATCTTCCCAAATATACGCTTGCGCAATCATCAATAAAGTCATGATAGCAACGTGTTGTTGTTTTTTCATTTGAGTTCCATGTGGAATTAAAACCATTTCCTCATCTTTAAACTCATCATTTAATGCATCGACTGTTGATCTCAGCGTGCAACTTTCAATCAATACAGGAATATTTTTAGCAATTTCATTTAATTTTTGATTAAATGGAGAAGCTTCTGGCAATTGCTCAAGCGGGTCTTTTCCTGGAAGAAAACCGCGTTTTGAAATAAAAGATACTGGATGATTAAAAAATCGATCGTGGTTTAATTCCAGTGTTTCTATTTTAGATTCACGTGGCAACATATACATGCACTCCTCGTCAGATAATGGGGTTTTCAACGCATTTTTATAGGGATAATTGAGCGCTTTAGATTGCCGCGAAGTCTATCAATAGCGGCTGAATTGGTCAAGTTTTTTTCATATAGAATGGCTAGATTTAGGCAGTACGATGATAGCTTGAGTAAGCAACCTGATGGGGACCCTGATTTCCTTGAATTGCTCCAAGTACCTCATTAATAAGTAATAAATATTTACAAAAGAGCCATGAGGATTATTTAACAATAGATTCGACGCATATCAATGCGCCGAATCTACCCCGCCCTTAAATGGTATTGTTCTGTATCTGTGCTGACGGTGCAATCACATTTTGTGAATCACCACACACCTTAAAGAAAGACAAAAATGATCGCCGCATGACTGACGATTGAGGCTCAACAAAAACTTCTTCATTAGGCACAATGACATTTTCTTTTTGTTTAAAGAAATCGGAAACTGCTAGTTTACCTGCCGCTATCAATTCATCTTTTTTTTCACTACTGAGAGAAAAGTCTGTTGCTTTAGTTCCTTTACGATCAATAAAAATAGATCGATCACGATTATGACTTTTCCGAAACGCATCGTCTTGTCGTCCAGAAGTGGCGCCATTCACTAAAGCAACTAAGTAATTCACAAAGTCCCCTTTAGGAATAACTTCCTCCTTTGCTTCTGCTTTATCTCGCAAATCGCTAATTTCCAAAGCATCATCAATACGAATTCCTAATGTTTCAGGATTGTAGATTGCTTTATCACATTCAGTTTCCTTTGCTTCTCTTAATGGAGGCGTGTAGTAATCTGCGCTATCAAAAAGAGTAATTGGAAAGTTACTATACATCCCGCCGTCAGCAAAAACATGACCTTCATCATTAACTTCATATGAATCTTCAGTTGTTTTCAACAATCTAACACATTGGAAAAATCCCTCAATCGAAGCTGAAGCTAAAACAACAGGCGCAACTTCCGTATGAAAAGCATTTTCAGCAGAAAAAGTACAAGCTTCGGATACAAGTTGCCCATTCAGTTTATACGCTTTTGTAACCACAACATACAAATCTCTAAATCCCATTTCTTTTAAATCACCAAAAGTTGTTTTTTCTGAGCCAGTTTTTTCATTGATAAAACTTTTTATCACATTGAAAAGTGCTTCACCTTTATAAAAACCAAAATGCTCATATAAACGATAAAGATCTCTGATAATACCGACATCATCATCTTCAAATTGAGTGAAATCTAAATTTTTTAAATGCGATGTAATTTCTTCTCCGGTGTATTTTAAACTGACTAGTAAAGCTGTAATGGCACCAACCGATGCGCCACCCGTTCTCTGTATGTCTTTAAAAGAAAATATATTTTCATTTTGTTGCTCAATTTTTTCTAATTCTTGAATAGCACCCGCATAACATACACCACTCGTACCACCACCCTCAAAAACTAAATTTCGAAATTTTGTCATAACAATTCCTTAATGAATTAAATAAACGTGATCCCTTCACACATAAATTTTTATTCATTTCAGAAAGAGTTTATATTTAAATTTTAAGCAGAATAGCCTATACCCTATGGTAAACCCTTGAAAAAGCATGCGTATTTCTACTAGCCATTGATGATGGTGCTTTATACACTCACTTTCAACATATCTTGACTAATCACTTTCTTAATCAATACTTAAGGTTTAGAGTGATAATATAGCTCCCGCTTATAAACTAACGAGGAGGCACTATGTCTTATTCGCGTATAACATATTTACAACAAGAGATTAAAATTGCTCAAGCTGAAAATGATCTTATTGGAGTTCTTGATAATTCATATTCCACATTAGAAGCTGCAAAATCGCTCAAAAGTCAGTTGCAGAAAAACATCATGGAGAGAAAAGAAGCGGTTTATACATTTTTAAATGAAATGAACATCAATACTCAAGCTGAAAACTTTGTGATTGAGTATAATGGTCTTTCGCCTATTGGCTAAATAGTTAGATTGAGTAATGAAACAAGCCGGATTATTTATTTCAATGCGACTTAGTATTCATTATGAGTTCTTTGTTTAATGTGTAACTTAAGATCGTTCTGATTCCAACAATACAAGCTAATATACCGACAGAATAATAATCAGGCGCAGTAGTCGTACCAATTAAATCAGCTGCAACGATAAATTCTAAACCCAATAATAATATCCTTGCTAAGGATAGTCGAATAATATTGACTTGGGCAAAGTCTTTGGTGTCACGTTTTTTAATGAGGGTATATAGGTATCGATACAATGACACTAACACGCCAGATACAATAATCAGTACGCCAGCGATTGAAATGCTATGTTGTATCCATAACATCAATGCATGAAAATTGGTTAACATTGTCGCTCCTTATACTCTTAGTTATAAAGATGCATGATGCATTGATTACCATCATAATCGAGCACTGCAGTCGTGTCTCGCTGAAGTGTTACGGAGCCTTGACCATTCAGTGAACAAGCGACATCTTTGCCAAAGATGCTATTGGCTCGAATACCAAAACTATACACGCCCACAGGCATCCCTGTTGCATGATACTTTTTCCCCATACTACCGTGGTTTTTGCCATCGACTGTAAACCCAAGTGCTGCGACATCTTTTGAGGTTGACTGTACATCTACTTGAATGGCATACGAAGCCAAAGAAAAAAACATGAAAAACAATGCAATAAAAATACTTGAATACCTTCTCATTACTAAAACTCCTTATTTAAAAAAATAGAATAACCGAATCAAAATAAATTGTCGATCCATCAAAATGAATAGCACATTTCCATTTAATTCAGTACGATAGCTTGCCATAAAATGGCTTTTTTAAATGATTAAAGGAATGATACAAATGAAAACATCAACTTGCTTAACGACCACCACCTCTGTATTCAAGTCACTCACACTACCCTCGCTTGGAGCAGTAACAGCCTATTTAAGTGATAAAGGCATTCAAATATCGAGAACTCTTGATGCGTCAGACACAAAAGATAACATCAAAGATCAATTTTCTCTTGTCTCATCGACAGTCAATGTATTCAACATCTCAAATGCTGCAGGCGATTTTGTGTCAACGCTATTCAGCAACGGCACATGGAATAAACTGTCGTGCAAGCAAAAATTCCTCATTGCCGCGCAGACAACCCTTGCACTCGCTTGCGCAGGCTATTCACTCTATGAATTTGGCACTGAACAACATACCTTAGCAGCAGGCTTGAGTGCAGCGACAAGTACACTACTCATCAATCTATCCAACAATATGACAACAATGTTTGCTAAGCGTGCAGATAAAGCTCCTGAAGACAATGCATCGGTAGCACAGCAGCAACATCTGTTAATCTAAATGAAACTCGTCACCGCACTCAGTAAATGCGGTGACGAGCTATTTAACACCAATAGTAATATGAAACCCTATTGCATAACCTTTAAAACACAGCTGATCAGATAAGCCATATTTTCGCCTGATTTTTAATAAGGAAGGTGATTCCACCAAAAGCACATAATATATTTTGTCGTTAATATTTGCCGTAACAATATCTTTAATCAAAAAATGATGCGCCTTCCCTAAATCATCTTCATCTATTTTTTTGTTTTCTTCTGGATAAATAGCAGTGATATGCGCGCCGGCCGAATCTTTCCCGAAATAATCAGGCACTTTGATCTGTTGATTTTGTAACAAAGGAAATAATTGATGGATATATGCATTCTCAATATCCAAATAAATTAAGTTATTTTGCGATCTTGCTAATTTACCGCTGGATTTTAAATGTGATGCAGCATCAATAAGCTCTGGAATGTTTAATTTTTTGATAAGAGGTATTCTCATAAAAATTTATTGAATTCCAATATAAACATCTAAACTTGTATCATTAGGATCACTTGCACGTTGATCATACACTTCGAAGTCAGCAATATAGGCTCTTTTGCCACCCAAATCTTGAGCTGACATTTTCCAAATTTGCATCCAAGCCTGCATTACGACTTCCGGCATTTTCCCTGAAGGCGTAGTCAATTTTATGTATTGTGCTGCGGGTATTGTTAATTTTTGCAGATCATCTGGCACATTTTCAAAGGCACTCACTTCTTCTCCAATAAAATATGTATAGTCGCCATGTTCATCACTTTCGTAGTCCGTGTAAACTGATAAGGTTATTCCAGGATGTTTGCGATGAGAAATCTGAGTTGCGAGATTTTGCCCCCAAAAACGGCTAACTAACTCGCTAATTTTAGACGTTTGCGGGTTCATTTCATTTTTATTGTTAGTACGAGCAGTTAAACCAACTAATTTGATTTCAGATTTATTCACTAATTCTTTTTTCATAAGTCACCTATCATTAACAGGCCCATCATTATAGCTTAATTGATTGGTAAATATAGCGCGCGTCATCAATAACTTCGTCGAAGCGAACAATGAGGGAATTGAGATAAAATTTGCGGAAATTTTAACCGATTGTGCTCATTTTGCAGCCAACAAAGTTATTGAGGACACGCCCTATATATAAGATTGCGAATCCAACTCGTATTACACTATAATTTCTCTTTCATTCAAGAAGAATAAACGAGGAACCTCTCAAGTGTTAATATGCATTGATCAATCTGGTTGCTCTGGATTTAAACTCACAAAAAATTCAACCCCGTATTTGTTTATTGGATTAATTATCTTTAAAGATTTTTCTGAAGCAGAAAAAGCGGGCAAGGCAATGCAAGAACTTAAAAAATCATTAAATATTCAGCCAGCATTTACATTCAATAAAGACAGTTTCAGAGTTATAGAAAGTGTTTTAAATGAAATATGCCAATATGATTTTGAGATAAGAGTATTGATTGCTGATAAAGTTGGAATAGAAGATCAAAAACTTAGAGAGAATTCAGATTTATTTTATGAATATTTAACTAGAACACTTATCAAAAATAATGAAGATATCTTCAAAAATGCCTCCATAAAAATAAATAAGAATATCGACAAAAGATTTAAGCGCATTTTAAATATCAATCTGCACATACATCACGAGTTCAAAAATATTAAATTCAATGGCCTGAAAAAAGATTCACTTATCCAACTCACTGACATGATGATTGGAGTCATCGCAAAGAATTATACAGATGAAAGTATTCCGTCATACCAATTGTTTAATAAACTGCTAGAAAATAAGAAAATAAAAAGCATATGGAAGATAAGAGAAGCATCAGATCGTCTTAACACCCTACACTAGAGAACTCTAGTGAAGCATACCATCCGGTACCGATTCGGGTGTTAAAACTGTGTGGCGAGATTATACCCATTTTTCTACAAAGAAATAAAGTATCAACATAAAACAAATTTAAATGTTTTATGTTGATAGTTGATACTTGATTAAATCAAGCACGTTTCATAGAAATGGCCGACGCATGTTGGCTGGATTCATCTACAGGCTCAATACTTCGCACTCGCCGCGCTGATTCAGCAAAAAATGGATTTCGTAAAAAATATTCATCGTATCGAACACACACAAATTGGGCTTGCTGACAATATTCTTTCGCTTTTTCAGCCAAATCTTTATTTCGATACAGGCTCATATGCATATCACCATCAATATGCCCAGTTGAAACATGTGAACGCTGCAAAGAGAGTTCATTCGTTTTAATCAATAATCCTTGTCTACCTGTATTCGCAATAATGCCAGTTTGCACATTAGATGCCACTTTCCATTTTGTGCCGAGATATAATCCTAATGTACCAACTGCTCCCACTGCTGCAGTACCCGCAAGCAAACGAGTAGCGATTGTTGAGTATGACATATTTGTTCTCCTGTTTTTAAAACAGGTCAATCATACAAAACGCTAAATGACAAAATCATGACAGAATGATGACAAAGTAAATTACTCAACGAGTAAATGTTGCTCTTTCGTCCATGCCGGCGCACAAGAGGCAAAAAGGTTCATGTCTCCTTCCCAGTAGTATTTTTCACCAGGCTCAATCAACACCACATCGCCAGAATGAATCAAATACTCTTTACCCTCGACAACTACCTTTCCATTTCCTTCACTGACATAAACAATTTCTTTACAGAGTTGATTCATAGCACGTTGAGCACTTGGATATCGACCTGATATTTTTACAATTGCAAAATCAATCATTTTGTCATTCAAATGGTGTTCTGTCGCAATACAAGCTTCGCTATTTTTTCTTTCTATCCCCTGATGCTTTAACGAAATTTTCATATTGATTCCTAGTCATTATACAATTGAGCGATATTCAGAACGATTTCTTCTTTCCTCACATTTCCGCTTACAGTAGATAAATGCTCCAACACACAACGCAAGACCCAAAATACTTCCAAGCACAATGCCCGTGACTTTGAACCATTGGCCGATACGCCCAATCCAGCTCATGCAGGTTTGGCTATTGGCTGCAAATTCATTTTGATAACTAGAACACTTATCAATTGGAATTCCCCAAGCTTGAGAGGTAACTTGCAAACTTTTCCACATGGTGGATTGAGCTGCGCACACAGAATTATCACCATTTGCATTCATTGATAAATTGTCTAAGGTAGGTGTTGCAATATTTTCTGTCGCTAGAGACATATCATTGAGTGCATCAATGAGCGTTTTACTCGTTTTTGTTAAATCCATACATGTTCTTAATTGCTCTCGAGCATCTAATGGCGCATCATCGGTACCAACATGTGTTATGACGCGATTAAATTGCGGCATTTTAGCACTCCATGGCGACGTACCATTAGTTAAATAACCTTGCACACATCCAAACAAAATACCTTTACATAAATCTAAACCGCCCGCAGGCTGACCCTCATGGAGCACCCAAGAAGATGCAGTGTTTGCAGCAGCCGTTGCTGCTGCAAATGGAGTTAGTGATGTCGCCGCCAAAAGCAATGGAAATAGCGCAGTACTTTCTAGGTTACCTAAATTCGGCAAAAATGATTTTTGCGATTCTTTTTCAACATCTTTTTCAATCAAGGCGACAAAAGCTTCACTATTTTTCAGAATTTCTGATTCATTATTGACACACATTTCTTGAATATTTTTAATCAATTGATCACGTTCTTTTCCCGCAAGCTCTGTTGGAAGTCGCGTGATAAAATCATCAACAAATTCTCTTAGTAAATTATTTTCCAACATTGGAGTATTTTTTTTCGGTTCTGTTTTAAATACACCTTGAGCAACTAATCCTGAGCGCGTGACTTCCCAAGCTTCGCCTGTACGTCTATTCCGTAACATAAGTTGTCGCCTTTTATGAATATTATTGAAGGCACGCATTATCAATTTAGGGCGGAAGGGTGTCAAGATGATTTTATACGATAAATACCTGGTTTTTTTTGAATTTAATCATAAAACTCGCCAGTACCAAATTGACTTTTCGGAGCATCTTTATATTTCAGCAAATCATCATCAAAGTTAACAATTCGGTTGACATACCAAATATGCCTTACAGGCTTAAAAGATTCTGGGATTGAATTCGAAAAATGAAAATTATTTACATTCATGCCAATTCCTGTCTGCTGATTTGGATCTAATGATGCTCCATAAATAAGACTATGACATGTCTTGCATAGAAACAGTTTTGCGTTATTTCGAATGATTTCCTGAAGATTATTGCTACCGGATGTGATATTAAAACTTGATGTTAAATACCCAGCTGTCCACGCATACCCTAATTTATCAGAATCGCGCTTTGACAATGCTGCTATTTCGCGGCATTTATTGCAGTGACAATACTGTGTAAAAATTGGATCGCAATCACAATAAAATTGGATTGCTCGGCAGAAACACTCTCCTAGATATTTATTCATTTTGTGTCACTTCCTCGATTTCGTGTTGTGTAAAAAAATATTTTCTCAATAAGAAAAGAACAGGCTAACAATAATACCATAGTGTAAACAGCAAACGGTGAATGTTGATAGGTATAGATTTCTAATAGGACAAAAAGTGCTAAACATAAAATCAAGGATGTCACAATAATAGATTTTTTAGCTCCGGTTTGTTCAAGAATCCTGAGATGACCCGCATTGACCGCCGCATAAATAATCAAAAAAGCGCCGCTTCCCATCATTGCAATGCCTGAAAGATCAAAAAATAAAATGAATAATAGAGTTATGAGTGCTGTCATTAATAAACCACCGGAAGCATTCCTCCAGCTTCTTCTTTCAAACGCAGCAGGCAACTCTCCATCTCTCGCCACCATATAACAAACATTCGCCGCACCAAATAAGGTTGCGTTGATTGCCGAAGCCGTTGAAAATAATGCTGCCAAAGCAATGAGTTTGAATCCCCAGATACCTAGAAACGGTTTAGCAGCTTGGGCTAAAGCATAATCTCCAGAAGCTAATATTTCATTCGGTGAAAGATTGCCAATAACGGCGATGGAAACGGCAATATAGATAGCAATGACAATAAAAACACTTAAGTAAAGCGCTATGGGTAATGTGGTTTCCGGATTAGCCATGTCAGCAGCTGCATTTGTAATTAATCCAAAACCTTCATAACCAATAAATAAAACGCCAGCTCCAAAAAAGATGTGATCCCACTGACTCCAATGAGATATCGACAAATGATCAGGATGAATGAAAAACAACCCTGTAACAGCAAATAAAATTAAGATAGAAACTTTAACAGCCACAATAAATAGTTCAGCTTTGCCCACAGTACTTGCGCCAAGCATGTTGAGCAGTGTAAAAGCAATGACAACAGTGGATGCAATAGCGTGTTTCATCATCACTGTCGGCGTGTGAGTAAAAAAAGTGAGACAGTAACTCGCGAAACCATCTGCATACAAGGCAATCGATATGATATACCCCAGCCACATAAATATATTAATCGTTCCGCTCACTGTGCCCAGCCCAAAACCTGCGATAAGAAATTGGACCGCACCGCCGGCGCTTGGAAATTTGGCACCGAGTTTGGCGTAAGAATAAGTGCTGAAAAGCGCAATAATGCCGCCAATGAGGAAGGATATCCACATGGCAGAACCCGCTGCTGTGGCAACAACGCCCAAAATAGAAAAGATACCCGCACCAATCATGCCACCGATACCGATAGAAATTGCTGCAGGAAGAGAAATGAACGTAGGGCGTTTGTTCATACGAAAGATCCTTTTAAAAAAACAGAGTCAAACTTGGCTCCCATAATAACATGTCAAATGAATACTTGACTCCTCTTCACTTCACATAGATAGGTATGGAATTCAGTTTGTATAAATGGGACAATGACAAGGCTTCGTCAATGCAACGCTATATTAGCAATTAGATCGGTATTTTTAAATTTTATGGAATTTAGACATGCGAATTTTGCTGGTGACATACGCAAATCGCAACTCCAGCACCATGGGAGTCGGAAGATACTATAATAAAATTACGGACATACTAGAAAAAAACGGACATGAATTAATTTTCTTTAACCACCCTACTCCACTAGTGATAGAAGAAACCACCTTAAAAAGCACCCTTATTCCTATTTTTTCCGGTATATTATCTAAGAAATTCGAAGAAACATATAGCGCTGTAAAACCAGATGCGATACATATTCAATCAGAAGTAGGCTTAGGAATTTCTTCTCGGCAATTCTGTGTAAAACATGAAATTCCCTATACCAGCTCTTATCACACCAATTGGGATATAGGCATGCAACATTGGGCGCATTGCCCTTCTTCATTGGTATGGAAATATTTACGCTGGTTCTATGAACCTGCAGCTCTTATTCATGCAGGTTCCTCAAGCATATTTAACTTACTCCGTAATAAGAATATCTTAAATCCAATTGAAATTTTCCCATTAGGGGTTGATCGGAATGACTTTTTTTATGATCCTGATAATTTTATTCTTAAAGGATATAAACGACCTTACTTTATGTCCTTATCAAGAATATCAAAAGAAAAAAATCTAGAGAGTTTTTTAGATCTCTCCCTACCTGGCACAAAATTTGTTATTGGAAATGGTCCATATAAAAAACATCTCCAAAAAATATATGGAGACAAAGCAGTTTTTTTACCTTATGAAAACGTGAGAAAAATATTAAGTCAAGGTGATGTATTTGTATTTCCTTCTCGTTACGATACATTTGGATTAACCAATCTAGAAGCGCTAGCTTGCGGTTTACCCATTGCTGCTTACCCTGTCATGGGACCAATCGATATTATTGAACAAGGATTGACTGGATTCACCTCAGAAAATTTAGCAGAAGCAGCGTTAGCTTGTCTTGGTTTAAAAAAAGAAGATTGCATTGCACACGCAAGTAAATTCACGTGGGAACAGACAGCGCAAGCATTTTTGAAACATCAAATTAAGTTAACTTAACGATTAAAGTTTATTTCTCTAACTCAAATTGAAAGAAAAAATTTATATTCACAACTTGTTGTTTCCATTTCCTGCCTTTACAATGACGACTTTAATGGAGGAAATGAGTATGGGAATGATTATCAAAATTGCATGCTGGTTATTAGTCATTGCTGGTTTAGTGATGGGCTATGAAGGCCTCACTGATCAGGATCTCGTGGAAGTTCTTGTGGGTCAAAATTCAATGCTAGAACTCATTTTTGATGGCGCTTTTGGCATTTCCGCTATCATAGTGGGGCTAGGTCTTATTTTCAGAAAAATTTGAAAGAGACAAAAGTAATCTCAAGAGGGAGGGCCAAGTATTCAGGTGATACAAGAATACTTGACCCCTTTTCTTTTTAATGCGGCGTAGGCGTATAATTTTTTTCTTCTTGAATTACCTGAGTAGTTGTCCCAAAAAATCCTTCACGTGCAAGCCCTCACTCTCTTGAGTGAAGGCGGTAATTTTTTTATCCATTCATTTTTTTCTTGAAATGTGAACTCAAGATATCTCTCATGCAAATTTCATTGTTTACAATAAGATTAAATACTTCAGGATATGGTGCACCTGCAGCAAGCATGACATTTTTTCCGGAAAATCATTGGGTGTAGCGTATAAAAAATTATAATCTTTGTTCTATGTTTTCTGTTTTTTTCAGATGCACAGCAACATGTTGTGAAGTCATTAATAAATGATTTGTTAAAGAACCATCCCGAACTTCTTGAATCTTTGCGTTTAGTTTGACTAAGGCTTCTTTGTGTCCCGTGATCATGCTATTCATGTAGGTCTTATCAAAATTTCTCACAGCAGGATTATGTGATCTATTCAAAACGATTTTTGCTGCTTTAATTTCATTTTTATTGAATACCACTAACCAAATTTTAAAGAGTGATCAATATAAATTGAAGATACAGAGATGTCGCTCAAGGAACAGCTCTTGCTCTTACTTTAGATATTTCCCTAATTGTGAGACAAGCCTTGCAGCATGCTTTGGTTGATTGCTGATCATTTTTGGGTCGGATTTTTATTTTTCTAAAGCAAGGACCGGGCAAATGACTAGTATTGTGGAAGTTTCTTTTGAGGTAACTTCGTGTACTTTCGGTAAAAAATTATAATCGGGAATGTACGCTGAAAAAGCATAAAAATCCTGAAAGAATGAATAAACTTTTCACATTACCTCAAATGATCATGCTCAATAGGACTGAAACGATTCATTCTGATGGGTGCTTACGCTACACGTGAGGGTTTTATCATCACAAACGATGGGGCCCAGGCAAACACTTCCAGTGCCAAGGGTCGAGGGATCTATTAAATCGTATTTATAATTAAACGGCGTAGAGTTTCCCGCTGAGGAATACGATGGGAAATTTGCGGGCGAATGAGATCCATTGGTATACGTAGAGTAAGTGTAGGTAGAATTGCGTGAAACGACATTGATCGTGACACACCATCCTGTCACATTTACATCATCGCCAGGCCAAGAACACCCTGGCAAAGCACATGGCGAAGAGCCAACCGTATTACGAATATAATAAATGCCATTATAAATCATGTTATACAAATAATTTTGTCCGATAGCTACTGATTGATTTGCATTAAAAGTGACAGGCGAGGCAACTGCTCCACCCGCATTATCCCCAGAAACAACGCTTCCAAAACAAGAAGAGCAATCGTTAACATCAAAGCTTGCAATAAATAATCCAGATGCAGATATTGTTTGGTTAGTAGCATTTGTAATCGTAACATTGGATAAAGAATTTTCTTTCATGTCACGCGCAGTCATGAAAGCGTAAGCATTTGGATCTTTATTTTTTGCCTGCGCACACGTTATCAAGCAAATTCCACTCAATAGGCATAAAAAATGTATTATCTTTTTCATTCGATATCCTAAGAAAATGATTGAGTTTGTGAAGTGGATACAGTGCAAGTGAGTGTTTGATCGTTACAAGAAATAGGTCCGAGGTAAGAATAGCTACTGACCACATTATAATTGTAACTTCCACTTGATGCTGCATCTGTTGCCGGCGGCACGTTTGCTGTATAGCCCGCTGAAGTAGCTACAGGTGCTAAAGCGCCTAAATAAATGCACCAATTATATATCGCTGAATCACTTCCCCACGTGCAACCCGGGAGCGCGCAACCGGGAGGAGAAGAAGGAATAATAATATTCACGTAATAAATTGCTGAATAAATCATGTTATATAAAAAATTACTGCCTACCGCTGCACTTTTTCCTGCATTAAGCACAGTTGGCATGACGAAAGCGCCTGCTGTTGTATTTTGTGTCGTTGAATAAATAATTGTTGAGTGATCGCAAGTGTCTCCAGGCGTAACATATGCATATTGATTAACATAAAGCCCGTAAACAGTTGCAGCTGAGCTTCTATTATTTTTTAATTGAATACCAGAAACAGAATCTTGATTCATCATATCTCTTGGCGTCATGAATTGATGCAAATTCGTTTGAGCAGAAACTGTTGACAGCAAAATTTGCACCGAAAAAAGAAATAACAAAAAAAAACTTGATCTCTTCACGATAGTATTCCTGTTATCTTTGAATTTGTGATGATACACTATTGCAAATAAAATGAAAGGACTCATGGCATTATGCCCGGCATTTATCATAAAGTAAGTACAAATTTACGTTATCTTTTACCTACTCTGTTACTTACATTTTTTTCTACTTCTCAAGCAGCAGCTGAAACATCTCCGTGGCAAGGCCCTTATGTCGGCATTTATTTAGGTGGAGCTTATGGATATAACCATGCATCCACAGATGTCGGATCCGTTTCCAGCTCATCTTACTTTACAACTGCTGCAGATATTAACGCAGCGAATAGCGCAGGTACATTTACACATAATCCATCTACATTGATTGTTGGTATAGATGCAGGCCATGATTGGGTTTGTAAGCAAATGGTGTATGGATTTGCCGTTGACTTCAGTACATTACCCTTGAATTCATCCAGCACGGTGACTAACACTTATTCTGGAAGCTCTGATCAGTACACTGTTTTTACCTCCATGAGCACCAATTGGTTATTCACTTTTCGCGGTCGAGTGGGCTATCAAACTACATTTTATGACAAGCCTAGTTTGTTATACCTTACCGGCGGGATGGCAATGACAGAGCTTAAAGTGAATAACAATTTCAGTGACAATGCTGCTTTAGCAGGCACTGGCGGAAAAAGTACCTCTGAAAATCAAATTGGATGGACCGGTGGCGCAGGTATTGAGCTTCTTTCCTTTGCCCATACTTCTGTGAATATCGAATATTTATATGTTTATATCCCTTCAGTGAAAACGAACAGCTCTATCTCTAATAGTGCAGCGGGTTTTGGTATCCCACCAGGATCGCTTAGCAATTCTTTTTCAACCTCCGGCCAATTTCATACAAGTTTATTAAAAGTTGGATTGAATTATCGATTTGATGAGTAAAATTAAGCATCAGGAAAGCCAATGAATTCTTACAAGGCTAGACGTGTTTTACTATTTGTCGCGACGTATTTATTGGGCCTATTCTGCGTATGGCGCTCCGCCGGCTGGATCTATTTATTTATTCTTATTTTCCCAGAATTATTATGGCGCGGTATTTATTTTTGTGTCGGCATGGCTATCGTCAGAAAAAATGCAACGCCTCGACTAGCAGATCTTTTGCAATTTTTTTATTTACTCACTTCGCTATTTTATGCAGATGGCACAGATACCGGGACCTGTGTGTTTGCTTGTCTGGCCAGTTTTAATCATACAGAAGAATATATACCAAGAATTGTATGGTTGATTTTTCTGCTCATCACATTGGGAATACTTATAGAAAGTAAAGTGACCCCAACGTCTAGACCACCCCTCGAAATTTTTTTGAGAGATGCCTCTCCGCTTTTTTAAAATTAATAAAAATAAAAAACACCTTTGTTACTGCGCCGTGGGTATGTGGGCGAGAAGACAACGAGTGTGTCGC
>JANRLY010000053.1:0-19194 GCA_033762075.1 Gammaproteobacteria bacterium
CGCCTTTGAGCGCTAATAATGCAATTTCAAATTTAGCCGAAGGCGACCACTTCTTTCGAGACATACTTTCCTCCAATGGGAGGGCTATTATCTCTCAAAATTCTCAGTTTGGGTGGTCTAAATTGCGGGGGTCACTATAAAGTGCTCGACGTACAAAAAAATCACCCCTACTCTCCAACTCTCTTCCACGCCCATCCTTATCTTTTTATCTATTTGAATGCTTATTCGGCACCATTCTCTTCCCCATTATAATCGCAATCATTGCAATAAAATCTAAAGCTTTGTGAAATCGTCACGACCTAGGGGATGGTGATCTCGCTCTCTCTACTCTTTGCTGACCTACTTCTCTCCTCATATCTTCTGACAATTCGTTTTCTCTTAGGAACGAAAGTAGTTTCCTAGCAACATCAGATAACCCTGATGCATTATCCATTTTTTTAGAGAGCTGTGTCACAAGACTATAAAATTCAGATGTTTGATCCGTTCTTTTAGATAGCTGACGAGTATCTAGCCTATCACTTGCAATTGAAGAGAGTTTTTGCAAAATCTCAATGCATTCATTAGATGTAAGAGACTTGACTCTATCATCCCAAGTATGACTATTTTCATTAGCACCACATTTCTCAGATAAAAATGCTTGCATCGCTTTGATGCCCGTTGGCATGTCACTGTTTTTAAAAATGGAGAATCGATTAAAAAGCGAACCAAACTGTGTTTGGCTTTGCCAAAAAGCAGATACTTCTGATTGTGAGCGAGGAAGATTTGTTTCTCCAAACAATGTCCGAAGAACTTCAGCAACTGCTTTCTGCCTGGCCACAAGAAGAGCTTTTTCTCTTTTTTCATTTTCTAGATCAGCAACAACCTGGTTCGCCTCTTTAATGAAGCGACTCATTTCACCTACACTAGCGCTTAAAGAACTTATGTTAGCCTCAATATCACCGACTGTTCTTTTCGGGGATGGGGACACACTTGAGCTTGCGTCTCCAGAAGATCTACTCAAAGAATCTAGCGAAGAAGAGGAACGACTTGGAGAAAGAGTAGATTCTGAATCAGATGAAAACTCATGCTCCATATGTACTGGTTTGAGAATTTGGAACTTTTCCATTTTGTCTTTTTTTAGATTAAGTGCCTGCATAAATGAAGAAAGCACTGAACGATTATCATCTTCTTCCTTCCATAATGCCTGCATAAAATCTTCATATGAATTTTTTTCAAACATCTCAGGATGTTTTTTTACAATATCTGAGTATCCCTCTTCCAATAACTTAGCCATGTCATCATCGGTTGCAAGCTTATCTCTCAAAGCATCAAACATCTGAACAAACATAACATGTGTTATTGTAGATGGAGGATTTAAGAATAAATCAATCTCATTTGCTGTCACCAAATTAGTAAATTTTCTAGGAAACTTTCGTGCAGCTTCAATGAATAGTTTGGTACATTCTGATCTAAATTCCTTTTCTTTTTTAAGCAGGACTGAATCTTCCATTTGTTTTATTTTTTTATCTCCCTCAGCTTTGGCTGCATATAAATTTTTATTTTCATCTCTTCTTATTGATTTCATATCTTCCATGATCTCTTTCTCAGCCTTCCTGCACTTTTCTTTTAATTCCTGCATTTCTGAATCGAAACGCTGTTGAAGTTCTTTTATTCGATCTGAATCCACATCTTGACCGGCTAATGCTTTTTTAAATTTACCCTCAATACTTCTAATGCTTTTTTCAATTTCTCTTGTTTCATCTAACTTCTTACGCAAATTCAACTCCGCAGACATCAAACCAATCCATCTATCAATCCTATCAACAATTTCAACTGATACTTTCTTTTCATCTTGATATTCATCAAAAACTTCAGTTAATTTCGGAAGAAAATTTTCTCGTAATGCTTTTATAAAAAATTCTGCTAACCCAGCAGCCGCAGTGAGATTTTTATGCGCCTCGAATTTGGCATTTTCATCTGCTTTTTCATCTGTCAGAACATCGTATTCTTTGCTTGCTTTCGTCTTAACTGAAAATATTGTCTCCTCAGCACGCTTAGGGAGGATTTCTCCCCAATCTTTATCTGGAAACATTTCTTTCAAAAGCTGGATACCTCTCTCAAAATTTTCAATAAGAACAACTGTCTCTTGCACTTCCATAATAAGTTCTTCATCACTATAGGCCCGACCTTGCATAAATACCCCCCTCAAAAGAAAGACCAGTCTTTTAAAGAAAGTATAGGCGCTAAATAAAAATGTGCGCAAAATATAGGCAGAAATTTGCGAGGATAGAACGTGCTGATTTTATTGAAATTTCAATGGAAATATACATGTTTGACCCTCACATTTTCAGCGCGATCATTATTTTCATGTGTTTTTCAAGAAATATCATAAAACGACTCTGTAAGCCTGTTGTTTTAATTGCATCCGCTATTTTATCGTGCTCTAATTTTTCATTTGAACGGATTATATGAACAGGAGGTTCGCATATGAAAAAAATACTGTTTAGCTTGATTTTATCTTTATATTTAACAAGTGCATTTGCAGTTCCCTATAAAAAAATTGTTATTTTAGGTGACAGCTTGTCAGACAATGGCAATCTTTACAAACTTGATGCACATTTTCTGCCAAAATCACCTCCATATTTCAAAGGTCGTTTTTCGAATGGTGACGTTTGGTCTGATACGCTCACGCAAAGATATTTTGATCGCTACCAAGTCACTTCCACAAATTACGCTTATGGAGGCGCAACATCAACGAATCATAATCCTGTGACAGACCCAACCCTGCCAATCACACTCACGTCTGAACTAAACGATTATTTATTAAAAGCACTCTTTCAAAAGAAATCAGATACACTATTTATTATTTGGATTGGCGCAAATGATTATCTCTTTGATAAATCTGTTGATCCAGAACTACTCACCACACGTGTAGTGGATGAAATCAAAAAAACTGTCGATACATTGGTTCAAGATCATGCGCAGTTTTTTCTTGTACTTAATTTACCAGATATCTCGAAAACACCGTTATCAAGAGGACAAGGTCAGCTAAGCGAACGCCTTCACACACTCTCTCTCTTACACAACCAGAAACTCGCCGCACTTATTGCACAAGCAAAAGAAAAATATCCTAATGTCAAATTTGTTACTGTCGACATAGCTGCATTGTTTGATGATCTACTTAACAATCCTGATAAATACAACCAGCTTTATCATGTCAATATCCATGACGTCATAAATCCTTGCTGGCCTGGCGGTTATACCCATCTATTGGCAGAAAAAATCAGCGCCGATAATGCAATACCAGAAAATATTGTTACTTCAATGATGAATTCGCCAGACCTGTATGAAGCAATGAGTGTTTCGGAACGAGCCGCTGCAAATGAGGCCGCCTGTGTTGATCCAGACAACCGTGTATTTTGGGATCGAGTCCATCCCTCTGCACCAGTTCACCAAATTCTTGCTGACGTTATTGATAGTCAACTCTTAGCAAATGGCTTGTAAGATAATGACAGAGTTAGATTTGTGTAAATGCGTCTTAATATACTAGTAACGCATTTACGCAAATCTAATCCGATTTTAAGGCACGATTATGCTGAATTTTTCTTAGACACTGCTTTAGCAGTACCATGAGTAGCAACAGAGCCACCGGGATCAATTGCCTGTTTATCCTCCGGAATGGAGAATAAAGTTTTCCGATAAGGCGCTGAAACAGCGTTTTTCATCTTTTTCTTATGAGATTTAGCAGGCTTTTTATTTTCAGCACATTTAATGATTTCATCAGATGATGATTCTTTAATTGGGCTGATAAAGTTAAGGATTTTATCAATATGCTCAGCGCATTCAGGATGATTTTCATTATTCATTGATTCCCATTTTTCAAGCTGGATTTTTATATTTTCGAAAACTTTATGAATTCTATGAGAGCTACTTTGATTATGCTCGACTGCTAACTTATGCTCTGGAGTATCCTTGCCAAAATCATTCGAGACCATGACCAATATTTGTTGTTGGACAATACGGAATTTTCTCATCACCTCACAAAGATCTAATAGTTGTAATAAATATTTTTCATTATCTGTATTATGCAGGATTCTCTGGGTAAATAATTCAATATCACAAAGCATCATGTTTTCGTATGGATGTATTGTTTCAAGTAAATAAAGATCTTCGTTGCACTTGTATTCCCTGATTATATTTTCTTTAAACTTTATTATTTCATCATACTTCTGACTAATATAATCAGATAATTTTTGATTGGCATGATCCGTGTGGAGATGCGCTGTCAGCATTTCAATTAATTTTTCATGCAAGTCAATCATCAGCAAATGATATAAATGTTCATCCATTTCTTTGTAGCATAATTTCGACATAACAATCTGGGCAACCAGGCTGGTTATTTCATTTTTTAATTGATCAGGGAAGTTTGCCGTTACCATGATGTCTTTGAATAAATCTAAATCTGTAACTTCTTTTTTTATACTTGGATTTATGGAAATTAATTCATTAATTTCATTCAGAGCCTTATTGATCTCATCTTCAAATTTCTCGAAGGTTTCTTTCATAAATCTAGCCGGTTTTTTTCTTGCATTATAGGGACTAGAATCACCCGCCATGTAATGAATCCATGTGCTAATTGCAATTATAAGTGACGACTCACGGCTGTCTTCATTTTTTTCTTCATCAGAATCAAATCTGCTTTTCATATGCATCCCTCCGGAGGATCCGGCTATAGACAAAGTACCGATCTTCTTAAAGTATAAGCCACATTACAAAATTCACCTCTAACTCATTAATCTCATGATTAATATAGTATATTGCAGCCTCTAAAGGCTTTATCATTCCGGCTACTATATAGATATAAAGCAAAACGAAGCAGCTATTTTTAATCTCTGAAAAATGTATAATAAATATCTTCCAAATCCTTCACATTGTCACATGCATTCACCGCGACACAAAATGCTGCTCTATCTGGGATATTTCTTGCGTAATATTTACAAAATTTTCTTGCTTGCAACAGCGCCAATACTTCACTACCACTAAAATCAGCCAATAGTCGGACATGTTCGATAAAAACTTTTCCTGCTTCCTCTGAAGTGGGCCGATAAATCTCTCCACCCTGAATTTCTGCAATCATATTACCGATCAACCACGGGCGCCCAACACCTGCGCGCGACACCATCACGCCGGCGCAACCTGTTTGCAACATTCGCATCAGCGAGCTGGCGCACGCAATATCACCATTTCCAATCACAGGCACATTCAGTGCATCAACAAAAAAATGTATTTGATCGTAATGACAGGTGACACTATAATCATCCTGCCAGTGTCGTCCATGCACAATCAAAAAATCAGCGCCTGCGTCACTGACAGCCTTTGCAATTTCTTGATTAAAAGCATCATCGCTTGCACCATCAACACGTATCTTGATAGACACAGGCAAACTGGTATTTTGTTTCATCGCATGAATCAACTGATACAGTTTTGTCGGCTGCGACAAATGTGCTGAGCCTGCACCACGTCGGCGAATTTTTTTGACTGGGCATCCACAATTCAAATCAATCAGATCAGCCCCTACATTTGTTACAATTTTTACCGCTTCTGCCACTTCTTTAGGACAAGTACCAGATAACTGAACACCTACCGGTCCTTCTCCTGGCAGTTTGCGCACTAGAGACAACTCAGAAATATTGCGATGATGGATGAGTGTCTTGCATGACACCATTTCTGTATAAGAAAATGCAGGTTTGCTGTAACGCCAGCTTAACAAGCGAAAAGGTGCAGAACTGATACCTGCGAGCGGCCCCTGGATGATATTGTTAGAGAACGCTGCATTCGCGATAACAAGGGGTTTGATTGCTACTTCTGTCATTCAGTCACCGAGATAAAAATGTCTGGCTTGCGTATTTGCAATTTAAAAAGATTGTTAATGTAATGGAAAATATTGTGCACATCAAATTGTTTGCATAAAAATGAGAGTACGCGAGCCTATCCTATTTCTATCCATTCTTTCGCAACAAATACGAAAAATACTTCATTTCCCCATTTTTTAGCATATTATAAACTGTAGTATCTTTGACCCCCGCGAAAGCACGAAAGGTACTTTGAAATAGAGGATGAAAAACAGCGGTGACTTCAGCATCGCGTTGAGCAGATGTGTGATCCAAGGAATTTAATACCTGAGAAGTGATATCTTCTTGTTTGAAAATCTGTAAGCCGCAATTTTGAATCGCATGCTCGACTTCTGGCAATCCTGGTAAACGGCGCATATCACAATAAGCAAAATACCCTTGTGATTTTAGGATACGTTTTACTTCACTGAGGAAATTAGGCATAGAGGGATAGCAATGCGAGGACTCAACGTTAATCACCACATCCACGCTATCGTCGGGAATCGGCAAACTCTCGGCCGAGCCTTGCTTCCAACTCATCGCTGGAGAGTTAAATGTTTTCTGACACCAGCTAATCGCTTGGTCTGATAAATCGACACCCGTATATGAGAGAGGATTTTTATATCGCACGATAAAAGAGCCGCCACCACCTCGACCACAGCCGACCTCAACAAGACATTTGCTTTGCAAGTCGACATCCTGGATAACATGATTATATAAATTGATATAGGCGCGATACATTTCATCTTCAGGATTTAAGGCAAGCGGAGTTTCAGCCTGATCGTAATATCCATAATTCATGAAAAGAAAATGCCCTTGCTTGTCCCGTTTCGCAATGAGGTTATAAACCCAGCGCCAGAGAAATTGGCGCAAACGGACTGAAGCATCGGTAATCTTGACAAAGATATTGGTGATGAAGGTGGCTTTCATAAATAGCTATCCTGAGAAAGCGCTATAGTACAACGTCAAGTAACATCATAAAACAAGTAATTTCGAATCAGGTGTTTTATGATGCTTGATACCGTGATTGAGATTGCACGTTTCCTTCATCCGCTGTTTTTTCTTCGGCGTCGCGCACAGAAAATAATCTATTTCTATCATTACAACGTTGCAAAATCTCATTGGGTGGATCTTGTTTTAAGAAAATAGGCTTGAATGCAGGGCCAAAATACAGGTTGCTCATGTGCTCAAGCCGTTCTGTGATTCTCTCATCATGCAAATATTTTTCGAAACCATTTTCTGACAAATCAACTTTTTCTAACGACGAATGATTAATTGTATCCAGCATTGTTAAAACATGATCTATATTTTCTTCAGACACAGTAAAGTTGCGCGAATAATCCAATTTTTTCAAGCGAGGAAAATACTCGAGTAAAATGCTTAAACACGCATCGAAATTCGCAAGGAAAAAATTATCTCCTATCCAGGAGGTTATAGATAAATTCAATTCTTCGAGTGTAGCAGGAAATTCCTGAAAAAATTCACGAACTTTTTCTAACGAACCGCAACTCGCATATTTCTCAGAAAAAATCACATGACGTGATAAATTAAGACACTTAATTACAGTCTGCTTGAGGGGCAGTACAGGAAAATAAAATGAATACATATGCTCTAAATAAGATAAGTCCAATGTCGTGACGCCGGTACCTGGCAATTTTTTCAACCAAGCCAGCAAATCTTCATTACGTACACACCAGGTGTAATTGTCAACTCGTTGTGTGGTCAATCTGAGTGATTGCAATGTGTCAGGTATTTCGATAACGCTTAATCTACTGCTAACAGGAATAATTAAGTCCTCAAGGTGCCGAGGGAGCCTGAGTGCTTCGATATCAGGAAATTCACATCGGTAGTCTGTATCTATAAATTGAGACATCTCCAATCTTCGAATATTTTTGTCATACAAAATATTTTGAAATTGCTCGCCGGATAACCCACGCAAATCAAGTGCTTTGAAAGACAAAGACTGCACCGGGTCAGTGATACTTTTAAATATGTGGAAAATAAATTCAGGTGATTGATAATCGGTGTAAAGCACTAATTCAAAACATGACGACTGAATATGCGACTGGAAATGTTTTGATTCATTGAGTTGTTGAAAAAACATTTCAACCTTGTCCTGCGACCCAGGCACATGGACAGTGATACCATATTCACCACCACGTTCAGTACCGCTACATGAATCTAATGATCCACTGAGTGGACGATCTGAGCGTCTAAAAAAATCCAGCTTATATCTGAATAAGGATTTCATTTCATCTAATTTATCAGGATCGATATTAATAAAAAGAAGCGATGAGGAAAAGCAATTTCGAATAAATTGATCAATCGGCGGTTCTGATATATGAGGCTCAGATTGTAATTTTAATTTTTTTAGCACATTCCCCATTGTATTTTCCTCTATTTTCATTATTAAATTGCGCCGCAATTATCTATTCTCTGAACTTTTTTAAATAGGGGTAAAATCACCCTGCACCCACCAGTGGGCCTCAAATAACCCCATTCGTTATTTTAACGTCTTAATGAAAGTTGAACGGGGTTACTTGACACCACGCTCATTTCTGACTGAAAAAATCGTACTGATCCTAAAGTTGACCGATACTCTAATGGATGAACAAAATCAGAAATAATACCTGAGATATTAGAATCACACTTAATAATATCGTTAAGTTCTGCTATCTGTTGTTGTCTTGTAGTATTTACCAGTTCGATAATAGGCTCACAAAGTTGCTTCAATTCATTTGAGTCGAAGTATTTTTTATCTCGACATAACAGCATTAATTCGTGCGTCGTATTTTTACTCACATCACAGCGCTTTATGATTTCAATAAAATTACTTAAATATTGAGTCGATGGAGACAGTCCTGCTGTAATGAGTATAATCGCCTTCTCAATAGCATAAGGCACACAAAATAATCCCTCGTCAGGAATATACATCACTCGATCTAATAGATTTCCATTCACTGGCGAATATGGATAAGTAACTTTGCAATCAGCACCGGCATCAATAAGTAATTGCACAATTTCAGGCATTGAACCATCACATGCATAAATTAATGGGGCAATCCCACTTCCCCGAGATATATTGACATCAATATTTTTACCAATTAGAAATTTACATAGCTCGTAATTATTTTTATCGATAGCGTTTTTTAGCATAGATGGAAAAATTTCTAATCCTAAAACAAGCAACCTTTCTAGCATTAAAATACTTTTTGCTTTTTCGCCTAGAAATGAAATAGGACAATAATGATCATCTGGCGCGAATCCTACTGATATTAACTTGTCAAATATCTCGATACGATTGCATCCTACTGCTGACGAAAGGCAGTCAGTATCATGCCAATGAATGAATGGCTGCAAATATTCTGGCTGTATGGTTTCATTATTTGGAGCATTGTTAATGCCCGATAAAAGTTTTATTCTTGTGTCATTTTCGAGCCTGAGAATTTCTTGAGTTTCATTAATAATGCGAAATGCCTTTTTATTACGCATTTCATTATCTAAATCATCATCTTCAATGATTTCCAGTAGATCGCATTGAAATTGTTTAATAGCTGCTCGAAAAGTTTTAATTAAAAGTACCAAGTGATTATGCATGTCGAGATTTCTGCCCAGTGTGTGTCAAGTAACCCCATTAATGATTGTGAAAATATTGCCTTACTGCACTTCACGATGCAACCTCGCTTGAGATTATGTGATGCTAGTTTTTAGCCCGTTTAGATATCAGCGTAAGACAAATGGCCACACTGTGCGCGTGGAATTATCTTGTAATTGATTGACAATTTCTCGCAATAGCTTTAGTTTTGTCCCCTGATTATCTTCAGGGCGGGGTGTGAGTCCCTACCGGCGGTATTTTACTGATACGTAAAGAGCCCGCGAGCGCTTTTTCTTTGATTAGAAAAAGGTCAGCAGATTTGGTGAGAAGCCAAAGCCGACGGTTATAGTCCGGATAAAAGAGGATAGATCACTAAAAGCTTTCATGCTTTGCTGATTTTATTGGCAGGCATAGGTCTTTATCCATTCTCTCAGCCCTGATTAACAAAGGGCTTCGCTGCGTGAATCAAAAACATACTGAATACATGTTACAGGCACTCCAATTAGCCAAGGAGGGACGCTTTTCTGTTTCTCCTAATCCCATGGTTGGATGCCTCATCGTAAAGGACGACCGTATTATTGGAAAAGGATTTCATCAATTTACCGGTGGACCACATGCTGAAGTCTACGCGTTAGAAGAAGCGGGAGACAAAGCAAAAGGTGCTACTGTTTACCTTACTCTTGAGCCCTGCGCCCATCATGGAAAAACGCCTCCCTGTATCAATGCACTACTACACGCAGGAATAACAAAAGTTTTCATTGCATGCCTTGATCCCAACCCCTTGGTTTGTGGGAAAGGTATAGCCACTCTACGTTCTCAAGGCGTAACTGTTGAAGTTGGCTTATGCCAAAAAGAAGCGGAAGAACTTAACGAAATATTTTTTTATTATATTACCCATAAGCGGCCTTATATTATCAGTAAGTGGGCGATGTCTTTAGATGGCAAAACAATTACCCATGCAGATGATGAACGCCAAATTTCCTCCACGCAATCACATCACCATGCGCATGATCTGCGTCGTTCTGTTGATGCTATTCTTGTTGGCGCCAACACCATTCGCACAGATGACCCACAGTTAACCGCAAGGCTTTGCCCTGAGAGTGAAAGTATTTCAAAGCAGCCAATTCGTATTATCCTATCGACATCAGGAAATCTGTCGCCGCTATGCAAAATTTTTGACCCTGCCCTCCCAGGAAAAACAATTATTGTATCCGCAAAAAAAATCCATCCAGAAATTTTGATTAACCCCAGAGTTGAAAATTTGGTTTTACGTTCAGATCCAAACGGTCTTATCAATATTTCTCTGCTCTTGGATGAACTTGGAAAACGGCAAATTACCAGCATTTTGATTGAAGGTGGAATGAATGTTCACCAGCAGTTTTTTCAAGAAAATCTGGTTAATAAAATCAATGTATATTTATCTCCAACGATCATCGGCACCTTATATAAAAAACAACACCTGGATAACTTGAGTTTTTCGATGTTAGGCAGAGATTTACATTTAGTTTCAAATAGCAAAGGTAATCTCGATGTTTAGTGGCATTGTTGAGGCAGTTGGTAAAATTACTTTTTTACAAAACGTTAATGATTGCTTGAATATAAGCATTTCACCAAATAAACGTTTCAATGATTTGGTTATTGGAGATAGCGTTTCAGTGAATGGCGTTTGCCTTACCGTAATTCAGATAGAAAATGAAACTTTTACTGTAACTGCCGTTCCAGAAACACTACGACTAACCAATTTATGCACCCTCAACATGGGCAGTGATGTTAATTTAGAAAGGGCACTGAGTGCAAATAGTCGAATTGGTGGACATTATGTACAAGGCCATATTGATTTCTGCGGAGAAATGATATCTCTTCGCAAAGATGGAGATAACGCATTAATTGCGGAAATTAGTTGCCCCAATGTATATAGCAAATATCTGATAAACAAAGGCTACATAGCTCTGGATGGCATGAGCATCACGGTCATTCATGCGGAGCCAACCTGGTTTAATGTTACATTTATTCCCCATACTCAGCATGCCAGTATTGTTCATCAATATCAGAAGGGAACACAAATTAATATAGAGGTTGATATGATGGCAAAATATATTGAAAAATTATTAGCGAGTAACATGCGATGACATCTTTCATCAATAAAGTAGAAGTTATATTAAATGAGCTAAGAATGGGTAAAATGGTTATTCTTGTGGATCATCCTGAGCGTGAAGACGAAGGTGATCTGATCTTCCCTGCTGAAATAATTTCAACAGACGTTATGAATTTTATGATTCGCCACTGCAGTGGCATTGTCTGTCTGGCACTCACATCTGACTATGTGAAAAAATTAGGGCTAAGACCCATGATCAGGCCAGAGGAAAATAAAAGCCAGCGAGGAACACCATTTACCGTTTCTATTGAGGCTGCTGATGGTATAACAACAGGCGTTTCAGCAGCAGACAGAGTTAAAACCATTCTCACTGCTGTCAGTGAAAAATTCACACCGAATGACATTGTATCGCCGGGCCATGTTTTTCCTTTGCACGCGAGAGATGGCGGCGTTTTAGAACGCGAGGGCCATACAGAAGGATCGATTGATTTAGTTAACCTGGCAGGATATAAACCTGCAGCAGTGATATGCGAACTGATGAATGCTGATGGCACAATGATGAAAGGCCAGCAACTAAATCAGTTTGCTACTGCAAATGACATCAAAATAATCTCGATTGAAGATGTCATTCATTATCGACTTATGAATGAAAATTTAATTGAAGAAGAAACCCACGCTGAGATTCCTCTGGAACAATACGGAAAATTCAAATTAACCGTTGTGAAAGAAAAATTTAGCAACGCTGAGCATATTGTACTAACAAAAGATATTGTGAACAAAACTATTCCCTTATTAACAAGAGTTCATTCTTCCTGCGTGACAGGTGACTTGTTTGGTTCGCAACGTTGCGACTGTAAGGCGCAATTACATTATTCACTGCAACGCATTTCTGAAGATGGTGGGATATTAATTTACCTATCTCAGGAAGGAAGAGGGATTGGTCTGTTTGATAAAATAAAATCTTATGCCCTACAAGAAAACGGCCTGGATACTATTGAAGCGAACCAAAAATTAAACCTGCCTGTAGATTCAAGAAAATATCATATAGCAGCGAATATCCTCAGGAATAATGGAATAAATGAAATTCGCTTATTAACTAACAATCCTCACAAATTAGATGAAATAAAAAAATATGGCGTTAAGTTGACGCATGAACATATCCCGATTTTCAACAACAAATACAATAAAAAATACTTGCTCACAAAAAAACACAAACTAAACCATTTTATCCATGATATTGCATGAGAGACAAACAATATGCCAAATTTAAATGATCAATATTCTATCGTTGTGAGCCAGTTCAATGAAGGCATTACCAATAAATTGTTACAGGGTGCTTTAACACGCTTTCAGGAATTAAAAATACCCGAGGAAAACATTCATATTTTTCGTGTCCCAGGCGCAATAGAAATTCCACTAACAACGAAGCTACTCGCAAAAACAAAAAAATATAATGCTATTATTTGCCTGGGCGCAGTTATTCGTGGCGAAACCAGTCACTATGATTACGTCTGCCAGCAAGTGAGCGCTGGTTGTATGCAAGTGATGTTAGAGTACAAAATTCCAGTTATTTTTGGCATTTTAACAACCGAGAACGAAAAACAGGCTGAAGATAGAGCTGGTGGCAAAGAAGGTCATAAAGGCATTGAGGCTGTAGAAACGGCTATTTCCATGCTTAAAGTGATTTCTTCTATAGCAGATGTCAGGTAATCCTATTAATCATTTTGATTAAACTTCTTAATGAAAGTTGAAGAATGTTACTTGATGCCATAGAGATGAATAATACAGAATGCGCTACCAGCAATGCAAAGTTAATTTCATGTCAATATTAAAATAGTTATCATAGGAGTGAGCTATGTTTGTTATCTTAATTACTTATAAAAAACCATTGGAAATTGTTGATGAATATCTTGCAGACCACACAGAATTTCTCCAGAAAGGTTATGAACAAAATTATTTTATAGTATCTGGCAGAAAAAATCCTAGAACAGGTGGAGTTATTATTTCACAGCTTAAGAACCGTAACAAATTAGAAGATATTCTTAAGCATGACCCTTTCTATACTCATGAAATAGCTGACTATGAAATCATTGAATTTATACCCGGGAAAAATCATCCTGACTTTTCTCCATTCATCGTCTGAGTTGCGGGAGGTTCTTCTAACGGGTTTCAGAGAGGTCTTGCTAAAAACGTTTCTTTACATTCCAGAAGCGGGTCTATATTCAGAGGCAAGCATTTCCATCTTGCGGTCGAATTCTGCTCTAATAGCTTGACGCTTCATTACATCATCAAAAGAATGACAGCTAATAACATCTCCGTCTGAGAATTTTATTGAATAGGTAGGCGTATAAATTAACTCAGGCCTAAAAAAGCAATTCATCATAGGCAATTTTCCGATTGATTTAAGGTCGAGACGCAGCTCAGTAATTCTGCTTTCTTTTTCCAAAAGCTGGTTACGAATAACTTGCAGCTCATCACAATCTTTCAGCGAATTCACCTCATCCAGAAACT
The DNA here is from genome assembly GCA_033762075.1 of Gammaproteobacteria bacterium. Classification (GTDB taxonomy): domain Bacteria; phylum Pseudomonadota; class Gammaproteobacteria; order DSM-16500; family DSM-16500; genus VFKI01. The sequence goes on from JANRLY010000053.1 coordinate 14,072, forward strand.
TTTGCAATTCAATCATGCGATCCACGAGCTCACCTTTATCTTTTACGTCCACATAAGAATTGATAAACGTTTGCATTGACCTAGTTCCCAATTCTAGTTCACGAAAGTGCATCACGATTGCGTCAAAGTCAGATGGATTTTCCAAGCGTTTTTCTGATGCGTTGATAAAATGAGTTTTTAATTGTGATATCTGTCGCTGTGCTTCGTGTGATAATGTCATACACTAAATTTCCTTTTAATAGTTTCTACATTTGCTTCTACATGAAATTGTTACATTCAACTGTAACTGAAAACCTGGAACTCTTTGATTTTACTATGCCGACGCCGTGAATCGAACGCGGGACCTACTGATTACGAAGGCGCCCGGCACTTTAATATTTAACTTTAAATCAACATGTTACGACGTTTCAGCATGGTATCATACTACCTAATCCTACTGAACGATAAGGAAAAACTTATGCAGTATGTGACAAATATGTAACAGCGAAGAAAGCTAACAGATCGAGATCTTCAAGGCAAATAGTTATTCCAATTAACATTAAATTGCTGTACACTTTTAAAGTGAACATGGTGGCGAAATGGATATACATGAAGTTAAGCTTTCTAAACAAACGGAAAAAGATTTAAAAACGATACCAATACACATTGCCTTCAAACTACAAGCTTGGATTGATGGCATAAAAAATGAAGGAATTATTGAGATGCGCAAACGACCCGGATTTCATGATGAGCCTTTGAAAGGAAAGCGCAAAGGTCAACGTTCAATACGATTGAATAAAGCTTATCGCGCAATTTATGAGATCGGCACGAGTGGAACAGTACATTTTATTGAAGTCACCGAGGTAAACAAACATGAGTACTAAAAAATCAACACGCATGAGTGACAAAAGCAAGGCGTTTCTTGAGAGTTTAACCGGGAAAAAAATGACACTCGGCAACCTACTCTGGTCGATTCGCGAATCTGAAGAAATGAGTCAAGCCGAATTTGCAAAATTACTCCGAGTCTCTCGCCAATATCTTTGCGATATCGAACGTGGCCGTCGTATCGTCAGCACAAAAGCTGCTGCTGAATTTGCCACTAAACTAGGCTACTCCCCTAAGCAATTTATCCGCCTTGCCATTCAAGATGATCTTCACAAAAATGGTTTTCATTTTGATGTGGAGATTCACGAGCATAAAGATGCGGCTTAAAGATTACCATACGATGCTTGGAAGAGGGTCTTGTATGGAAGATCAAAATGGTAGTAAATAAATTTAGATCAGCCAATTTAGATGGCTATCTTTGTGATCCTATTGGAAGTAATTTTTCCGATTTTAAAGCAACTCAACAAAGATCAATCGCAGCTTGTTGGTACAGCATTTTATATTACTACAAATGGCATATTTTTAACGGCAAGGCATGTTCTTGCTGATGTTATCAGCAATCAAAATACTCAAACTCATCCTATAGCTGCCTTTCATTTTTCACCGAATAAGCAATATATGATACGCCCTATACTACGTATGTTTTTAAAAAATAATAGTAACGTTGCTGCAGGCTTAGCAGCTGAAGCAAAACATAACTCAACAGGAGCTTTATTAAATAATAATATAGCAATGCTCTCTCGCTCACCTGTAGAAAATGGAATATTAATTCATACATATGCATACCCTGAAACAGAATATTCACTGAAGAAAATTATTTTCTCACCCAATTTTCAAGTCTATAAGCAACATGATTAATATATTTGCCATGTAAAAGCTCAGGCTTAATCAAGAGTCCATCACTTTCCATCCCTAATTTTTTAGCAACTTTACTGCTTGCAGTATTATCCTCAGCTACCGTTAATACGATTTTTTGAAGCAAAAGATCATCAAAAAGATAGGCGAACAGCTTCCTAACTGCCGAGGTAGCAATCCCCTTTCCACAATAAGATGAGCTCATCCAGAAACCGATGCTAGCAAGTCTGTCGTCCCAGTTAATGGAATGTATGCCAACTATACCTATTATTGCGTCACTCGCTATAACAGCATAATCTGCACCAGCAGCATTGTTAAATTTCTCACAAGATTGAATTATAAAATTTTTTGCATCACTTGCATTATAGACATCCCCCACCCAGGGTAACCATTTACACAAATGAGTTAAGTTATTTGAAACTACATTCACTAAGTTCGATATATCGCTTAAATTCACTTGTCTTAGCAGATAGGAATCGAAGTTATTTTGAACTTTTAGTCTATTCACTTTGCTTGCCTTTGTTTCTACTAATGCCGACAAGAGGAATCGAACCTCTGACCTACTGATTACGAAGACATCCGACACCTTAATATTTAACTTTAAATCAACAAGTTACAATGTTTTAGCATAATGTCACCCCTACCTAATCCTACTGAACCATAAGGAAAAACTTATACAGTATGTGACAAAAATGTGACAAGGCAAATGTTAGCATGCTCGACACATTAAGGAGTCAAGCATGTTCTTGATGCACCTTTCTAAATTAAAAATTCAGCGGAAGCAGCGTCTAAGCAGAAAATTGCATCAAGAACATACTTGACCCTTTGCGTCTGATCCTTATAAATCAATTTTAAGCAAGCTGACTAGTTGAGACTTACCTTGCGGTGTTAAATGAAGAGTTCTTCCTTGTTTTGTTCGCAAAAACCAGCGTTTTTTTAATAAAACATTTAACAAAGATGCTCCTAATGATCCAGCCAGATGATGCACTCTTTCACTCCAATCTAAACAGGGATACGCAAATCGTCGACGCTTGTTTTTTAAACCCTTAGTATCTATACCAAGTGTTGAAAAAAAATTTTCACCGAGCGGAGTCAACCGGTATCCTCGTTCATCCAATTTTAAGTATTTTTGATTTAATAATCCCTGGGTAATCAAAACCCCTACTCTTCCTGCTAAATGATCGTAACAGCTTCGTGCATACTGGATATCTGCAACAGGCTTAGGTATGGTAAAAAGAGGTTTCGGAATCAGCAGCGCCAAGGCTTCGAGCGCATGGACGACCTCTGTATTTGCTAACTGATAATAACGATGACGTCCTTGTGCCTGAACGCATATTAAGCCACCTTCTATTAATTTATTCAAATGACTACTCGCTGTTTGCGGAGAAATATTGGCTTGCCTGGCCAGTTCACCCGCTGTTAAAGCCCTGCCTTCTAACAGGGCAATTAGGATGGCGGAACGGGCAGGATCACCAATTAAATCAGCAATATATGCTATATCTTTTTTAAACATGCCATGGCAACCATATTTCGATATCCATTTAAACATAAGTCCAGATGCATACCATACAATAAATCATGTTGAAAACAAAGCGAGGAACCCATCATGTCAGGTTATATTAAAAATCATTATCTCACGGTAGAACAGCTTGCCGCGTGCACAAATATATCATTAGAGCAATTAAAAGCGTTCATTGACAATTCCTGTATCCCAAAGCATTCACACACGATAACGATAAAATCTATTTTTCATACAGATATTTTTGGCGACAGTGAAATTGAAGAGAATGTTTTCTATTATCATCCTTCTCTCATTCAGTTTGCAATAAAAGCAAATAAATATTATTTAGATGGAAATTTTGTCGAAGTTGCTTCAAAAATGAAAAATGATTTCTTTAATGAATTGTGTCAAGCAATTTCAGAAATAGAGATCGCTCATTCCGTATTTCAAAATTGCTTTGATATGAATCGGAATGTATTAATTACTGAAATTGAAAAAATAATGGTTGAACATTGGCCTTATATTCTCGATGGCACATATGGTGTGTGTTTAAAAGAAATTTCTGCGAAAAATGTGTTGTTAAAAAATATCGCTGTTTCAATTTTAGAAGAATGGGTGAATGCAAATGATCAAAATAAAAAGATGTTGCATGACAAAGCATCATATGCCGCATCATTGTATGACAAGGTGGCGAGTGAATTTGCACCGCATGAATTTCATAAAAGCACGCGTGATAGATTATTTAATAAATTTAAATCAAATATAGAACTGCAAAAGTAATTAAGCGGTCAACGAAAGAATAAGATTGCTCCTGGAGCAGATTGATGGGATTGGCCATGGGCAGTTTAAATGTTACACATTAGACAACTCGACAGAAGATTAATAGTGGACGTATTGCTGCGCATTTCGATAATGGATAAAAGTCCATATTTATCCGGTATAATATTAAAGAGTCTTAGTTTAGTCAGGTATATATGTTTTATTTTATAAAAGACATGAAGATTAATATTTTGTTGGGGTTTTTTCTATACTTGCACATGAGTGTTGCAAATGCGCACGGTGAACCAAATGGTTTTAGAACACCAAGCAGTAATATTTTTTGTCAGCTGTATTCGGAAGCATCTTCTATATCATTGCGATGCGACATAATGGATTTGGATAAGCGCAGTATACCGCCTAAACCTAGAGATTGTGAATTTGATTGGGGACAGGGTTTTGAGATTGATAATAAACAAATGAATGGGTATCGAATATGTATTAGTGATAGCGTAATGGATGAATCACTACCTATATTGGGATATAGTGAAACATGGCAACTCAAAGGATTCACTTGTAAATTAGAACGGAGTGGTCTTACCTGCTTTAATGAATTTAGGCATGGGTTTATAATTTCCAGAAAACATCAAAAACTTTTTTAATGAAACTTATTCACGATTGCATCTTTCCGCACACCCTGCCCTTGCTAATTAGCTTTATTCAGTCTGTCCTCTAAATCTTCACCAACTTTTCGAATAAACTCTTCCCCTTCTAAAGAGGCAGATTGAAAATTTTCGCTGGCTTGATTTGCATCATACTTGGGAAAAAGCTGGCACGTACAAAGCGGAACATCTTTACAAGAGCTACAACAACTTGGTGGATGGACAAGTTTTGATATGGTTTTACGTTACGCGCACCTGAGCAGCGATCATCTTTTAAGGGCTGCAGAGCGTTTGAGTGTTACAAAAACGTTACACGATAATTTGAGAGCCTTCAGGGTGATTTCTGGCTCTTCCCCACATAAGGGGGCACTTTAATCAAAATTAGATTACCTTACTCATTGATTGGATGAGGGAAAGGAGATTAAAGATGCCCCGCAAGGATAATATCCTAAATTTACCTGGATTTGCTATTAAAAAAACCAGTG
>JANRLY010000054.1:0-83295 GCA_033762075.1 Gammaproteobacteria bacterium
AGCGATTGCCAACGAGACAGGGCTTGAAATTGGATTAATCAATATGGCACGTTTATTCGATCTGGCACGTCAAGTGATCCAACATTGGGAAAATACTCATGTAACAAAAGAGATCTTTGTTGCTGAAGGTGATGAAGTTGCGCGTGCGCTGAATAAAAATCCTGATGCATCTTTGACAAGAAGCTTATTGATGAAAAATCCATGTAGCCGTAGAATTGATTTCTATTTTGGCTCACCTCGTCCTAGTTTATTTGTTAACCCGCATTCGACAGAGGATCAAGTAGTCCATGAAGAAAAGCGTCCACAATTGTGATGAAAGCAACTATCTAAGTTGTTATTTAAATCAGGAGTTAATCGAAGCGCTATGGAAGATCGCTCTATTAGACAAACCAGCTTACTTGAGACGAGTAAAAAAATATTTTCCTTAGCTGCGCCGATGTCAGCAAGCCAACTGATCAATGTTGTCAGTGGATTTTTGTGTATGTCAATGCTGGCGCAGTTAGGGCACGAAGTGCTTTCAGCGAGCGCTCTTATTTTTACAACACAAATTTCAATCATGGTCACAGGGATGTCGGTATTATTTTCTCTCAGCGTACTGATAGGCCATGCTTATGGTGCGAAAGAATATTTTACGATTGGTAATTTCGTGCAGCAAGGTTGGACACTCGGCTTATTGATGGGTATCCCGATCATTCTTTTATTTAAGCATGTTGGTTCAATGCTTATTTACTTTGGCCAATCTAAAGAAATAGCAAGCATTGTTCAAACCTATTTTAACGCTTTTGCGTGGGCAGTAATTCCTGGTTTTCTCTCAACGTGCAATCAACAATTTGGTTATGGTATTCGTAAAAAATTTTTAATGATGTCAACAAGCTTTATAAGTGTTGTCATTTTGTTAATGACTGCCTATATGCTCATTTTTGGTAAATTTGGGTTCCCGAAATTAGGTGTTGCAGGCTTGGGATATGCGACAGCAGCGCAGTATTCATTCTTTTTTATATTTACAACGTTATTCTTTTGTTTTCATCAGGCGTTTAAACATTTTGAATTATTTAAGTATCGTGTTCACCAACATTTAGAACATTTCGTAAAAATGTTTAGCATCGGCTGGCCGATTTGCGTTCAAATGGGTGGAGAATTGTTGTCATTATTTGTCGGCGGCATTATGATTGGTTGGCTTGGTACAACAGCACTTGCCGCTTATCAAATTCAGAGTCAATATTATTTTTTGATTGTTATTCCAATCTTTTCTCTCTCTCAAGCCAGCGGTATTTTACTTGGGCATGCTTGTGGAGCGAAACAGTTTCATGAAATAAAAAAATTAAGTCATGCGAGTGTTACGGTTGTTTTATCTATCAGTATAGTTGCTGCATTTGTCTTATTTTTCTTCCCACAAAATTTAGCTGCGTTTTATATGGATATAAATAATCCAGCTAATGCAGCGACGCTACACCTTACTAATATCATCTTTATGATTGTTGCATTTATGCAAATCTTTGATAGCCTACGAAATCTTTACATCGGTATGTTGCGTGGCTTATTCGATACGCGTTTTTCAATGGTGATGGCACTGTTAACGATTTGGTTAATTGGTATACCATTAAGCTATGTCTTAGCTTTTGTATTTCATTATGGCGTCCCGGGATTTTTCATTGGTGAAATGCTAGGAATGGTCATTGGTTTTTTTATTATGATGTATCGCTGGAATGTGTTGAGTCAGAAACACGAAGAGCGTCGCCAATGAAGAAAGGCATAATACGGTAAATTCCAAGGATAATTACTCGTTGGCTCACCTAACCCTAAATGACTTAGGGCCGATCGGCTGAATAAAGCCTGGCCCTAGTTATCGGTTATCTAATGCTTCACACTTTCCAAATATTTTTCTGCATCGAGCGCAGCCATGCAGCCTGAGCCTGCAGAAGTGACAGCTTGGCGGTAAATAGGATCTGCAACATCACCTGCGGCAAATACGCCAGGTACACTGGTCGCAGTAGCGCCACCTGTTGAGCCGCTTTTAACGGTGATGTAACCATTTTGCATGTCGAGCTGGCCGTTAAAAATACTGGTATTTGGGGTGTGACCAATGGCGATGAAAGCGCCTTTGACTGCGATGATTTTTGTTTCATTCGTTTTTTTGTTTTTAATTTGAATGCCAGTGACGCCTGAATGATCTCCTAAAATTTCTTGGGTTTCTGCATCCCATTCAATGGAAACATTTTCAGCGGTTTTTTTCATGAGACGATCAGTCAGAATTTTTTCAGAGCGAAATTGATCGCGACGATGAATCACAGTGACATGCGAAGCAATATTCGATAAATAAAGCGCTTCTTCGACGGCGGTATTGCCACCACCCACGACAGCGACGCGTTGTCCGCGATAGAAAAAACCGTCGCAAGTTGCACAAGCTGAAACACCTTTTCCCATAAAGGCTTTTTCTGAGGGCAACCCGAGATATTTAGCGCTAGCACCTGTCGCGATGATTAAAGCATCGCAGGACCAGGTTTCTTTACCCTTTAAAATAAAGGGGCGTTGACTGAAATCGACGGATTCAATATGCTCAAAAATGGTCTCTGTTTGGAAATGTTCAGCATGTTTTTGCATGCGCTCCATCAAGCCTGGACCTTGCAAGCCTTCCGCATCGCCTGGCCAATTTTCAACATCAGTGGTTGTCATGAGCTGACCACCCGGTTCCATGCCTGTAATGACGGCGGGTTTTAAGTTTGCGCGAGCTGCGTAAACGGCTGCTGTCCAACCAGCGGGGCCAGAGCCTAAAATAATAAGCTGTCGATGTTTGGTGTCCACTGTTACCTCTCCTCGTTTTTCCGCATGTTCGTCAAAGAGTAAGGGTGGTATAGTACGTAAAGTCAAAAGGTGGAGCAATACTCTTGAAACAAGTACGGCAGAACCGCCAAGATCAACCATTGATTGGTCTACAAATGAGCCATCGTCTGCGAGAAGGGATCTTTATTCTTTCTGTCGCAATCGCTTTGTTTTTATTGATATCACTAAGTACTTGGCATAAAGGAGATCCAGGCTGGCTTGGCACAGGGAGTGATCACCGTGTTGTTTTGAATTGGGGCGGTCGAGTCGGTGCATTTTTAGCTGATATTTTATTGTTGCTAGCGGGATGCATTGCTTGGTTGTTACCTTTGCTGCTTGTCTTCGTGGCTTGGTTAGCGTTAAAGGAAAAAAAGCAACAAACAGCACTTCATTCTGGTTCGGTCACACTGAAGCTCACCGGTTTTCTTTTTATTATTTTAAGCAGTTGCGGTTTGTTGTCGATTTCATTTCCATATTCACCGACTTGGTTGCCCGCGACGATTGGTGGATTGCTTGGCGAAATTATTGCGCACTCTCTGAAACATGTTTTTAATACCGTCGGCAGCGTAGTTTTATTAAGCGCGACTTTTTTGTCTGGATTTACATTATTGACGGGTGTATCGTGGTTGGCAGTCTCAGATCTTGTGGGTATGCACACTTTAAAGTTATTTGTTCGCACACTCACTTTTTTGCGAACTTCTCTTCAGAAACTCAAAGAAAAATCCTGGCGCAAAACATCTCAGCCTGATGAAGCAGTAACGCGGAGAATTGAGCCGCGTTTAACGCCGCAAAAACCACAAGCTCCAGTGCAGGTGATTAAACCACCGCAACCCGAGCGTATTGAAAAACCGCGTGTTGTGAAACCGGATTACTCATCTCATAAAAAAATTGCTGCACCAATGCAATTATCTCATGGAATGTTGCCGCCACTTTCGTTGCTCAATCCGGCGCCACCTTCTTCTGATAAAGCATTTTCAGATGTGAGTTTCGAAGAGCTATCGCATTTAGTCGAACAACGCTTACTGGATTTCGGCGTCGAAGTGAAAGTCGTTGCTGTGCATCCTGGGCCTATTATCACGCGATTTGAATTAGATCTCGCGCCTGGGATTAAAGTTAGCAAAATTACGGGATTAGCAAAAGATATTGCGCGTTCACTCAGTGCAACGAGTGTGCGTGTCGTTGAAGTGATTCCAGGAAAGTCAGTCATTGGTCTTGAATTGCCAAATCAACATCGTGAAGTTGTCGGTTTGCGCGACATTCTCGAATGTCCGCGTTATGTGCAATCACGCTCGCCGGTCAGTCTCGTTTTAGGGAAAGATATTGCAGGTTTTCCTGTAGTGGTTGATCTTTCAAAAATGCCGCATCTTTTAGTCGCAGGGACAACAGGTTCAGGTAAATCTGTTAGCATCAACGCTATGTTATTAAGCATGTTGTTTAAAGCCACGCCTGAGCAATTGCGTTTAATTTTAATCGATCCAAAAATGCTTGAACTCTCTGTGTACGAAGGTATTCCACATTTACTAACACCAGTCATCACCGATATGAAAGATGCAGCCAATGCTTTGCGATGGTGTGTTGCTGAAATGGATCGACGATATCGTTTAATGGCTGCATTAGGCGTCAGAAATTTAGCTGGCTACAATGTCAAAGTCAGTGATGCTAGCAAGCAAGGTAAACCAATTCCGGCGCCAGAATGGTTAACTGCTAGTGGAAATCATCCTGAACACCTAGAAGCTTTACCTACTATTGTTGTTGTGGCCGATGAATTAGCCGATATGATGATGGTTGTTGGTAAAAAAGTTGAAGATCTCATTGCGCGTATTGCGCAAAAAGCACGTGCAGCTGGGATTCATTTAATTCTCGCGACTCAGCGTCCTTCTGTCGATGTGATTACCGGTTTAATTAAAGCGAATATTCCTACGCGCATTGCATTTCAAGTTTCATCGCGTATTGATTCACGCACTATTTTAGATCAACAAGGTGCTGAGCAATTACTCGGCAATGGTGACATGTTATATATGCCACCGGGTACTGGGGTGCCTGTGCGTGTACATGGTGCATTCGTGGCTGATGAAGAAGTGCATCGTGTAGTTGCCACTTGGCAAACTTATGGCAAACCTGAGTATCTCGAAGAAGTCACCAGCACGGAAACAGAAACTGGTATAGGTGGAGAAAGTGGTGGAGAATCAGATCCGCTGTATGATCAAGCTTTAAAGATTGTGACAGAATCGCGTCGTGCTTCTATTTCACTTGTGCAGCGTCGTCTTAAAATTGGATATAATCGCGCAGCACGCATCATGGAAGATATGGAAGCTGCAGGTGTGGTGAGTACGATGGATTCGAATGGGACGAGAGAAGTATTGGCGCCGCCACCGGTTTCTGTTTAATGCGGTGTTTTTCTGATTCTGTCTTGTTGTTCTAGGCAATGGCTCGCTCGGCTCCTCCTCGCTGCGCTTTACTTGCCTTGAACAACAAGACAGAATCAGTGTCTGGTAAAATATTTTGTGAGAAAAGTATGCGCTTAATTTATAAGATAGTTTTAATAATAAGTTTTCTATGGATGTTTAATGCCCATGCAGAAACACCGGCTGCACGTTTAGATCAACTCTTGCAATCGATCCATACGTTGCGAGCTGATTTTACTCAGACGGTGATGGATAATCGCGGAAGATCCATTTCAAAATCGCATGGCGTTTTTTCTCTGCAACGTCCTGGTAAATTGCGTTGGGAGATAACACATCCTGATGCTGAGCTCATTATTGCAAACCAAGATAAAATATTTATTTATGAGCCCGATTTACAGCAATTGACGATTAAAAAATTGAATCTCAACATTGGTGAAGCACCGGCACTTTTGTTTACGCGAGCGGATATCACGTCCAGCAAAAATTTTGATGTTCAATTTGATCAACATAAAATACCTGGTCAAGAATGGTTTTTATTGATACCAAAAGATCACAGCGGATTTTTTTCAAGCATCCATCTGGGATTTGTAAAAAATACTTTGCTAGCAATGCAATTGCGTGACTCGCTTGATCAAGTCACAACTGTAGAATTTTCTCATGTTAAAACAAACCCTGCTTTGTCTCTCAGTATATTTAATATTAAAGTGCCGCCTAAAACAGATGTGATCCATGAAACAGAAAAATGAATTTCAACCCTTAGCTGCGCGTTTGCGTCCAGTTTTACTCGAGCAATTTTTTGGTCAAACGCATTTATTGGGTGTCGGTAAGCCTCTTTATAAAGCCATTATGCAGGGAACTTTGCACTCAATGATTTTCTGGGGCCCACCAGGCACCGGAAAAACAACGCTAGCGCAGTTGTTGGCTGAACGCGCACAAGCAAATTTTGTGAGGATGTCTGCGATATTCTCGGGTGTCAAAGAAATTCGTGAAGTCGTGACAGCTGCAAAATTATTGCAACAATCTGAAGGGCGTTCGACTATATTATTTGTCGATGAAATTCATCGCTTTAATAAAGCGCAACAAGATGCATTTTTACCTTTCGTTGAAGAAGGTGTTTTTACATTGATTGGTGCTACTACTGAAAATCCTTCTTTTGAGTTAAATAACGCTTTATTGTCACGTGCTCGTGTTTACGTCTTGAAACCGCTCAGTGAAGATGAATTGTCTGCCGTTTTGCATCGTGCGCTGACTGACAAAGAAAACGGTTTGGGCCAACTGAAGCTGCATTTCCCCGAGGCATTGCAAACAATTTTACTCAAAGCAGCGGATGGTGATGCGCGTCAACTATTAAATTTACTTGAGATATTGGCAGACTTTGCTGAAGCCATTGACGGGCAGCTTACTGTCACAAAAGAATTATTAGCTGAAGTCATTCAACAAAATCTTAGACGATTTGATCATCAAGGCGAAGCATTTTATGATCAAATTTCGGCGCTTCATAAAGCTGTGCGTGGTACTGCGCCTGATGCAGCTTTGTATTGGTTTTGTCGTATGATTGATGGCGGTTGTGATCCACGTTATCTTGGTCGTCGTATCATTCGAATGGCAAGCGAAGATATCGGTAATGCAGATCCGCGTGCTTTGGAGTTAGCTCTCAATGCTTGTGAAGTCTATGAGCGGCTTGGCAGTCCTGAGGGTGAGCTTGCCTTAGCTCAAGCTGTGATTTATATGGCAATTGCAGCTAAAAGTAATGCAACTTACGTAGCCTTTAATGCAGCGATGCGAGATGTTAAAGAATTAGGTTCTCTCGAAGTGCCCATGCATATTCGCAATGCACCCACAAAACTAATGAAAGAACTAGGTTACTCCAAGGGGTATCGTTACGCACATGATGAGCCTGATGCTTATGCCGTCGGCGAAAATTATTTTCCTGAAGGGTTAGAGAAGCGAGTCTATTACAAGCCAGTCAACCGCGGTCTAGAGATACAAATTGCAGAAAAGCTTGCAGCCCTCAAGAAGAAAGATTTACTTTCCCGCTCTGAATAGACATTTCTTAAGATTTTCTTAAGAAAGCTCATGCATTATCAATAACAAGAAGGTCTTAAGTGTAAGAAGGGGTGGGAACGTTTACTAAGGAGTTGTGTGAAGATGTCTGAGATTGTCGTCAAGATCACTTATTTATTTCTCCACGAGCAGCTTGAGCAATTCTTTCCTGAAAAACAAGGGTATTTTAATAGGCGCAAACAAGATGCCCATGTTCAGTCGCTTCTTTATCTTTATAATAAAACTTTGCACAAGAAAAAAGACGATGTGCTACTTTCTGTCAGCGAGCTTCATCAATTATATTTTATTTTACAAAAGCAGCTTCTAGATGATAAAGCAAAATGTGGAAAGCATTCTCAGCAAGTATTTAATAATATTAAAAATGAGTTTGATGTAGTTAATCAGGATTTATTACAAATCTTGCAAAAATTGTTTGACCTAGAAATGCTCGGAATGGAAGGTCACGATGAGGCTAGCGCTGAATCAAAAAATTCAGACAGTGAAGAATATATTTATTTGAGCCACATTGAAACGGTAGGTCGTGAAGTTTTTAATACAATCATGACACATCCAAAGTTGGGTGATTTATTGACTTTAATCTCAATTCTACTGCAAGAAAATCAAGAACAAAATTGGAATCAAAAAGACTTTCATCGTATTTTTATGTGGATGATAAGGTTAACAGAATTAAATACATTATTGGATAAAGTAGTACTTGCAGGTACAGATTTGTGCCAGACAAATTGGTGGTTGAGTCAGATTGAGAAATCACCCTTTGATACTGCAAATGGAATACACTCTATGCAATCGATTATGAGTATGTTTTGCGTAACTAAAATAAATCCTGTTGTGACAAGAAATGTAGAATTAAAATCTAAAGAAAATTATTTATTAAACCCATCCAAAGTGTCAATCGGTGCGAGCTTAATCTCTGGCTATCCTGTTTATATGTCTTTGTTTTACTATAACCAGGCTCATCTTTCTGCGATGAAAAGACAAGCGGAATCAAGTGCCCCTACTTCTACGTCTGTTTAAAAAATTTTAGAAAGATTAGGCGGCTAAGTTGATCTTTTTGACGGTGCGTTGTTGTTGAGTCACCAAGAATAATGCTAGCAAAATGAAGATCACACCAAGGGTAATCCATGGTGTTAATTTTTCATGGAATAAAAAATAACCCCACGTTAACCCAGTTAATGCAACAGTTGTGTCAACCAAGCTGTAATATACGGGACCAGCGATTTTAATCAATTGGAAAAATAGAACGTAACCGATGCTCGATAAAATGATTTCTAGCAAAATGACAAGATCTGGTGTTGCTAGCGGCCAGTGCAGCATATAAAAACTCTCAGTGAACAAAATAAAAGGAAATAAAATAATGCTCGATGTCATGAGCGTACCCGCGGATAATGAGATTGAATCACTATGTTTAGGTCGAAAACGCGCGACATATACAGCGCAAAATGCAAAAGAAAGAGGTGTGATTAATACAACAATAATCCAAGGAATTTTGTTCAATGTAGGTAAGGCGTTGCCAGGTAATAAAATAAGTAATAATCCACACATCGCTAATATAATAGCTGCGAGACGTAATACGTTAAATTTTTCGACGCGTGCAAATAATGCCAAAACATAAGACATGATCGGAACGGTGTTGACAACCACAGCTAATAATCCTGCGGGTAAATGAGGCGCTGCAAAATACATCACTGAGTTAGGAATCGCAATTCCTGTTAAGCCGCAGATAAAATAATATAAATAAGGTGTTTGTTGAATACGTCCGGCTCGAGTATTTTTTTTGTAAAACAAAACAATTAAACTGAGTAATATGGCAGGGCCAATCGATTGCCAAAAACTGTAGCCTAAAGGAGTGACACCATGTGTCATGGCAAAACGTGCGATGGAGTATCCGGTTCCCCAAATCAATCCTAAAGTGATGAGCAAAATTAGTGAAGCGAGTTTGTTTGACATGGTTCACCTAAAGTTTCAATAATTTTTTCGATTAATTGGATGCGTTGGTTAGGTTCGTGTTGCTCTAATGTGAAGCGTAAACATTCTGGGCCATCAAAACGAAATGGTGAGTGGCGTTGTTGAATGAGTTGAATGATACGAAGCGGCTCTACTAAAGGTTTTTCGGTGAAAGTGATTTTTCCGCCGCTGGCAGAAGCTTCGATGCGAGCGATGCCTAAAGATTCCGCTTTTTGTCGTATTAAACTTTGGGCGAAAAGAGTTTTTGCTGGCGGTGGCAGCAAACCAAATCGATCTATCATTTCAACTTGAATTTCATCTAATTCACTAGACGTTTTAGTTGTCGCAATGCGACGATAAAATTGTAAACGTAATTGCACATCTGAAAGATAGGGTTCGGGAATGAGAGCAGAGAGATTAAGTTCTATTTCAGCACCGTGCGGATAAGTATATTCTTCTTGGATATCTTTCCCTTCGCGTAATGCATTAACAGCACGCGTGAGCATGTCCATATAAAGCGTAAATCCAATGGCTTGCATATTACCGCTTTGTTCATCACCCAGCAATTCGCCGGCGCCACGAATTTCAAGATCATGTGTAGCAAGTGTGAAGCCTGCGCCTAAATCTTCAAGTGACGTAATGGCATCTAATCGTTTGTTTGCATCGGATGTAATAGTTTTGAAAGAGGGAACAAGTAACCAAGCATAAGCTTGATGATGTGAGCGTCCCACGCGACCTCGTAATTGATGTAATTGCGCAAGACCCAACTTATCTGCACGATTGATTACGATAGTGTTTGCTGAGGGTACGTCAATGCCACTCTCAATAATGGTGCTACACACTAAAACATTAAAGCGTCGATGGTAAAAATCCGACATAATTTTTTCTAATTCACGTTCGCGCATTTGACCGTGCGCAATGCTCACGCGTGCTTCTGGTACGAGTTGTTCGAGTTCGCGTGCCATGCGATCGATGGTGGAGACATCGTTATGTAAAAAGTAGACTTGTCCGCCGCGTAAAATTTCACGCAGGATGGCTTCTTGAATAACGTTGGCTTGATATTCTTGAACGAATGTTTTCACAGATAAACGTCGTTGCGGTGGTGTCGCAATGATAGATAAATCTCGAATGCCTGCAAAAGCCATATTCAACGTGCGCGGAATAGGTGTTGCAGTCAGTGCTAAAATATCAACGTTGAGACGTAACATTTTTAAATGTTCTTTTTGATGAACACCAAATCGATGTTCTTCGTCGATGACAACTAAGCCTAGATTTTGAAAGCGGATATTTTTTTGTAATAAACGATGTGTGCCAATAATAATATCAATCTTTCCTTGTTCCAGTTGGCCAAGCATTTTAGTTTGTTCGTTTGATGTTTTGAAACGTGAAAGTACTTCGATACGAAACGGCCAATCAGCAAATCGATCAATGAAATTTTGATAATGTTGATTCGCGAGTAAAGTCGTTGGAACTAATACAGCGACTTGTTTACCGCTTTGTACTGCAATAAACGCTGCGCGCATCGCAACTTCTGTTTTACCAAATCCCACATCGCCACACACAAGACGATCCATGGGGTGGGGAGATTGCATATCCTTAATAACTTCATCAATTGCTTTTTGTTGATCAGGCGTTTCTTCAAAAGGAAATCCTGCAGCAAAAGTAGCATAATCTTGTTCTAGAGCTTGGTTAACAAATCCTTTGCTCGCCGCACGTTTCGCATAAATATCTAATAATTCTGCTGCCACATCGCGCATATCTTCGAGTGCTTTTTTGCGCGCACGTTGCCAATGTCCTGTGCCTAATTTATTGAGTGGCGCATGATCTGGATCCATTCCACTATAACGACTGACTAAATGAAGTGAGGCAACAGGAACATAGAGTCGATCATCATCTGCATATTCAAGTTGTAAAAACTCTCCAGATTTGCCACCAATTTCTAAGGTTTGTAAGCCGAGATAACGACCAACACCATGATCAATATGTACAACCGGTGAGCCTATTTGTAATTCTGCTAAATTTCGAATAATGGCATCTGTGTCTTGTGGTGTTTCTTTGCGACGTCGTCGCTGCATGATGCGCTCACCAGATAATTGCGCTTCAGCAATCAATGCAATGTTTGGGTCTGATAAACAGAATCCTTGCTCCAGTGATCCCACGATTAAACCAATACGATGTGAATCGATTAAAAAATTTTGCCAGGATGAAATATTTTCTGGATAAACAGAAAGGGAGGCTAATTGTGTACGTAAAATTTCTCTGCGGCCACTCGTTTCAGCGGAAAATAAAATACGCCCATCCCACTCGGCCATAAATTTTTGTAATTTGTGAAATGGGCTTTCTGCTTTTGGTTCAATTGAAAGATCAGGGAAAGGGTTTTTAAGAGCATTGGAGACTTGTACCGCAGGATATTCTCGCATCACTTGAAAAACTTCAGGGACAGGCACAAACATTTGCTCAGGTGATAATAGTGGTCGAGAAATATCGTTCGCATGTATGTCGTAACGCTCACCGATATCTTTCCAAAAATGTTCAGCACTTGCGTGCGTGTCGCCTACGTGAATCAGTAAAATATTATTTGGAAGATATTCTGAAAGCAGGGCGGTTTTTTCAAAGAATAATGGCAAATAATATTCTAACCCTGCAGAGCAAATTCCCTCGGTCACATCTTGATAGAGGGGGCAGTTTAAAGGATTCCCACTGAACTGTGCGCGCCATTGTTGGCGAAAAAATTCGATGGATTGTTCGTTAAAAGGAAATTCACGTGCTGGCAATAAACGAATGCGTTCAATTTTATCGAGAGAGCGTTGTGTGTCAGGTGAAAAAGTTCGAATTGAATCGACTTCATCGTCAAACAAATCGATGCGATAAGGGAGTGAGCTTCCCATTGGGAATAAATCAATAATAGAGCCGCGAATCGCAAATTCACCATGTTCTCTGACTTGGCTAACACAATGGTAGCCGCTCTTTTCGAGACGTAATCGCGTGGCATCAAGATTGAGCTTATCGCCAAGGGTGAGTAAAAAAGTATATTGTTCAAGATATTGGATGGGAGGTACGCGATGCATCCAGGTAGAGATCGGAGTGATAATAGCGCCCTGTTGCATTTTGGGTAGATAGTGAAACGCTTCTAATCGTCCAGAAATAATATCTTGGTGAGGAGAAAATCGATCGTAGGGGAGAGTTTCCCAATCTGGTAAATGAAGAATGGAGATTGCGTCATCCTTCGTGAAAAAGTTTAATTCATCCTCGAGACGGCTCGCTGTTAAGGTGTCAGGCGTAATGACACAAACAGGCTGTGTTTTTGCCACTGAAGCAATGGCCAGCCCTACAGCCGCACCGTATAGCGTCGACCAAGTTTGTCGTTCGCCTGGCTTTGTTGGGGTAGACCCCGGAAAAGGTATCATTATTGGTATCCTCACTCATACTTGTCATTCCGCGCAGTTTCTAGCGCGGAACCTAGCGCCTTAACCTTGAGTCGCAGGGTCCCGCGCTAAAAGCATGCGCGGGATGACAAGAATAGAGGCGGCCTATTCTATACCACTCTCTGTGAGAGGTATAGAATAGGGAGATGGACTACGAACATGAAATAGATGAGCAAAAGCGGCATACGATAACAGTCAAACTGACTGATTATGCGCTTATGATGAATCCTTTGTTGAATAAAGGCATGGCTTTCTCAGCAGAGGAGCGCGACCTTTTTAATCTGTGGGGACTTTTGCCGCCTCGCCAAATTGATCTTGCTACGCAGCGTAAACGCTCTTGGGAAGCTTGCCAAAGCAAACAAACCGACGTCGAAAAATATATTTATCTGCGCGATTTACAAGATTCCAATGAAACACTTTTTTATAGTTTATTGTGCGAGCATATCGAAACGCTTATGCCGATTGTTTATACGCCGACGGTCGGTTTTGGCTGTCAACGCTACAGTCATATCTATCGTCGTCCGCGCGGTATTTTTATTTCCTATCCTAATCAGGATCACATTGAGAAAATATTAGAAAACTCACGTTTTGATCGTGTCAAAGTCATTGTCGTTTCAGATGGGGAACGTATTTTAGGGTTGGGTGACCAAGGTGCTGGAGGCATGGGAATCCCAATTGGTAAATTGGCTTTATATACTGCCTGTGCTGGCGTTTATCCTGGCTATACTTTACCGATTTTATTAGATAGCGGAACAAATAATCCAGAGTTACAAAATGATCCTTTATATATCGGTTGGCAACACGAACGTATTCGAGGTCAGGCGTATGATGGCTTTATCGAAAAATTTATTTTGGCAGTCGAAAAACGTTTTCCCAAAGTTCTACTCCAATGGGAAGATTTTTCACGTGAAAATGCGGGGCCTTTGTTAGATCGTTATCGTGATCGTCTATGTAGTTTTAATGATGATATCCAAGGTACGGCGGCAGTTGCTGCTGCCACATTATTATCTGCTTCACGTGTCACAAAAATACCCTTAAAAGAACAACGTATTATTATTTTTGGTGCAGGTTCTGCAGGATGTGGTATTGCGCGTTTATTGCAACAATTAATGGTTAGCATGGGGTTAACAGTACAAGAAGCTAAGCAATGTTTTTATTTGGTGGATCGTGCAGGATTGTTATTAAAACGACAAAAAAATTTATTACCTTTTCAAAAAGAATTTGCGCGTGATGAAAATGAAAATTCTGCTTGGCAATCTCAGCAGGATGTCACACTTGAAAAGCTTGTTCGCGATGTTAAACCAACTATACTATTGGGCGTGTCAGGCCAGCATGGTGCATTTCATGAAAATCTTGTGCGTGAAATGGCTAAACATTGCGCGCGTCCAGCGATATTTCCACTCTCTAACCCTGATGCAAACTGTGAAGCTAATCCCCAAGATTTGATCGAATGGACAGAGGGAAGGGCGATCATTGGTACGGGAAGTCCTTTTCCACACATACACTATCGTGGTCAAGAGCGTCGTGTCGATCAAACGAATAATTGTTATATTTTTCCGGGTCTCGGTTTAGCCTTGATTGCATTAAAAGCGACATCTGCACCTGAGATACTTTTCATTGCAGCGGCAAAAGCTTTAGCGGATTATGCGGCAGAACATCTTACCTCAGGCGATAATTTATTGCCACCGCTAAAAGAAATTCGCTCGGTATCGCACGCAGTTGCCGTTGCTGTTGCAAAACAAATTATTGCATCAGGGCTCAATAAGCTCGATCCGCCAGATGACTTAGCAAAATATTTAAGCGATTATATGTGGCAACCTGTTTATGTTCCTTATCGTAAATAATTCATTAACACATTGTAGCTGTTCAATATTTCTTTGAATGGGTACAATGATTTTTTATTTGGAGTGTGAAGAGCATGCTAAAAAATATTTTTAAAGCAAGTGCATTATTTATTGTTTGTTCTGGCGTTGTGTTTGCAGATAATAATTTCGAACCTTTGTTGGATAAAGTGACTCTTTCATTCAATGCAGACAAATGGGTTGTCGCTGGTGCAGCGCTTGTGACGGTTGGGATTAATTTATCTCTCAGTGATCAAGATATGGGACATGTTCAAAGTGGTATTCTGGAAAAGCTCGATAAAATTGCAACCAAAGCAGATTGGCATATTGTTGCATTTAATCGCACACAAGATGAATCTGGCTTAGAAAAAATTCAAGCGTCAGCGCAAGCGAGACTTCCTGAAAAAATCTTAGCGGGATTGCGTGATCGCGCAAAAGCGCTTAGCAAACCTGGTCAAACATTCACGATCGACGACATTCAATTTACGCCGAGTGAACAAGAAAAACGTGATGCGTATGTGGCTTTGCGTAGTAATATTTATCAACAAATCAAAACTGAACTAGCTCAACTGAACCAAATGTATCCTGAACAAAAATACAGCGTCCATGAAATCCATTTTGTTGATCAAACGCCTGTTGGTACTATGGCTAATGTCATGATGTCTAAGCAAGCTATGGTGGCTGCAAGTCCTGAATTGCCCATTGGCGACCAAATGAAATTAAATGCTTCTGTCGTGTTAGCTTCTGCGCCAGGAGACGCCGTGATGAATTTAGTCCATGGTAAATAAATTTATTTTGCCTGAAAAAATTTCTCCGCCGATTATTGCGCATCGTGGCGCTTCACATTTAGCGCCTGAAAATACACTGGCTGCTTTTCGTATGGCGCACGTGAGTGGTGCCCGATGGGTTGAATTTGATGTCATGATGGCGGCTTGTGGGGAATTAATTGTCTTCCATGATCGCACTTTAGAGCGCACTACTTTTGCGACTGGAGACGTTTCTGATTTTGCTTATGAGTATTTATCGACGCTCGATGCGGGTAGTTGGTTTGATCCCATTTTTCGCGATGAGAAAATTCCACGTCTTACAGAAGTTCTTAATTTACTTTCCCATTATAAAATGGCAGCCAATATTGAAATTAAAGCTTCGCAAGGAAACGACGTTGAAATTGCACATAAAATATTTCAAGTGGTGAACGCATGGCAATCACGACATCCCATTCCTTTATTTTTTTCAAGTTTTTCAGTTTTGGCGCTTGAAACCATGCGTCAGATTTCCTCTGAGGTGTCATTGGCTTTATTATTAGATCAATGGTGTGATGAGGGGCCAGAAACGCTCGAGCGTTTGAACTGTCATTATCTGAGTTTGCGTCAAGAAGATATTACTTCTGAGACACTCCAAAGCGTAAAATTGACGCAGAAAAAAATCTTAGCTTGGACGGTCAATGAACCTGCGCGTGCAGCGCAATTATTTGATTGGGGTGTGCACGCGGTTTTTACTGATGTACCGGAAGTATTGATTGCAAAGATGGCCTAGTGTATAACGCTGGCAAACTACGCGAAAGTGGCGGAACTGGTAGACGCACTGGATTTAGGTTCCAGCGGGGCAACCCGTGAGAGTTCGAGTCTCTCCTTTCGCACCATAGACAACCATATTGGTTAAAATTGCTCTATTTTAACCCAGATATTTGGTTTATAATGACGAGCCAGTTTTTGGTCTAAATTTTAATCAAATTTATGAGCCCATCCTGGTGTTAATTAACGTTTTTTTGGGAATGATTGAGGATTGTCATGCAAGTATCAGTTGAAACTTTAGGTGCCTTAGAACGACGCGTTACTGTCACATTGCCTGCTGAGTTATTAGGCCAGGCTTATGATAAACATATTGCTGGTTTTGCCCAGAAAGCCAAAATTGATGGTTTTCGCCCCGGAAAAGCACCGCTTGACCGTGTAAAGCAGCTTTATGGTAATGCAGCACGCGAAGAAGCCATTAGCGAAGTGATTCAAACCTCCTTGCAAAATGCCATTGTCCAAGAAAAAATTATCCCTGCTGGGCCACCATCTGTTGAGCCCCGCTCAGTGATGTTTGGCCAACCTTTCGAATATGTTGCCACCTTTGAAGTCTACCCTGACTTAGATAACGTTGCTTTTGATTCAACTCGCCTAGAGAAAGAGACAGCCTCTATTACAGATGAAGACATTGATTATGCTCTTGAGCAAATCCGTAAGCAGCAAGCTTCTTGGGAAACTGTCGAAGGCAGAACTGCTCAAGACGGTGACCGTGCCACAATCGACTTTTTAGGTACTTTAGACGGCACAGCCTTCCCGGGCGGAGAAGCTAAAAACTTCCCGATGGTGATCGGTAGTAAGCGTATGATTCCAGGCTTCGAAGAAGGCGTGATTGGGATGGAGATAGGGTCTGAAAAGAAAATTCCTGTCACATTCCCAGAAGAATACCATGCAAAAGAATTAGCAGGAAAACAAGCCGAATTCACGATTAAACTCCATTCAATTTCGGCGCCAAAACTCCCTGAAATTGATGCTGAATTTATTAAGCTGCTGGGCGTGAAGAGCGGTGATGTGGCTGACCTGCGTAAAGAAATTTTAACGAATCTCCAGCGCGAATTAGATCGTGTGATTCAGGGTAAGTTAAAGAACCAAGTGTTCAAGCGCATTCTCGAGCAAAACCCAATTGAAGTGCCTAAATCATTAATTGAGCGTGAAGCGAACCGTTTACATGATGAAATGCACCAACACGATCCTAACCACTCGCATAACCATCATGACAGTGAAATGGAAGGTTTTCGTGAAGCGGCTAAAAAGAATGTCGCATTGGCTTTATTGGTCAGTGCATTGATTAAAAAGCACGAAATCGTCGTTACTGAAGATAAAGTGAATCAACGTCTTGAAGTAATTGCTTCTTCCTATGAAGATTCAACTTCTGTGGTACGTTGGTACCAGAGTAACCCGCGAGCGCTAGAAGAGATTCGTGCACAGTTGGTTGAAGATCTTTTGGTTGAGAAATTGTTAGCAGGTATTGAGGTCGTCGATAAAATTTTGACTTATCGTGAAATTACAAGAGGTTAATGGGTGCCGTCTGATCAAAGTTGTGGTATTTTAAAGATAGACTCTTTTGTAAAGGCATAGGACACCCCATGATTATTAACTCAAATCTTGTACCCATTGTTGTTGAGCAAACGGCGCGTGGCGAACGGTCGTTCGATATTTTTTCACGCCTGCTAAAAGATAGAGTGATTTTCATTGTCGGCCCAATCGATGACGCAGTGGCTAATTTGGTCGTTGCGCAGCTTTTGTTTCTAGAGTCTGAAAATCCTGATAAAGATATTTCTCTTTATATTAATTCTCCGGGTGGGGTTGTGACCGCTGGACTTGCTATCTATGACACCATGCAATTCATCAAGCCTGATGTTAGCACCATGTGTCTGGGGCAAGCAGCGAGCATGGGGGCATTATTATTGGCTGGCGGTGCAAAAGGTAAACGTTATGCTTTACCAAATGCGCGCGTCATGATTCACCAGCCTTTAGGCGGGGTGCAAGGTCAGGCCAGTGATATTGCGATTCATGCCGAAGAAACGCTTAAAATTCGTAACCGATTGAATCGTATTTTGGCGCATCATACTGGCCAACCTGAAGAAGTGATTTCAAAAGATACGGATCGTGACAATTTTATGAGTCCAGAAAGAGCGCTTGAGTATCATCTCATTGACAAAATTTTAACGCATCGTGCAGCTGCAGCGGTTGCAGTCCAATCGTGAATACTCTTCAAGTAAATAATCTGATGTGAGGAGACTTACTGTATGGGCACTACGGGTAAAGAAAGAATTTTTCATTGTTCATTTTGCGGCAAGAGCCAGCATGATGTTCGTAAGCTTATTGCAGGTCCTTCTGTGTATGTCTGCGATGAATGTATTACGCTGTGCAACGAAATTATTCGTGAAGAAGAGCAGGCTGCGAATAAAAATGCACCTGCTGCTGCGCTTCCGACACCCACTGAAATTTGTCACACCTTAGACGAATATGTCATTGGGCAAACATTCGCTAAAAAAACCTTAGCAGTTGCCGTTTATAATCATTACAAACGTTTGCGAAACGGTGTTAAGACAGATGATGTTGAAATTGGTAAGAGTAATATCCTTTTAATTGGGCCAACAGGTTCAGGCAAGACTTTATTAGCTGAAACATTAGCACGTTTATTAAATGTGCCTTTTGTGATTGCTGATGCAACGACTTTGACTGAAGCAGGCTATGTCGGCGAAGACGTCGAAAATGTCATCCAAAAACTCTTGCAGAAATGTGATTATGATGTTGCAAGAGCGCAAATGGGTATTATTTACATCGATGAAATCGACAAAATTTCTCGTAAATCAGAAAATCCTTCTATTACACGCGATGTCTCCGGCGAAGGCGTTCAGCAAGCCTTGCTTAAATTAATCGAAGGGACGGTTGCTTCTGTTCCACCTCAAGGTGGGCGTAAACATCCGCAGCAAGAATTTATCCAAGTAGATACACGCAATATTTTATTTATTTGTGGTGGTGCTTTTACGGGTTTGGATAAAATCATTCGTGAACGTTCTGAAAAATCAGGGATTGGTTTTTCTGCGGTGATTCATGGCAAAAATGATGGTAAATCCAATGATCAATTACTCCGTGAAGTTGAACCCGCAGATTTAGTGCGTTTTGGTTTGATTCCTGAGTTAATTGGCCGTTTGCCTGTAGTGGCCACTTTATCTGAGTTGGATCGTCAAGCATTGATTAGTATTCTTTCTGAGCCTAAAAATGCGCTCACGAAACAATACAAAAAACTTTTTGAAATGGAAGGTGTGCAACTCGAATTTCGCGATCAAGCCCTCCACTTAATTGCAGATCGTTGCGTTGAAAAGAAAACAGGGGCACGCGGTTTGCGTTCTATCCTTGAAAAAGCATTATTAGACACCATGTATGAACTTCCTTCGCTCACTGGTGTTGCTAAAGTTGTGGTTGATGATGGATGCATTAACGGAACTTCATCTCCAATTGTTCTGTACGAAAATTCAGAACAAGCCTTGGCGCACGCAGAGTAGTAGTGAGCAGCCCTTTTACGGGCTGAACAATGACCGAAAATCAACGTGCAACTCTGGAGAATGATATGACATTACCCCGCACCAGCGACTCTCTTTTAGGTGTTCCAGTCCTGCCATTACGTGATGTTGTGGTTTACCCTTATTTAGTGGTGCCATTATTCGTTGGACGCGAACGCTCAATTAAGGCACTTGAGATCGCGATGGCTGCAGATAAACAAGTCTTAGTGGCCACACAAAAAAATGCTTCAGAAGATCAACCCACCGAAGACAATATCTATCACACGGGTACGCTCGCGACTGTTTTGCAATTACTTAAATTGCCTGATGGTACAGTCAAAGTCTTAATTGAAGGCGTGCGTCGTGCACGTATCAATAAATTTATCTCTGGTAAAGATTATTTTCTCGCAGATTTAGATTTAATTGATGAGGTTCAATCTGAATCGCGTGAAACAGAAATTTTGATGCGTTCATTAAAATCGCAATTTGAACAATACATTAAACTCAACCGAAAAATTCCTGCTGAAATTTTAGCATCTGTATTACCCATCGAAAATGCAAGTCGCTTGACGGACACCATCGCGGCACAATTAGCGCTTAAGCTTGATGAGAAACAAAAATTACTTGAAACTATTGATGTGAATCAACGCTTGGAAAAACTAGTCGGTTTAATGGAATCTGAGATTGATCTTCTTCAAGTCGAAAAGAAAATTCGCGGGCGAGTTAAACGCCAAATGGAAAAAACACAACGCGAGTATTATCTCAATGAGCAAATGAAGGCGATTCAAAAAGAATTAGGCGAACTCGAAGAAATCCCAAATGAATTTGAAGCGCTTGCCAAAAAAATTGCAGACTCAGGGATGACGAAAGAAGCGCAAGAAAAATGTAAAACAGAATTAAATAAATTAAAAATGATGTCGCCTATGTCAGCCGAAGCGACAGTTTCTCGTAACTATCTTGACTGGATGCTCGCGTTACCTTGGAAAAAAAGCTCAAAATTACGCGTGAGCTTAACTGAGGCAGAAAAAATTTTAGAACATGATCATTATGGTCTGAAAGAAGTGAAAGAACGCATCATCGAATATCTTGCTGTCAATAAACGCGTGAATAAATTAAAAGGTCCTATTTTATGTTTGGTGGGCCCTCCTGGTGTGGGTAAAACATCGCTGGGCCAATCTATTGCGCGTGCAACTGGGCGTAAGTTTATTCGTATGTCTTTGGGAGGCATTCGTGACGAAGCTGAAATTCGCGGACATCGTCGCACTTATATCGGGGCAATGCCTGGCAAGATTTTACAAAAGATTGCAAAAACTGATGCACGTAATCCATTCTTCCTGTTAGATGAAATTGACAAAATGGCAATGGATTTTCGCGGCGACCCTGCAGCAGCCTTGTTAGAAGTGCTTGATCCTGAGCAAAACTTTTCCTTCAATGATCATTACCTTGAAGTGGATTATGATTTATCTGATGTGATGTTTGTTGCAACAGCTAATACACTCGAAATTCCAGCGGCACTTCGTGATCGTATGGAAATCATTCGTATTCCAGGATATACCGAAGATGAAAAGATTCATATTGCGCTTCGCCATTTAATTCCAAAGCAAATGGAAGCCAATGGTTTGAAGAAAGAAGAAATTTCTATTCCACTCGAAACCGTTCGATATATTGTTCAACACTACACGCGTGAGGCGGGGGTTAGAAATTTAGAAAGAGAAATTTCAAAAATATGTCGCAAGGTTGTCAAAGAAATTTTATTGAAAGAAAAGAAAGCTCAAAAAACACACTTAATCAAAGTCGATGATCTTGAAAATTATCTCGGCGTTCGTCGTTATCGCCATGATACTGCTTACGAGAAGGATCAAGTTGGTCAGGTGAAAGGATTAGCATGGACTGAAGTCGGCGGTGAATTACTTGAAATTGAAGCTGTCACCGTTCCAGGTAAAGGGAAAACTATTTACACCGGTCAATTAGGCGAAGTCATGCAAGAATCCATCCAAGCAGCTTTAACGGTTGTTAAGGCGCGCTCTACCTTGCTAGGCATTCCTAAAGGCTTTTTTGAGCATCAAGATATCCATATTCATGTTCCTGAAGGTGCGACACCAAAAGATGGTCCAAGTGCTGGTATCAGCATGTGTACTGCATTGGTTTCTGTGATCACCCGATTGCCGATTCGCTCCGATTATGCGATGACAGGTGAAATCACCTTACGTGGCGAAGTCTTGGCTGTCGGTGGCATCAAAGAAAAGCTCTTGGCAGCACATCGCGGTAAAATTAAATACGTGATTATTCCTGCTGAAAATGTCAAAGATTTAAAAGAAATTCCAGACAACATTAAAAAAGACTTAGTGATAAAACCAGTTCGTTGGATTGACGAAGTGTTAGCGCTGGCACTAAATGGCTATCCAGGAGACATTACAACAACAACAAAGAAAAAGGTGAAGGAAAAAGAATCAACGACAAGAGGTCAATCAAAGAAAAATCGCAATGGAGACCATGCCCAGCAACATTAGTGATTCTTTTGCTTGACATGCATTTCATGCAATTGGTATAAATCACACTTCGTAAGCGGGTCCGACTGAATAAGAGCATTCAGAGTCATAAATGGATTATTTCTAGAGAAAGAAAGTAGGAGATATATGAATAAGGCGGAGCTTGTAGAACTTATTGCTGATAAAGCAGAGTTAACCAGATCAACTGCTGAGCGTGCATTAGGCGCCCTCATTGACGCGATCACCTCTTCTTTACGTAAAGATGAACCTGTTGTCCTCGTGAATTTTGGTACCTTCGTTGTAAGACAACGTGCAGCCAGAAAAGGGCGCAATCCACAAACAGGTAAAGAGATTAGTATTAAAGCAGCTAAAGTTGTCGCATTTAAAGCTGGTAAAGCGCTTAAAGATGCAGTCAAGGAAGATGAAGCATAAAGTAATTTATCTTTTTTTCTAATGGACTGGTGTGGGGACAAAGGACTGAGCCAATTTTTGAACTAGGCATGGATTGGTGTGTTCAAAATTTGGATTCCCGATAAAGACTCAATCTGACGGGTGCTTAGCTCAGCTGGTAGAGCATCGCCCTTACAAGGCGAGGGTCGGGGGTTCGAACCCCTCAGCACCCACCAAGGATTAGGAATAAAAGTCATTATAAAAATGATGGAGTGGTAGTTCAGTTGGTTAGAATACCGGCCTGTCACGCCGGGGGTCGCGGGTTCGAGTCCCGTCCACTCCGCCAATTAAGTAGAAGCTTCAATAAATATCAGATGAGGCAATATCAGTATGCTGCAAGGAATTCGCAAATATACCCATGGGTGGCTTGCAGGCATTATTATCTCGATATTGATTCTCTCGTTTGCTCTCTGGGGAATTCATAGCTACATGAGTCAAGGTGCTAGCAATGACCACGTTGCAGAAGTTAATGGCAAGCAAATCACGCGCAACGAATTATCTATCACGTATGAAAGGTTATCACGCCAACAAGAAGCAAAAACAAATCAACCTTTGACAGGTGCTGATGTTATTGCATTGAAGAAGAAGGCTTTGCAAACTTTAATTGACTCTCAAGTGATGCGGCAAGCTATTTATGATTATCATTACCGTGTATCACCCGAACAACTTGAAGCTTTCTTACAAGCAATGCCGCAATTCCAAGAAGATGGGAGATTTTCACCTGAGCGTGTACAAGCTGTCTTATCAAGCTCTTTATATACACCTCATTCATTTATCGACTTAATTCAAGGCTCATTATTAATTGAGCAACCGCATCAAGGGATTCTCGCAAGCTCTTTTGCTTTGCCTGATGAAATCTCAACAGCAGTCAGTTTAATGGGAGAAAAAAGAAATATCGGTTATGTTATTATTCCAAACGAATATTTCATTAAGAAAAATATCTCTGTTTCTGAGCAATCCATTCAACAATACTATACAACCCATCAAGCGGATTTTAGTTTGCCCGAACAAATCACTGTGAATTATCTATTATTATCAATAGATGATATCGTCAAGCAAATTCATCCAGATGAAAAAGATTTAATGCGTTATTACAGTGAAAATAAAAATACATTCCAAGATAAAGATGGAAAATTACAAAGTTATAATGATGTTAAACAATCCATTGTTGATGCTGTTGCTCGCCAGCAAGCAGAAATTTTATTTGCAAAATTACGTGAACAATTGGCAAATATTTCCTATGAGCATCCTGAATCCTTAAAGTCTGCTGCAGATGCACTTAAATTACAGGTTCTTGAAACGCCATTATTTTCAAAAGAAAAAGGCACCGATGAAATTACTCAAAACAATAATGTGCGTCAAACCGCATTTAGTCATGAAATATTACAGTTAGGTAATAATAGTGATGTGATAGAACTTTCACCAGGAAGGCTCATTGTTATTCGTCTTGGAAAACATTTAGCTTCGAATGTCTTACCTTTAGCTGCAGTACGTCAACAAATTATTGCTAAATTGCAAATCGAGCAAAGCTGGAAGCAAAGTTTGACTTTAGCGACGCAAATGAAAAATCAATTAGATCAACGTGCATTACCGGAACAAGTTGCAGCAGAAAATAAATTAGGTTGGATAAACATTGGATTCACAGGTCGTCATAATGAAAAAGTCGATCAAGCCATTTTAGACTATGCTTTCCGGATGCCATTGCCTGAAGTATTAAAAGTTTCGCAAACATTTGCGATAGCGAAACTTTCGAATGGTTATGCGGTCATTGCTTTAAAGGGTAAACAAGATGGTGTTGTTGATTCGACTATCGATCAACAAGCCTTAAATAAACAAATTAGTGACACGATGGGTGCAACTGAATATCGCTTATATCAAGATGTCATTTTCAAAAATGCGAAAATTAACATTGAAACTAACCTAGATTAAGGAACTAATTTGCAGCGCCAAAACTCGGAGTTTGCGCTGAGCGAAGCTCAAGGCCGTGCTCGCAATGACGATTTCTAAAAAATCTTTACGCGAGCAAAAGAGTTGCTGCTTCTTTTTCACTTGAAGAATTGTTGTTACCAGAGTGAGTTCCATTTTGATCTTGCGTCGTGCTGGAATTACTACCGGTAATGCCTTTGATGATGACGCCACCAAGATCAGTTGCGTAAACAGCTGTTGTTGGTAACATGAGTGAGACTAAGGCTAATAAGATCACTTTTTTCACGGTATCTCTCTCCTGACTTGGGTGGTTAAAATGTAGAGCCGAACAAATTCTACTCAAAAATGCAGCATAAAGCAAAGCTTTCTAAGCTACCGAATATGTTATTGTGATCATTATCCTGTAACTTTATGATTATACTAAAGAAATGATACAGTTGCGCTCTGAGAAGCAATCTATGCTTTTGTTGAGCAAGATTATAAAATCCACCATTTTTTACATCGTCGAAGGAATATCACGATGTTACCAAATAGAAATTCTGAAAAAAAACCTCTCCTTCATGATTGCTATTTAATCGATATTGAAGAAGAAAAATTTCATGATGACGGTACGCGTTTGACGCCTGAAGTGCCTTCAACGCAACATTCTCGAAAAAGCCGACGACCTTTTACTTTATTTGAACATTCGGGATCAAGGTCTCATCAGATTGCACATAATATTATTTCGTTCATGCCTGTAAACGATCAAGCAAGGCTTGCTAGTGTCAATCGAGAAAGTGCAAATGATGTATATACATCCAAACCATATGCGCAGCACTTTGACGCAACAGATTCTAATGTAAGACAGCTTACTGAGACTTACGCTGATATTGCTTTGCAATTACCTTATTGGTTCGAACAAATAGAAAATGAAATTAAAATTGCAACCTTGACGCAGCAAATAGAAAATGAAGTAAACGATCTTACTTCTCGGCAAGAGTTAACGAACATGCAAGATTATACTTGTTGTGCTCTGACAGTAATGTTTCCACTGAATCTATTTTTTCTATTTGCAACATTTTACAATATCATTGTAGACCACGGTGGTTTAGATTTACGTGCCGATTTTGAGACTAATCTGAAAGCCATTGCATTAGATATTTCAGAAATTCTGTTTACAATGCTATGGACATACTTCACTTATAAAAGTTTGCGTGCAATTTTATTGAATTTGCGAGATGCGTGTTGTCCTCCAATTCCAAGATTGAGAGTGCAATTAAATGATGCGGAAGATTTGCAACAATTTTATAAAGAGGATGAAGAAAATCAAATTGTATTCGATGAGGCTTTGAAGTCATATCTACGCCAGATTGTGTTGCAGGGACGGCGGATAGCAATAAAAAATCCACCTCGGATTCATGAACCTACCTCACCCTCACTGGGTGGGCGTGATTTAAATCAACCTTCTGAAACTATCACGGGCGTCAAAAATCTTGATGAAGCTATTTTGATATATTTACCCATGAAAGATGCTTTTCATCTTGCTGTTTCTCTGAATCATACACTCGCAGAAACAGTAAAAAGCTCAAAACCAACAAGCAATCATTTTCTCTCGGGTGTTGAATCAAGACAACTTCGTTCAAGTTATGCACGTATAGCACAACTATTACCTAGAGAGCGCGAGATAGAACTCCATCGACGTACTATTGAGAGATTATTGGCTGACATTGAGAATGAAGAATATCGTGAGCAATTGAGAAATGTAGCCATCTCATATAAGGCAGCATTTTTTGGAGGCTTAGTATTGATCAGTGCGTTATATATTTGTAATTCAAAATACATTGACATTCCTTTAGGGGCGGAAATCTTTTTTGATATTATATATGGGCTAGTTTCGTTGTCTTATTTGGTGTCGTTAGCTCAAATGCTTCCTCGCGTACCTGGTGATGTAAGAGATTTTATATGTCCTCCTATCCCTAGTCGACAAGAGCAATTAGCAGAAGAAAAACAATATCTAGAAACATTAATTGCAGCATCTGAAGCAAATCCTGTCGATCCTGTGATTAAAGAATACGTGAGAAATACTACGCGATCGTCTCGTTGAGCGATATTATTATGATGAAATTTCCACTTCCTCAAAATCTACTTTTTCAATTTGTAAAAAGCGTTGTGTAATTTTCTGGGCAGAAGTTTGAACGTCAGAAACATCAGCATGTGCTTGTGAAATATGGCGCGCGAGATTATCCATGCGTTTTTGGAAACGATCAAAATCACCTGATAAGGCGTGTAAATGTTTTTGAATGATATGTAATTGCTCACGTGTGGCAGCATCTTTTAATACAGCACGCGCTGTCGTGAGAACAGCCATCATTGTCGTGGGAGATACAATCCAAACACGTGCGCGATGAGCTAATTCAATTAATTCCGGATAGCGTGAGTGAATTTCTGAAAAAATAGATTCAGCTGGAATAAACATGACAGCCCCTTCGGCTGTTTCACCTGGAATAATATATTTTTCAGAAATGTCTTGAATATGTTTTTTAATGTCGAGTTTAAATTGTTGCTCAGCGGTTTTACGTTCTTGCTCCCCAAATTGCGTGTCAATCATAATGCGAAAATTTTCGAGGGGAAACTTAGCATCGATCGCCATATTGCCAGAAGGGGCAGGCAAGAAGAGTACGCAATCTGCACGCTTACCATTACTAAAAGTATGCTGAAATGAGAAACTTTTTTCCGGCAAGAGATTGTGAATCAACGCTGATAGTTGAACTTCACCAAAGGCACCCCGTGAGCGCTTATCTGTTAATATTTCTTGTAAGCTAACGACGCTATTGGACAATTCAGACATTTTTTTCTGGGCGGCATCAATCATCGCTAAACGTTTAATAACATCGGTGAAAGTTTCTGTGGTCTTTTCAAAACCGCGCGTGAGCCTTTGATCCACCTGTTGAGTAATTTCTTTCAAGCGTGTATCTGTTGCAGTCGTGAGAGTCTCGACACGTTTGCCTAATTCAGAAGAATATTGTGTGAGCGCTTCACCTACTTGTTGTCGTGTTTCTTGCATGCCTTGTTGTAAGGAATCTTGTAAGATTTTTAAGGTTTGCAAATCATGTTGTTTCATTTGCTGGCGCAATAATAGAAAAATAACAACAATGACAAGTAAGGTTATCGTAATGATCTGAAGCATAACTATCCTCTAAAGTATCCTTGGATGGGCAATGGATGATGAATCATTTTATTTTCAAGCATAAACGTCTGAAAACGCTGCCATTGATCTTTGTTAAAATAACCGGGATCTTTTGCGAAGTAGGGTAGTGTAGCATGCCATGTTTTTTCATTCAGCTGGTTTTTTTGCGCAGGATAGCGTTGGATAAATAATTGCCAAGATTTTTGGGGATGTTGTTTTAAATAACGAGTTGCTTCTTTTATCGCGGCTAGAAAATCAGTCCAGCGCTGATCATACTTTTGTTTAGCATTAATCACGTAAATGAGTTCGCTATAGTCTGGGACGCCATATTTTTCAGGTAAAAAAATACGAGCCGGTTTTCCTGCGAGCGTCATTTGCGTGACTTCGAGTGTGCGCATGACACCAGTGACGGCGTCGACTTTTTCTGAGAGTAAGGCTTGAGTTAAATCATAATGGACATTGATATGCTCAATATCAGACATCGACATTTTTTCATGATGTAGCATTGTGCTTAGCATAATACTATTTAATTGTCCGCCGCTATAACCAATGCGTTTCCCTTTTAAATCGTGGATCGAAGTGATACCGCTTTTTTGTAATACGGCCAAACAATCGAGTGGATGATCGATCAATGTGCCTAGGGCAATAAGGGGCAAGCCTTGATCGACTTGCATCATGAAGCGAGGTTCGTAAGTGATGGCAACATCAGCTTTGCTTGCTGCGACTAATTTAGGTGGATCTGATGGATCTGCGGGTCCGATCAAAGTAACATCTAAATGATGTTTCGTAAAAAATCCTTTTTCTTTCGCAATAATTAAAGGCGCATGATCAGGATTTGCAAACCAGTCCAATAAAACAGTAAGCTTTTGTTGAGCTTCAGCAGTTAAACACCAAGTGAATATTACACAGAATAAAAATATTTTTTTCATTTTTCCCACCAAATAAAATAACATAATAATTTATCAACACTAAAAAAGAGCAATAAAGAAAAAATAACTAACACAAATAAACCTGCAAACATTAAATCAATTTGCAAATTGGCATTCGCATTCATAATTAAATACCCTAGGCCATGACTTGCGCCGACCCATTCGCCGACAATAGCGCCAATCGGTGCAACAGCTGTTGCAACACGAACACCTGAAGCTAATTGTGGTAATGCTGCTGGGAGTTGAATATGCCAAAAATAGCGAGATTTTTTTGCATTCATTGTTGCTGCTAAATTTTTCCAACCCAAAGGTGTTTGTTTGAGGCCATCGAAAAATGCACTGGTCACTGGAAAAAAAATCATCAACATGGTCGTGACAATTTTTGAAGTCATACCATAGCCGAACCAAACAACTAATAAAGGTGCGATAGCAAAAACCGGTAATGCTTGACTAGCGATCAGAAGTGGAAATAACCAAAAGCGTAATGGACGCATTAATACCATGCCAATCGCTGCAAAACTGCCTGCCCAGACACCCAGTAATAATCCTAGAATAGTTTCTAGGATTGTTGTTTTCGATTCGAAAAAAATAAGAGCAGCATTTTTTTGAAGTGCGAATAAAACTTGCATGGGGCTGGGTAAAATATAGGGCGGCAATTGAAAAAATAAGACAATCAAATACCACATGCAGCATAAACTCAACAATGTGATACAACTTGCGGAAAGTGCTTTCATGTGGATTGCCTTTTTGCTGCGGTCAACTGATGAAATAATTCCATTTGCACGGAAATTAAGAGGGGATCATTAAAATCACGTAACGGTTGAGTTGTTGGCATTTTAATCGCAGTTGCAGTGACGGGCCTTCCCGATAAAACATAAATACTATTGGCTATACGTAACGCTTCGGAAGGATCATGCGTAACAAATAAAACAGTACGTTCTTTAAATAATTCTGTAACTAATATTTGTAATTCGTATCGAGTGATGGCATCAACAGCAGAGAAAGGTTCGTCCATCAAAATGATTGGACGATCTTCGAGTAATGTTCGGATGAGTGCAACACGTTGACGCATTCCACCTGATAATTGATGGGGAAAATAATGTTCTTTCCCACTTAAGCCTGTTTTGACAAAAAGTGCATGAGCTTTTTCCTGCAAGGCTGGTGTGGCTGTCCCGCGTAAACGCGCACCAGAGAGAACATTCTCTATAGCAGAGCACCACGGAAATAATAAATCAGATTGAGACATCCATGCGATGCGGGAGGTCAAAGGTTGTTGGTCGCCACAAATGATTTCACCGGTGTACTGGACAGCGGTCGAATTCGGAAAACTCAGTCCAGCTAATAAATTGAGTAATACACTTTTGCCGACCCCACTTGGGCCTAATAAACAGGTGCAATGATTTGCTTGTAGTGTTAATGAGAATTGGTCAAAGATGATTGTATCATCAAATGCAAGATATAAATTTTCGATGTGGACTGTTGAATCAATCACGTCAGTGCTTCCTACGCTGGTATTAACCAGATCAGGTTAAAGGGTTTACTTCAAGATTAATTTGTGTCAGTGATTCTGTTTTTTCTAGGCAATGGATTGCTATTTTACTTGCTCTGAACTACAAAACAGAATCAGAGAAACGATATACAAATTTCACTCTTAAAATATCTCAGCCCGAAGGCACCCCTGATGACTTAAGATTCGCGCACTATAAATACTTTGAGCAAAAATTACAACCGCATAATATCATTGAAAATAGCCTGTATAGAAAGCAAGATAATAAACACGATACCAAGCCGATAGGCTATAAGCATAATTCTATCTGGAATTGGTCGACCGATAACACGCTCAATGCATTGAAAGAGTAAATGTCCGCCATCTAAACCTGGAATCGGTAAGATATTAATAATGCCGATGGCTATGCTGAGAAAAGCCAGAAAGCTCATAAAGGCAACCAAGCCTTCATGTAAGGCAGCACCAGCCGTTGAAAAAATCGAAATGGGACCGCCCAAGCTTTGCAATGACACTTTTCCGGTGATGAGTTTTAAGATGAAATCAAAATTGAGCCAGATGAAATCACGTGTATTTTGCCAAGCATGTGAGAAAGCTTGCACAGGGCCATATTGGTTGTGATGCAACATATGCGGCGGTAAAGTGCCTGATTTGGGTGCATAGACTTCAATACCTAGACTGCCGATGGGATCAGGGTTTAAGTTATCCATTTTCCAAGTGGTGAGGTTTAAAATATGTTCTTGTGTCATTCCTAAACTAGAGCGTGTCGTGACGATTAATGTGTCGCGATTACCAGTATGAGAAAGTATACGTATCACCACTGACATCCAGCTGCTCACAGGAGTGTGGTCGATTTGTATAATCTCTTGTTTTGGAAGTAAGCCTGCTTCTGCGGCAATGGAGTGCGGTGTGACCTTACCAATCACGGGTAAAACACTGGTGAAGCCGATCATGAAAATGAGCCAGTATAAAAATAAAGCGAGTACAAAATTAACTAAAGGCCCAGCTGCAATAATGATAAATTTTTTCCAAAATGCTTGATGATGAAATGTAAATGCTTGATAAGCTTTTGGAACTTTTTCACCAGCTTCTTCACCCAGTAATTTTACATAGCCGCCCAGTGGAATAGCTGAAAGCGCGTATTCAGTACCTGTTTGATCAAATTTAGAAAATAACACACGTCCAAATCCAATTGAAAAACGTAGTACGCGAACGCCTAATAAACGCGCTGCGATAAAATGACCAAATTCATGCAAGCCAATAATAATTAGGATGGTGAGTAAAAAACTCAGAATAAAAATGCTAACGCTTACCAAAATTATCCCTCCGCTTGATGCTGTATCAAATGTGAATCTAAGCCAGACATTTTGAGTTGTTTGCGAATGCGATTTGCTGTGACCGTATCATGTATGGGACCGATTTCAACATGATAGAGATTGTGATGATTTGAACGTCTAGTGATTTGTACAGGAGATGATAATAAATGATTTAATTTTTTTTGCAAGCGCTCAGCAAAATGGCGTTGTGAAAAGGCGCCCAATTGTAAATAAATCACGTGATGATGAGTGCGTTTTGCGCTGGCTAACCAAACAGGATGATGATTGTCTCTGATAGGCTTTGCTGAATCGTAATGGGTAGGATCAATCGCTTCGATGTCGACATAAGCTGTGCCATGCGCAAGCATGCCTAATTTTTTTGCGGCAACATAAGATAAATCAATGATGCGCCCTGGCGCGAAAGGGCCTCTATCGTTGACTTTAACAATGATGCGTCGGCCATTTTTTAAGTTGGTGACACGAACATATGTAGGTAAAGGTAATGTTTTATGCGCAGCAGTCATGGCTAACATATTATAACGTTCGCCACTGGATGTTTTGTGTGAGTCAAATTGAGTCCCATACCAAGAAGCAATACCACGTTGTTTGAAATGACGACTGCTTGATAACACATGATAATATTGTCCGTACACTTCGTAATTACGATTACCATACTTGCTCAGCGGCTCAACTTTAGGTTTTGCATCAGAAATTTTAGAAGCATCCACTGGAAATGAAGGTGGGCCATCATGATGCATTGTGGAACAAGCGGACAAAAAAGCAATAAATAATAGTAAATAAGATAATTTTAAAATCCCCCTCAATCCCTCTTTTTCAAAGGGGGAAGGTTTAGCGGACAATTTTAAAATCCCCCTCAATCCCTCTTTTTCAAAGGGGGAAGTTTTAGCAGGCAATTTAAACATCTCTCTCAATCCCATTTTTTCAAAGAGGGAAGCTTTAGCAGACAATTTTAAAATCCCTCTTTCAAAGAGCGAAGCGCTATAAAGCTTCCCCCTTTGAAAAAGGAGAATTGAGAGGGATTGAATGAAATTATTATTTTGTTTAACCATTATGCGCCTTACCTTTTAAATCTTTAATTTGATTACTGAGTTGATAAACAGCCATGACGTAGAGATCGCTCGTATTGTAACGTTTAATGACGTCAAAATTAGGGTAGGTTTTCCAATATTCTTTGCTGAAATAATTTTGTAATTCAACAACACGTGTTTTGCTTTTTTTAGAAAGTTGTTGGCTGATGCGTTTAGCAATAGGTTGATCCGGTTTCCAGCCGTGACGGCTATAATAATTTGCTACACTGAGAATAATATCGGCTTCATTATGATATAAATCAGGTTGTTTGCCTTTTTTAGCACTTACAGCATAAAGCCGATAACTATCTGGCATAAATTGTAATTGGCCAATGGCGCCAGCATAAGAGCCTTTTAATATGTAAGGATCAAGATGTTGCTCGCGCGTTAACAGCAAAAATTCTTCTAATTCATATTTAAAAAAACCAGCACGTGGAGAATCACTGAACGCAATATTTGTGAGGGCGTCGATAACGCGATATCTTCCGACATTTTTGCCGTATTTTGTTTCAATACCAATGGTCGCAACAATGATGCCGGCAGGAATGTGATATTTTTTTTCTGCTTGAGTTAAGATTTTTTGATTTCGCTTCCAAAAATCAAGTCCATCATGCACGCGTCCTCTGGTGACAAACAAAATGCGATAAATAAACCAAGGTTGCTTTTCAAGAGGTGCTTTAATTTGTTTAAGCGTCGAAGGCCTTGCTTTAACGGAGCTAAATAATTTGACGAGTTCTTTTTCTTTAAAATGATGTTTTGTCACCATTTCATGTATAAATTTTTGAACAGCGGGTTTTGTAGAAAAGTCCGTTTTAGCAAAAAGTGCTTGCGGTATTAGAAGCAATAAAATAAGGGTTAAAAAACTTCGCATACCAAAACTCCAGAAGTTCACAGGGTCAGGTTGTCAATAAACGCCTGTGCGTTTGAATTGACATGAGGATGCCAAAACCAGCCATTAAAGTGACAAGTGATGAACCTCCGTAGCTTATCAGTGGAAGAGGTAAGCCTACAACAGGTAAGATGCCAATCACCATCCCGATGTTAATAAAAAAGGATACAAAAAAGGTTAATGCGATACTTCCTGCAAGCAGTCGACTGAAGGTATCTTGTGCATGAATCGCAATATACAAGCCACGCCAGACAATTAACATAAATAAACAAATTAAAATAATGGAACCTGCCAAGCCAAATTCTTCGCCGCACACTGCAAAAATGAAATCTGTTGAGTGTTCGGGTAAAAAATGCAAATGAGATTGTGTGCCATTGAGCCACCCTTTGCCAAATAATCCACCCGATCCAATGGCAATTTTGGATTGAATAATATGATAGCCTGCACCAAGCGGGTCTCTTTCAGGATTTAAAAAAGTCAGAATTCTTTGTTTTTGGTAATCATGCATCACATACCAGACCATGGGTAACGCCAGTAATGCTGTACTAAGCAAGGTAATAATTAAAGAACTACTCATGCCAGCAAGTAATAAAACACTACACCCTGCAATCATTTCCATGATAGCTGTGCCTAAATCGGGTTGTTTAGCTGTGAGTAGTGTTGGAATTAAAATAATTAATGCTGAAATAATTAAAGCGCGTAGAGAGATAGGTAGATGAATACGATGGTAATACCAAGCAAGAAACATGGGTAGAGCCAATTTTAATAACTCTGACGGTTGAAAACGTAATAAACCTAAATTTAACCAGCGATCTGCACCTTTTCCACGATGGCCGACGACTAAAACCAATGTCAGTAATAATAAACCGATAAAGTAAATCCAGGGAGCAAATCGCAAATAAGCTGCGGGAGAAATTTGAGCGAAAAGCAGCATGACGAGGACTGCTGCTCCTAAGTGCAAACATTGTTTGCTGATCACAGAGAAATCTTGTCCGCTGGCGCTATATAAAATCAGAAAACCTGCCATAGAAGTGAGAATGATACATATAAATAATGTTGTATCAATGTGAATGAGTTGCCAAAAAGTCCGGCGGTGCATCATACGCTCAGTGTATCGGGGTTTCATGACTCGCAGAATCTCCCAAAAAATAGTGATCTAAAACTTTACGTGCGATTTCACTGGCCGCTGCGTTGTCATTTTCAGCAACAACAGCAATAGCAATTTGTGGGTGCTGTATAGGGGCGAAACCTATAAATAGTGAATTATCTCGTAGTCTTTCTGGTAAATCATTTTGATTTTCGCGCCCTTGATCTTGGCGCATGGAGTGAACTTGAGCCGTCCCGGTTTTAGCTGCGACCGTATATTGTTTGGGTCGGCCAAAATGATAGCCAGTTCCTCCGCGAGTTGTGATGACACCAACCATGGCGTCACGAACAAAATTCCACCACCCAGCATTTTCCAATAATACGGCAGGTTGGGGGTCTGGGCGATGGAGAAAATGGTTTTGTTGTGTATCTCTTTCTTCTCTGACTAAATGCGGAATAAATCTTTGACCGTGATTCGCAAGGGCTGCGGCGCCTTGAGCTAACTGTAGCGGTGTAAATTGCATAAAACCTTGGCCAATGACTGAGTTTAACGTATCTCCTTCATACCAGGGTTGCTGTTTGAAGCGACGCTTCCAGGCAGGTGAGGAGAGTACGCCGGGTATTTCTTCAGACATATCGATGCCAGTGAGTTGACCAAAACCAAATCGATCGAGGATATCGTCAATGGCTTGTATTCCCATATGGTGCGCTAGATCAAAAAAATAGACGTCGCATGAGCTTACGATGGCTTTTTCTAAATTAACGCTGCCGTGCCCTTGTCGCCACCAATCTCTAAAAACGTGGTTACTATTTTCTAAACGATACCAACCCGGATCATAAATCGTAAGATCAGGTGTTGTCGTGCCAGAGTCTAATCCTTCGAGTGCAATAAAGGGTTTAATAGTAGAGCCGGGAGGATATAAACCACGGATAGCGCGATTGTAAAGAGGGCGATCTGTTGAATTTTGTAAATTTTGATAATCTTGGTTGCTGATGCCTGTGATAAAGTTATTGGGATCAAAGCCGGGTTCACTTACCAAGGCTAGTATTTCACCTGTGTTTGGGTCAATAGCTACTAAAGCGCCGCGATGATTTTCAAAAGCTTTTTCAGCCGCCATTTGTAAACGACTATCAATCGTTAGCCATAAATCATGTCCGGGTTCCGGGTGAATTTTATTAAGGATGCGTAATGCTTGCCCGCTTGCGTCATTTTCAGTTTGTTCATAACCGACTTTACCATGCAAAGTATTTTCGTAAAATTTTTCTATGCCTGATTTTCCAATGTAAGTGGTTGCACTGTAATTGGTAGCGTCAATGTGTTTTAAATCGTTCGGATTAATGCGGCCGACATATCCTAAGACATGGCTAAAAGTATTCGCAAAAGGATAATGCCGAATTAATTGTGCTTTAACAAATGCGCCATTGAGATGGTATTGGTTTTCTGCAAAGCGAGCAACTTCAGGTTCACTTAGCCGGAGCTTGAGGGTCACTTCATCAAAGCGTCGATGTTGTTTTAATTGTCTATGGAATTGCGCAATATCATTTGGAGAAAGTTGAATGATTTTGCTCAAGTCGTAGAGTAAATCAGGCAAGTGATCCACTTTGTTGGGAATGATTTCAAGACTGAAAACGGGAATATTTTCTGCGAGCAAAATACCATTTCGGTCGTAGATTAAACCACGTGTCGGCTCAACAGGAACAAGATCAAGCCAATTTTTTTCTGAGAGTGTTGTGAACACATGATGTTTGACCACTTGCAGCCATACTAAACGCAACATAAGAATAGCAATTAACCCAGCCATTATAATACTGGCGACGATACAACGTCGTGTGATTAGATGAATTTCTTCAGTATGATTTTTAATGGCAACTTGTTTTCTCATAATGTTTCCACATTATTCGAATTGATATTCGGCGCTTAACATGACTGGTGCAGTAATGCCACCATTGTATGCACTGAGAGAAGCATTAGAGTAGTGCAGTGCGCTGAGTATCAATGAAAATTGTTGTTGACGGCCTATCGCAATCCCGCCGCCGACTTGATCTTGAAACGCGAAATGCATACCCATATTATGCTCAGGATAGAGGCGAGTGCGCGTCATCCAAGATACCCCAATAGAGATATTAAGAAAAGGTGAAATAAAGCTTTTGAAAAAATAGTGTCTAAAAACGGGTGCAATGGCGTAGATGCTCACGCTACCTCGGTTGGGGACATTATTAAGCCACCAATGACTAAAGCTCATGTCAATATAGACGCGGCTCTTAGGCCAAACGAGTCTCTTGGGTTGATAAAGGACAGCAACACGATAACCATGTAAATGAGGTGGATCTTCATTACCATAGGCTTTTGAATATGAAAATCCGATAGGGATCGCAAAAGCAGAGGTGGAAAAAAAAGCAAACAGGCAAAGTAAAAAAGTTGATAGAAAATACACGAGAGATCATCCTGATAATGTTAAAAATTCAGGTGATCTGAATATCATAGATTTAAGTTGGCGGCAAGAATTGTTGAGAAATTTCCTTTCTCTAGCGCTTCTTTATTCAAACTCAGGGATGCGCATCCCTGTGCGCGATGCTACCTTCGTTAGAGTCGCAACGCCCTTCGTTTTGAATAAATAAACTTCTCCAAGGAGTTTGCTGGTGCTCAAGCTTCAACTTTTGTTTTGCACCAAATTGACAAGTAACTCAATCTGCGCTTCAGTATCATTTAATGCAGGGATATAGTGAAAACTTTTTCCACCATGTTCTATGAATTGTTCCTTGCCGCGTAAGGCTATTTCTTCCAATGTTTCTAGACAATCCACAGCAAACCCGGGACAAATGACGTGAATATCTTTAATGCCCTTTTGAGGTAATGATTTTAAGAATACATCCGTGTAAGGTGTGAGCCATTCTGTTTTACCTAACCGGGATTGAAAAGTTATCGCATAATCATTTGTTGTGAGATTTAATTCACGTACGATCAATTCTGTTGTCAGTTGACATCTTTCAGCATAAGGATCGCCTAAATCGACGTAACGCTTCGGTATGCCGTGATAAGAAAAAACTAAAAATTTTTGTCCATGTGTTTTCCAAGTAGCTTGGATTGAATGCGCAATTGCACGAATATAATTTGGATTATCTGCATAATCTTTTGTTAAAAAAATTTCTGGTAGGTTGCGCCATGTGTGGAGTGCTTTTGTGGCTTGATCAAATGTAGAGGCTGTACTTGTTGCTGAGTATTGAGGGAAAAGGGGTAAAACAATTATTTTTGAAACATTTTGTTGATGTAGCTTTTTTAGAGCATCAGGAATAGAAGGATTGCTGTAATGCATGCCTAATTCTACAGGGTATTGGAGTTTTTGCTGAAGTTTTTCAGCAATGTTCTGAGAGTGAATGAGTAACGGCGAACCCTCGGGTGTCCAAATGGCGCTGTATAGTTTTGCTGAACGCTTTGAGCGGAGAGGTAAGATAAAGCCGTTGAGGATGGGTCGCCAAATGATTTGTGGAATTTCAACAACACGTTTATCTGTTAAAAAAGATTTCAGATATTTTTTAACCGCAGCAGGTGTGGGTGCGTCGGGTGTGCCAATGTTAGTGAGGAGAATGCCAATCATTTTGTGGATTGCCTAAAACCCAGTGCTGCAAGACGATCATTGATATCTGGATGTGTTGAAAACAAATCTGAGAATGAGCTAGTGCGCTCAATACCGGCTTGTATCGGATCAAAAATGTAAGCTTCACGACGCACATTTTCGTGCGGTGTGCGTTGGTATTCAGCGCCTTGCGCATCCCTGTTTTCAAGGTGATCATTTTGAATTTTAAGTAATGCTGAAGCGAGCGGTTGATTGTCGCGAGTTAATTCAACGCAGCCTGCGTCTGCCATAAATTCTCGGGTGCGACTGAGATACATCAATAATAAAATATTAATGACGGGCAATAAATAACGGAGCAACATCACAATCATAAAGAGGCCAGCATTACCACGATCATTTTCATCGCGCCGACGATCACTATAAAGCATGCTATAAAATAACATATCAATGACCATAACAATTAAATTTGCTAAAACAGATGCCATCAAGGTGAGTTTGATATCCATGTGGCGAATATGGCTCAGTTCATGTGCCATGACGGCTTGTAATTCGCTTCGATTTAATTTTTCTGCGAGTCTGCGGGTGATAGCAACCATGGCGGATTTTTCACTATAGCCGCTTGCAAATGCATTCATATAATCAGCCTCAATGAGATAAACGCGCGGCATATAGCGCAATCCTGCAGCAATTTTCATTTCTTCGACAACATTATACAGTTGTTGTTCTACAGCATCTCGCGCTGTTTCAGGCGTGATCTCGTGATATTCTGTGCCGAGTAACATGAGTTGATCGTGAAAACTAAATGTGACTAATAAAGAGATACCCGCAACAGCGCACATGACCAGAGTTGCAATAGGCATCATTTGAAGGGTGAGTAAGGCTTGTAAGATTTGTGAGGGGAGTGCATTCGGATAATGTGCCATCCCCATTGAGACATCGACTAATAAACCAATCGCGAGATAAATTAAAACAAATAAACTGATCACAATGATCGTTTTACGGTTATTTTTTTTTAACGTTTCTCGCCAATTAGCTGTGCTGAATTGCTCAATTGAACTCACAATTTCACCGTGTAATTTTCTTGTTCTGCAACTTTTGCTTCGGCCAGTTGCCAGTAAGGATAATCAAAATTTAATTTAGTTTTAAATGCGCCGACAACCATTGAAGTAAAGAAAGCTTTTTTAGTGGCGTTATAATGTTCAACGCTATCGTTGTAAGATTGTTTAGCATAAGCCAATTTATTTTCAGTGCTGACAATTTCTTCTTGGAGTTGCATACAATTTTGATTGGCTTTGAGATCAGGATATTGTTCAAAAACCACGTTGATTTTGGCAGCAATGTCAGAAATGCCATTTTCGGCGGCAATACGGGATTTTTCATCGCCAGATGCTTTGGCTTGTTGGGCTTGGTTGCGTAATGCTACCACGTCTTTTAATGTGGTTTGTTCATAGTCCATGTATTTTTTGACAACATTAATTAAGGACTCAAATACTTTAAAGCGACGGTCAAGTTGAATGTCGATTTGTTTTTGGTTGTTACGAATCGCTTCGATGAGCGCGATCAGCTGATTGTAAGTAAAAACAACAAAAGCGGCGATTGCGACGACAACAATAACAATAATAACGCCTGTACTCATGGTTGATACCTCTTGAGATGGTGGGGAGTAATTATATAGTGATTCAAGCGCTATGGAAATATTTCATGCCAGCCTGACCAGGGTTTGGATTGAGGCGAAACAAAAGCAATGGCATTTAACGCAGCAGATTCATCTGAGCTCACTG
The DNA here is from genome assembly GCA_033762075.1 of Gammaproteobacteria bacterium. Lineage (GTDB taxonomy): Bacteria > Pseudomonadota > Gammaproteobacteria > DSM-16500 > DSM-16500 > VFKI01. The sequence goes on from JANRLY010000054.1 coordinate 39,776, forward strand.
TATTCCAAGCTGAGCCATCCCAGTGGCGAATGTTACCGCCATTGCCAGCGGCCCAGGCATCATTAAGTTGAGGAATCGCAACTGACCACCAGGTCGTACTGCCGCCAATGTTCTGTGAAGACCAGCTGCTGCCGTTGTAAACAATTGCAACACCGCTATTTCCCACTGCCCAACCATAATTAGCTGTACCGCTTCCATCCGTATCCAGCATAGTAATGCCATTTAATTGCGTTGTTGTAGGCGATGTTACTGTACTCCAGGTGCTACCATTCCATTTGAGAATTCTTCCAGAAGCGCCGACAGCCCAAGCTTCACTCATTGAAACAACATACACGCCAAATAAATTATTGGTGACGGAGCTAGTATCAGTGACCCAATTACTGCCATTGTATTTTAAAATTGTACCGCTTTGTCCGACGGCGAAGCCAATTGTGCCAGCTCCTGTGCCCGTTGTATTGATCACATGGACAGCGTTTAAATTTTGAATCGCGGAAGAAGTTCCATCAGCAGGAATGCTGGGTGATGTTGAGGGTGTGAGCTCAACCCAGCTAGCCCCATTCCAGTATAAAATCGTATAACGATAGTTTCCGGATGAGCAAGTGGTGGCGCGTGTTCTCACGCCGACAGCCCAGGCCTGTGTGGCAGAAACGGCAGAAATACCATTGATATTTTGACCACTGCAAGCGCCTGCAACCACTGAAACATTCCATGTTGACCCAAGTAAATGCAAAAAAATAAAATTGGTTCCTGATGTGTCACCCGTTGCCCAACCATCTGCATTTGATAAGAGGCTGATGGCATTTAAATTGACACGATTAGATGGATTTGAAATGGAAGCATTTGTCCAAGATAATGCTGTTGGATAATTCCAGTGTGTCAAAATGAAACTATTACCAGAACGGTCACCGACGGCCCAACCTTCCTGTAATTGAATGCCTTGCTGTTGCTCATTTTTCCAAAGTGTTGCACTTGAATTAGGGATGTAACCAATAGAATCGAGTGAACATTGAAATTGTGAAACATAAGTTCCGCTCGCGTGTGTACTGGCAATCGTATTATCAATGCCTCGTTTTAATCCAACTAAACTACTTCCAGAAATACTTGAGTAACTAATTGCTTCACGATCAATTGATACACGACCACTGGGTGCAAAACCGGTTGTGCTCGTTAATGTGAGCGAAGTAGCAGAGGCGGTGAGTGCGCCATTTAATGTTGTATTCGCGTAAAAAGGTGAACCTGAAACAGTTGTCGCAGTAAATGTGCCGCTACCAACACTACTATCTGTTAAATTGCTCTCTCCTGTGATGGCACTGCAGGCTGTTCGTGGATTAGTTCCTGTGAGGAAGGGTGTTTGTAAAAATCGAGTGGATTTTTCTAACCCGCTTGCTGCAATATCAAAAGCGGTTTCTGCTTGTGTAAATTGATTTGTTGAAAATGCACTGCTAGAAATCATATAAGCCACTGACACGCCGAGAAATCCAATTACCATGATGAGTAAAACAGCCACTAACATGAGATAACCTTGTTGACTGCGCATCATGCAAGATTCTCCGGAAAAATAGCGGTACTCGCCGTGAAATTTGCATTGCTTTGCGTCACATTGATGCTCATTGCAATATATCGAATTGAAGCAGTGGTGGCTGTGGTGTTACCACTTGAATCATAATAGGTGAAAGAAATAGAGGTAATTCCGCTCGCTAAAATTTGAGAATTGCGTAAGAGATTAGTGCCGCTCAATGTATAACTCACGCTGCTCCCGGAAAAATCAGTAAAGGTAAGTTGCGAAGAAGTGGCTGTGCTTATACTACTGGAAGAACGAATTGCTCGAATATCTCGCGTCATGCGTTCTAAGGCGATCCGCGCTTGTTGTTCTGCGTTGGTGGCATTTTCTCCCGCCAAATAAGCATTTAATCCTTGCGATATCATTTTCATTGAAACAACCACAATAATACCTGCTAAAACAATTGTGATAACAAGTTCGATGAGCGTAAATCCTGTTTGTCTATGCATATCAATACGCAGCCAATAAAGTAGTTAGTACAGCATCGCCATTTCCACTCACGGTGACCGTAACAGTTTTATAATTTGCATCGCTATTGAGTGTTGTGCAAACAATATTAACACTCATTGTATAACCGCTAGGCGCAGTACAAAAAGCAGGTACGGATGTGCTTGGGCACGGAATTGTGCTGTAACCGTTCATCCGTCGCTGCCCAATGAACCATTCCATGCAGCGACGTGCAGTTTGTGCGGCAATCATTTGTTGATGCACTGTCGGCATTTTTTCTAGCGATGTGTAAAATGATAGAAGTAATGTTGAAGCTAATAATCCAGTGATAATAATAAACAAAACAACTTCAATTAATGTAAAACCTTGTTGTGATTTTAATGTGTGTATGTTCTTTGTCATGGGGCGGTCACTCGTCCGGTTTCTGGCACAATAGAAACGGTTGTCGTATTACTGCCAGCACTTAGATTGATGACAGCTGTCGAGGCAAGAGCAGTTCCTGGCGAGCCAGTATCTGTGTAAGGCACGCCTTTACCATCAAAGGCAACGAGGTTATTGGGTAAATTGGTGAGCGTGCCGAAAGTGATTCCGCTGCTGAGTGTTGCTGTGGTTCCTCCAGATGTGAGTTGAATTGCTGTTCCTGCACTATTTAAAATTTGATATGTCGTTGAGCTCATCTTCACGAAACGATACCGTTGACCTGTTGTCATTGATAAAGTCTGCGCGTAGCGAAGATCAGCGGCAATTTGATTGGCTTGGCTTGCTAGATTGATCGTTGCGCTTGACCAGTTGAAATATGCTTTTGTCGCAAGAATGCTCATGATAATGATAACTATAATGAGCTCAATCAGTGTAAAACCTGCTGCCTTGCGATGCATTGATATTTTCCATAAAAATGTCGAGTCAGAAGAGTGTAGCAAATTTTTCTCATTTGTTAGAGAATAAGTATCATTTTTTCAAGGATGGAGAAAGGCTTTGCTTGTGAGACAGGGTGGTTTCTTCCAGCAATTAAAAGCCTGGCGTTCTCGGATCTTCCGACATGGTTCTCAACGAATGGCCGGCGGATTGTGTGCTCTTGGTATTGCGCATGACGAAATTATACTTGCTATTAATCGTCGTCCTAATCAATTTCAGCTAGATGAATTGATTGTTGTACCGCGCGAAAAAGAAACACCTCTGTCTGATATTTTGTCTGCTGTAGTAGAAAAATATCAGCTTGAAGAAATGCCTTGTACCTTGATGCTGCAGCCTCACGAATATGAATTATTTCTTTTAGATAACCCGCCTGTTAAAAAATCAGAATTTCAATCTGCGATTCGTTGGAAAATTTTAAGTCTCATCCATTTTCCTTTGGACGAAGCTATTATTGATCACTTTCAAGTCCCTCTGCAAAAGACACATAATCCACAGCAAATGATTATGGTTGCAGTCACGAGAAAAAATTTACTTCAAGCTTATAGCAAAGCAATTAAGCAATCACGCCTTGATCTCACTGCAATAACGATCCAAGAAATGGGTTTGCGGAATGCTACAGTGCTATTCGACGATGATCTTAAGTCAACGGCTCTCATTTATCTGCAAGACCAAGGAAGTGAAATTTTGATCGTAAATAATAAATTGCTTTATTTTCACAGAGACCTCAAGCTTCGCTTGAAAGAGTTTGAGTCACTAAAAGATTTTACAGAGACATCCTCCCATGAGGTTCTTGATCATTTGGCGCTTGATATCCAGCGTTCTTTTGATTATTACCAAGCGCAATGGCGAAAACCATTGCCAGCACGCATTTATTTAATCATTGCAAATGGGGTGTATCCCATAGAAGCAATGACGCGTTATTTGGTGAAACGTTTAGCAATTGAGGTCAATGCATTTGATCTCCGTTTTGCGATAACGATAAAACAAAACATACCTTCCGAATTAATCAATCAATATCTGGCTATTATTGGGGCTGTTTTGCCACAACAAGATATCATGATGAAGAGCAATGATTTAAATAATCCGCCAGAAAGTGTGCATAAGGAATCGGCTCATGCAACAGCAGATTAATTTTGTGCCTTATCTTCCTATGGAAGTTGAAAATCAATTGACATTGTCATGGCGGCAAATGACGCGAATTTATGCTGTTTTTATCACGTTTTGTTTTATTTTTTCTTCTTATGGAATTTGGCAAGTGCATCGCAGAGGGATCGAAATACTTCATTTGAATAACATGCTTAATATTCAAGAACAACGGATGCAGGCATTAATTGCAGAATATCCTGGGCTTGATGCGAACAACTTAACAGTGAATTCAGATCAAAAAAGTCGTGTCGTCAAGCAATTAGAAGCGTATCTATCTGTTGGAAATAAACCAGGGGATGTCTTAACCGCACTTTCAAAAGCAGTTGTTGATGGCTTATGGCTTAAAGAAATCACGCTTACAGAAGGTAACAGCAAGCTTGAATTGCTAGGCCAAGCTATTCGTGCTGATGTGGTGCAAGTGTTTATTGCGCAGTTGACAAAGCAGCCTATATTTTCAGGGATATCGTTTCAGGCGGCTGAAGTTACTCAATCAACAGGGAAAACAAATGAGGGAAAAGTGATTTCTTTTAAAATTATTTCAGGGCCTGCGAAGTGATGATAAATAAAATTACACTTGCCTTAATCAAGATTAAACAATGGATTAAAACATGTAGTCTAAAACAACGTATTGGATTATTTTTAGGATTTATCCTTATCACATGGTTGTTGTGGCAGGGATTACTTTTTCATCCGGTGACTGTTGCTACACAAAAAAAAATAGACGAAATAAAGACGTTACAGCAAAAAATAACTGAGCTCACTGTAGCTGGAGACTCCATTGAAAAAAAAGCACGAGATGCTCAGTGGAAACAACAAATGCAAAAAAATAAACAGTTAGACGATGTCTTACAGCAATTAACACAGCAAATGCGCGCATCTGTCAATCAAGCTATTTCAGTTAAACAGTTACCTCAGTTGACAGCAGATATCTTATCGGCTCAGCAAGCTATTTTAATTGATGCCGTTCGTAATTTTCCAACAACGCCTTGGGTGGCGTCTCCAATTGAAGGCGTTGTTTTACCCGACAATATAAGCAACATTCAAAAATTTCCATTTGAAATTGTTTTTCATGGCCAATTTACTGAATCAGTAGAATATTTAAATCGTTTAAGTCGCCTGCCATGGCGCATATCCTGGGATACATTACATTATCAAGTGAGCAAATGGCCTGAAGCTGATATCAGAGTGAGCTTTCATGTATTGGGCCAACAAAAAACAGGTATCTCATGACTCAATTGCGCGCTATGATCCTACTGTTATCATTATCGAGCTTGATCTCTGCGCATGCGAGCGCAATAATCTTACGCGACCCTACGCAACCTTATGAGGCGCAAAAGGGTCAAGCTGCACTAGGTACTCAGTATCAGCGTCCAGGGTTGAGTGCGATTATCATTTCTGGGCGCCAACGACTTGCTGTATTGGACAATAAAATTGTCACAATAGGAGAGAGCGTGAATGGAAATACCGTTATTGATATTCAACCGAATACAGTTGAATTACGGGGCGCGGCGGGTAATGTAACATTGTTTCTTCTCAATCAATCCGTCAAAAATGAAACAAAGGAATGAATATGGGTAAAAAGGGATTTATAACATTCATACACTGCTCTCTGCTTTTATTATTCGTATGCTTAATGAGTTGCTCAACACAAAAAGCAGAACACGGCACAGCTTATGATGCGATTCATCAGACTATTCAAACCGATCTTGCGCGCGATCGTGCCTTAGAGTTGAAAAGACGTCATGTACCTCAAGCAGTCAGTGACGCATTGTTACCTTCCTGGCCGCCGACGCATATTGCAAAATCCGAACGTCATTTTGATATTGCAGCTGATGGGATGCCGGCAAAGACTTTTTTTATGGGCCTCGTCGCGGGCACATCCACTAATATGATAGTCAACCCTGATGTCAATGGTAATATCACGCTCAATTTGAAAAATGTGACGATTCAAGATGCACTCCAAGCAGTCCATGACATGTATGGTTATACGTATAAAAAAACTAGCTTTGGTTATGAAATTTTGCCGCGCAAACTACAAATTGCTTTATTTAATGTGAACTATCTAGATGTTCAGCGCACGGGTAAATCTTTTACGTCGTTAAGTACAGATCAAGTCAGTCAACAAGTTGCTAGTACGTCAAGCGGCTCAACCGCATTTGGATTAGGCGGAACTTCCTCCACTTCTACAACCACAGAACCCTCTGGTAGCACCGTGAAAACAGTTTCCGAATCTAATTTTTGGAAAGAATTAAAATCTACTTTGCTCGATATGATCGGCACAACAGGTGGGAAATCAGTACTTGTAAATGCTCAAGCAGGTGTCGTCACTGTTCGTGCCTATCCGGATGAAATAAAAGAAGTTAAACATTTTCTTGATCGCATACAATCTCATATGAGTCGGCAAGTTGTGCTCGAAGCAAAAATTCTTGAAGTCACATTGAATGACGATTATCAAGCAGGTATTAATTGGAATATGTTTGGTAAAGGCGATCCACTCACCAATGATGGCGGCGTTTCGCAAAAAGGAACAAATGATTTTCCCGATACAAATATGAAAGATTTCGCATCAATTTTCACGATGAATTTAGGAAAAGGGGCATTTAATGCATTGATTAAAATGTTGCAAACACAAGGAAACGTACAGATATTATCGAGTCCCCGTTTATCTACCGTGAATAATCAAAAAGCAGTGATCAAAGTGGGTTCTGATGAATTTTTTGTAACCGGTGTTTCAACGCAAAATACAATTACTTCTAGTACAACGACTGTGCCGACACAAGATGTGACGCTTACACCGTTTTTCTCTGGTATTACTTTCGATGTGACACCTGAAATCAGCGGCGATAGTATGATCACACTTCATATTCATCCCGCAATTAGCGATGTGACACAGAAAGATAAAGAAATCACATTGGGTCAAACATCCAATAACACCAATAATAATCTGATTTTGCCTCTCGCTTTTAGCACTATTCGTGAATCAGACAATGTTGTACGGGCGCGCAGTGGACAAGTCATTGTCATAGGCGGTCTGATGCAGAATCATATGATTGAAGAAATTGCCGGCGTACCAGCTGTTTCAAAGCTACCTTTTGTCGGGACTTTCTTTCGTCGCACTTATCAAAAAGCTGTCAAAAGCGAGCTGGTGATACTTTTACGTCCTGTCATAGTATCCAATCAAGTTTATATGACAGATTTGGAGAGAACGAGTAATCGTTTCCATGCGGTCAAGCGTCCATTTCATACAGGTGGTTTAGCAGAAGTCTTTGGCAATCAAGCTGAAGAAGATCCTTAAAAGGATAGTATATGTACTTAGAGCATTTTAAATTTAATGAATTGCCGTTCATATTAACCCCTGACACCAATTATTTTTGTGATTTAAAAGGCCATCAGGAAGCGCTCGATACTTTACTCTTTAGTTTACGTAACGGAGAAGGCTTTATCAAAATTATTGGCGAGGTTGGGGCGGGTAAAACGCTTTTATGTCGCAAATTATTAGATAGTTTAGATGAGACATTTTTTACAGCGTGGATTCCAAATCCTGATTTAACACCGCTTGAGTTAAGGCGTGCATTAGCTCGAGAGCTCAAGATTGATTTAACAGTTTTACCTGATCAGCATGAATTATTAACTGCAATTAATCATCGCCTTTTAGAGTTGCACTCTGCTGGCAAACAAGTTGTTCTCTTGTTAGATGAAGCACAAGCACTCAGCGATGAAAGTCTTGAAGCTATTCGCTTGTTAACGAATCTTGAAACAAGTAAAAAGAAATTATTACAAGTTGTGCTTTTTGGGCAACCTGAGTTGGATGAAAAATTAGATTTATCGCATTTGCGTCAATTAAAACAACGCATCAGTTTTGCCTATTATTTACCTAAGCTTTCTCGCGAAGAGTTGGATACATATCTTTTTCATCGTCTTGCAACAGCAGGAAATACTCGCTTTAATCTTTTTTCTAAAAAATCCCGAGATTTACTTTATAGAGCAAGCCGTGGCACGCCACGCCTTGTGAATGTGTTGTGCCACAAAGCACTGCTTATTGCTTACGGAAAAGGCCAGCAGATGATTACACGCCGTATGATGAAGATGGCTGTTTATGATACGGAGGCAGCATTATTTTCTCCATTTCGTTTCATTCTTCTTGTAATAGTCGGTTTGATTGGGTTGGCAGGATTGCTTTTATTTTGGCATCTTATGCAAGGAACATTCTAATGAGTGTTATTAATCAGATGCTGAAGGATCTCGATAGACGTAGTGCGATGCGCCCTGATGCGAATCAATTAATGACTGACTATTATCAGTCGCTTGACTTAAAACATAGTATTAAAAAAAGAATACTCTTCGCAGCATTGTTAAGCGCAGGGTTGATTTTAGCGGTAGATATTTATGTTGTTATGGGTCATTTAGGTGTCTTATCTTCTAGTTCTGAAAAAACGCTTGCACCATTTTTAACTATTTCGAGTAGTGATAAGGTATCCAAGTTAGTGAATTTTGAGCCGACAACAACTTCGCTGACAGGATTGACATTGCAAACACAAAATCAAACAACATTACTTCAACTGATATTATCAGCGGAAGCACTTTATAGAATTAATCATAATCCTGATAGCGATGTAATAACGATTACGTTAGAGCACGTGCAACTTTCGAAACCTTTAACTCCTATAGATTTTTCTCAGAGTGCGTTTTCAACGATTCAAGTTTTACCTCTATCAGATGGCTCGCTTAAAATAATTTTGTATCCAAAACCCGGCAGTACTTTACAGCAGGCTGGATATGATGCTAGCCATACTATTTTTCAAGTCAATTATCTGCAACCCATTTCAAATAAGATTCCTACAAAAAAAGTGATTGTTCCACCTATGCGCGCAGATGAGATATCACAAAAGGTGATTCAATTAATGACGCAACGGAACTTTACTGATGCAGCAAAAATCTTACAGAAAGGATCGCAAATTTATCCTGATGAAATACAGTTTGTTTTTCTAAAAGCAAAATTACTTATTGAAGAAGGTCATAATCAACAAGCTTTATTTTTGCTTGAACAACATGCGCCCGTTCTCGAGCAACATGCAGACTACTATGCTTTTCTTGCAGCTTTATATCAGCGAGAAAATCGCTTTCGAATGGCTGCAAAACTCTATCAACGTTTACTTGAATTTGAGCCATATCATGCGACTTGGTGGGTGGGGTTAGGGGTTGCTCTCGATGCAATGAATAAGCACAAAGAGGCATTACGAGCCTACTATCAAGCTGAGCAGGGGAATGGATTAACGCCAACATTGAGCGCGTTTATTGATGCTCAGTTGCATCCGATTTAAATAATTTAGGACATTTCACATGCAGTCTGTCCAAAAGAAAGTTCAACTCGGTCAGCTACTCATTAAGAAGGGCATCATCACAGATGATCAGTTGAAGGCTGCAATTGAGAAACAAATTTTGACTGGGGATAGGTTGGGTCAAGTTCTTGTCGATTTAGGCTTTGTGAAAGAAGATGAATTGCTAAAATTACTTGCTCAGCAATTAGAAATTCCTTTTATTGATGTTCGTAATTATTCATTGGATCCTGAAACAGTTGCATTATTACCAGAAATGCATGCGCGTCGTTATCGAGCTATTGTTTTACATCAAGATGAAAAAAGTATTTTAGTCGCAATGGCGGATCCTGAAGATTTAGTTGCGCATGATAAATTGCAAGATCTTTTAAAGAAACCGATTGAAATTGCATTGGCCTCTGAAGACGATTTGCTTCGATCCATCGATATGATGTATAGGCGCACCTCTGAAATCACAGAGCTTGCAGAAGAATTGTCTGCTGAATTAATCTCGAGTGATTATGATATTGACAAGCTCACTGAGGGTCTTTCACAAACTGACGCACCGATTTTAAAATTATTACAATCGATTTTTGAAGATGCTGTGCAAGTGAATGCATCAGATATTCATATTGAACCTGATGAGCATGTCTTAAGAATACGTCAACGTATTGATGGTGTACTTCATGAGCAAATTCTTAAAGAAAAACAAGTAGCTTCTGCGCTTGCGTTACGTTTAAAACTCATGGCAGGGCTCAATATTACTGAGAAACGTGTTCCACAGGATGGTCGTTTTAGTATCCGCATTCATAATAAAAATTTTGACATCCGTCTTTCTACACTTCCAACGCAGTTTGGTGAGTCTGTGGTAATGCGTTTATTGAATCAATCTGCTGCCATTGAAAATCTTGAATATATGGGTATGCCAAAAGCAATGCATTCTCGTATTCAAAAAATACTTTCATTGCCACATGGATTGTTACTTGTAACAGGACCAACAGGCAGCGGAAAAACAACAACGTTATATAGTTTATTAAATAGCATGAATAACCCAGAACGAAAAATTATTACAGTCGAAGATCCAGTGGAATATCGCATGTCTCGAATCAATCAAGTGCAAGTGTTACCTAAAATTGATTTAACATTTGCGCGTGTCTTGCGCGCAATTTTACGTCAAGATCCTGATGTCATTATGATTGGCGAATTAAGAGATCACGAAACGGCACAAATCGCTTTGCGTGCTGCAATGACAGGACATTTTGTGTTAGCAACTTTACATACGAATGATGCGACAAGCAGTATTGTCCGTTTGTTAGATATGGGTCTTGAAGGCTATATCGTGGGTGCCGTTTTGCGCGCTGCAATTGCGCAACGTTTAGTGCGACGTATTTGTCAAAACTGTATTCACGATTACCAATTAACCTTGCATGAAAAAATCTGGCTCGATTCAACTATGCCAGATGCTTTAAAAACAGAGGTTCACTTTAAACAGGGGATTGGTTGTACGTACTGCCATCATACTGGATTTAAAGGCCAGGTTGGCATTTTTGAAATGCTTGAGCTTAATGAAAAAATGGCTGATGCTTTACGGTTAAACGACACGTTTATGTTTGCGCAATTAGCCCGGGAAAGTAAATCATTTTCTCCACTCGTACATAGTGGATTTGGATTAGTCAAAGCTGGTGTGACAACGCTGGGTGAAATTATTCGTCTCACGGGCGATATCACTGAAGAAACGGAAACAGTCACTTAACAACATTTCATTTTAAATAATGAGAGAGCTATGCCAAGTTTTGAATATGAAGGTAGAACGATTGAAGGTAAAAAAGTCCATGGTACTCGACTATCACAGTCTACAGATATATTAGCTTCACAATTGATTCGTGAAGGGATTACGCCGATTAACATTACCTTTAAATCTGAAATGAAATTAAACTTGCCGTTTTTTTTAAAATTTTTTGAAAAAAAATCTATTTCAACAGAAGACATGGCGATGTTTTCGAGACAAATGCACACTTTACTAAAAAGTGGTGTGCCACTGACTCTTGCACTACGTCAACTTTCTGAGAACGTCCGACATCCTTATATGTCTTTTGTTTTGAATCGTTTGATAGAAGGATTAGAATCAGGACATGAATTAGTGGCAGTCATAAAAACATTTCCTGATTTCTTTTCTCCTGTGATGGTGGGGATGTTGCAGGTGGGGCAAAATACTGGACATTTAGATGATGCTTTTTTGCGCCTTAATCAATATCTTGAGCTTGAATCTTCTGCACTCAAGCGTGTTAAAGCAACAATGCGGTATCCTGCATTTGTGACTTTAGCGATTATTGCTGCGTTTGTGATTGTAACTATCTGGGTCATCCCCACTTTTGCACGTGTTTTTCAACAATCTAATATTCCTTTGCCAGCAATGACGCGAGTTTTGATTGGGCTGTCTGATTTTTTTTCACGTCATTGGTTTTTAATTCTGTTATTCATGAGCTCTGCTATTGGAAGTCTTATTTATTGGCTGCACACACCTCAAGGGCGTTTTCAATGGGATAAATATCAATTACAAATTCCTGTGATAGGTGAAATTCTACGTCGTGTTGTATTGTTGCGTTTCACGCAAGCTTTTTCTATGGTTGTCAGTGCAGGGATCCCTTTGCTCGAAGGAATCGGATTAGTTGCACAGACAACAGATAATGCTTATGCCACACAAGAAATCCTTGCTATGCGTGATTCAATTCTTCATGGATTGACTTTAACACGTGCTGTTGCAACAACAAAATTATTTACACCACTTGAAGTTCAAATGTTGAAAGTCAGCGAAGAAACTGGTGAGCTTGCGAGCATGCTTGATCAGATTGCAACTTACTATCGGCGTGAGGTCGAATATGATTTAAAAAAATTAAATGACATCATGGAGCCTGTCATGATAGTGAGTTTGGCAGTAATCATTTTAATATTGGCATTTGCAGTTTATTTACCCATTTGGAATATGGTGAAATTAGTTCATAGTGGATAAACGAGAGATAAATTACTTGAATTACTTGTAATTTATCCTATAAACTTTCATTACTTTGTATTGTATGGAGAACAGTATCATGCGAACTACCCAGTCAGGGTTTACACTTGTTGAATTAGTCATTGTTATTATCATACTGGGCTTGTTAGCGGCAGTCGCAGTTCCAAAGTTTATCGATCTTTCTTCAGATGCTAAAACAGCAGCAACAAATAGTGTGGCAGCTTCTCTTTCAGCCGCGAATTCTATCAACTACGTCTCACGTAAAGCAAACTCAGCAAAAGGTGTAGCAGTTTCTAATTGCACGGATGGTGCTTCGTTATTGCAAGGTGGCCTACCTACAGGCTATACAATTACCGCTGCGGCAGCAGCAGCAGATACAACTGTTACATGTACATTGACTGGGCCAAGCTCTACAACAGCAACATTTACAATTACTGGTATTTCATAATCCCATACATCTTCTTTCAGGATGAAACAGGATAGGGGATGAGTTGTAAAGGAGGCTTAAAACCTCATCCATTTGAGGTGAATATGCATAATAATTTACATATACTAGGCTATGCTTCAGGACTCGCGGGAGCATTGCCTGGTAGCGGCAAAGGTCCGCTGGTTCTCAAACAATCACAAGCAATGGCAGCATTAAATCAACAAGGTATACAATTACATTGGCATGCACTTTTTTCGCCATCGCAAACAGAGACACAAAACATCACTCAAGCAGTTAAACAACTATCCGATGCACTCGCAGCTGAAACGCAGAAAATTATAAAAAATGATCATTTCTTTTTAGTATTTGGTGGCGATCATACTTCCGCAATTGGCACATGGAGTGGTGCAGCGCAGGCAATGAAACCAAAAGGAGACATTGGTTTAATTTGGATCGATGCTCACATGGATAGTCATACACCTGAAACTTCATTATCAGGCCATCTTCATGGTATGCCGCTCGCTTGTTTATTAGGATATGGTGATCAATCCCTCACATCCATTGCAAAATTCACGCCTGCATTAAAACCAGAAAATGTTTGCTTAATTGGCGTTCGTAGTTTTGAATTAGGCGAAGCAGCATTTTTAAAAAAAATGAATGTGCGTATTTTTTTTATAGAAGAAGTGCTTGAGCGTGGTTTAGCAGCTGTTTTAGCTGAAGCTAAAAAAATTGTCTCGCAACATACAATTGGCTATGGCATTACACTGGATATTGACAGTATTGATCCACAAGATGCACCAGGAACGGGTGTAGCTGAGCCCAATGGCCTTCGTGCAGCGGAACTTTGTCCTGCTTTAACTATCTTTGCAGATGATCCACACTTCATTGGAATGGAGATCGCTGAATTTGATCCGGAATGCGATCATAATCACAAAACAGAAAATCTTATCCCAGTAATCATTTCAGCAGCGACTCTCGGTCGATTCACCTTATGATTTTCTTAGAACTTGATATTGCGACACAACAATTATCCCTTTATCAAGCCAATACTTTTTCAAAAATGTTACTTAAGCAATATCTTGTCTCTACTGCCAAAAACGGTGTGGGTGAGCTTCATGGTAGTGAAAAAACACCCTCTGGGTTGCACGTAATTCGCGCCAAAATTGGTGAAAATCAACCCATTAATGCTGTTTTTGTCGAAAGAAGGCCAACGGGGGAAATTTATTCACCCATGCTACAGCAGCAATTTCCTCAAAGAGATTGGATTTTAACAAGAATTCTTTGGTTGAGTGGTCTGGAAAGAGGAAAAAACCGCCTCAATGAAGTTGATACGATGCGTAGATTCATATACATCCATGGGACGCCGGATGATGTTACTATGGGTATTCCTGGCTCCAGGGGATGTATACGCATGAGAAATCGAGATATCATTGAACTCTACGATTTGGTTTCTTGTGGGGCGCGTATTGATATAGGGTGAAGGATCATGACGGATCGTATTCATGAATTACTTAATTTTTGGTTTGGAGATCTTGGGCATGCAGATCTTCCCTCAAGCGATCGCACTCAGTTATGGTTCGGTGAAAATGAAGCCTTGAAAAAAGCATTCATCACTAAACATTTGCCTGATTTTGAAGATGCTATTCATGGAAATTTGGTAGAATGGGAAAGTATTCCCAGGGGTCGTCTTGCATTAATCTTATTGATGGATCAATTTCCTAGAAGTTATTACCGCAACAAACCAGAAGCTTTTGAACATGATGTGCAAGCGCAAGCGCTTTGTTTGGCTGGACTTGAAAAAAATGAGGACCATTCTTTAACGCTTATTGAGCGTGTTTTCTTTTACATGCCGCTTGTTCATGCTGAAAATGGAACGTATCAAGAAAAATCAATTGCGTTATTTCAAAATCTTGTTTCGCTTTCAATGAGTGAAACGACGCAAGTGTACCAGCTTTTTCTTGCGTATGCTTATGCGCATTTTAGAGTGGTGAAAGAATTTGGGCGTTTTCCGCAACGTAATACTATCTTAAATCGTCAATCAACAGATCAAGAGGTTGCATTCCTGAAGAAATAACAACCTTTCTCGTTTAACCATTTCAGGGATAGTTAAAAAAAACACTATGGGTTCAGCAAAAAGCAACGAATAGTGGGCGCCTTCAACAGGGATTTAAACGTCTACGGGGTCGTAGCTCAGTTGGGAGAGCGTCGCGTTCGCAATGCGAAGGTCGGGAGTTCGATCCTCCTCGACTCCACCAGTTACCACATTTTTCCAGGGCCACGTCCTGCGCCGCCGCCATCATTGTCTTGGTTAGGCATGGGAAGCTTTTCCGCTTCCTTTTTGCTTCCTTTTAAGCGTTCTCGTTTTGGAGTATCATTTTTTTCTTCACCTGCATCTAAAGCACCATAAGTGGTATACGATGCATATTTATCTAAGAGTGGTTGCTGTTCATTGCTATTTTTTTCAAAAAAACGCATTTTGTATCTCCATAGTTATAAACTTTTTGGGCAGCGAAATCATAGCGTGAATGAAAAAAAATGTATTTAACATTCGGGAATATTTGCTGCTAACCCTCCGAGAGATGTCTCTTTATAAATTGACATCATGTCTTTACCTGTTTGTTTCATAGTAGCAATAACTTTATCGAGCGAAACAAAGTGTTGTCCATCTCCTAATAACGCAAGTCGCGCTGCATTGACTGCTTTAACAGCGCCCATGGCATTACGTTCGATACATGGAATTTGTACGAGTCCATTCATGGGATCGCATGTCATGCCAAGATGATGTTCCATGGCAATTTCTGCAGCATTTTCGATTTGTTGTGACGTTCCCCCTAAAATAGCAGTCAGTGCTGCAGCGGCCATAGAAGAAGCGACACCGACTTCACCTTGACAACCGACTTCTGCGCCAGAAATAGAGGCATTTTTTTTGTAGAGAATAGCAATGGCACCTGCTGTCAGTAGAAAAGGGATCGCATCTTCTTTTTTAGCTTGCGGGTAAAAATCAAGCCAATAATGTAAAACAGCGGGAATCACACCCGCAGCACCATTCGTGGGCGCTGTCACGATACGACTGCCAGCGGCATTTTCTTCATTGACTGCAATAGCATAAAGATTTAACCAGGACATGCTATCAGTTAATTCATGAGAAGTCGGTCTCCCTTTTTGTTGTAATTTTTCAAATAGAGTCGGCGCGCGGCGTTTCACATTGAGTCCGCCGGGTAAAATGCCGCTGGTTTTGCAGCCTTTTTCAATGCACTCACGCATAATGCGGCTAATGAGTAATAATCTTTCCTCAACTTTTCTTTTAGAGTGAAGTGCAGATTCATTGGCAAGCATGAGCGCAGCTATAGTGAGATTATTGTTTTGACATTGCAGTAATAATTCTGCCGTATTGGTAAAAGGGTAGGGGACTTCAGATGTTTGCTTAGATGGCTGATTCTCTGTGATTTCTTCGCATAGAATAAATCCACCACCAATGGAGTAATAAATTTTTGTATATAGCGGCTTGTCTTGTTTTGAATAAATAGTGAAGCGCATGCCATTGGTATGAAAGGGTAATAGATCTTTAAAGTTATAAATTAAATCAAGATCGAGATCGAATGGGATGAGGTGTTGATTTGCTAAATTGATTTGTTTTGTTTGTATGATTTGCTGTGAGCGAGGCTTTATGGTATCAGGATCGACTTCGTCGGGGAGATGGCCTTCAAGGCCTAATAGTATGGCTGAATCCGTTCCATGGCCACGTCCAGTAAATGCCAGTGAACCAAATAATTCAATGGTAACTCTTTGAGTGGCGTTTAGATCTTTTGATGGAATAGCACTGACAAAATCGTGTGCTGCTTTCATAGGCCCCACGGTATGAGAGCTTGAGGGCCCAATCCCAATCGAAAAAAGATCAAAAATACTAATACCCATACTTAATTCCTCGTGACTAATCGGTCGCATTTTAAAGGTTCTTAATGTTAAAATGATAGGTGTTTTTGCATAAAATATTACTGCTGAGGTTGCCCATGCTTACAATTAACGCTTTTCGCGTCTGGCGCAGCTTATGGGTATGCTTGATCACTTTTCTTCTCTTACCAACGGCGATTGCTGCAACGAGCGACAGTGCCTCGCTGACAGATCTTTTCTATCCCGATAAAACTAGTTTAGTGGAACAGCAGATTACTTTACTGAATAAACGCATTGAGCGCGAACGGTCTGAACTAAAATATCTACAACAACAAGCCGTGCTCCCACCACCTACTACAGTCACTGAAAACATGCTCAATCAATCTGAACTAGATATTGCAGCAGGTCAGTCCAGTTTAGACAGTATTAATATCGAATTGGCAGAATCCAAACAAACGATCAGCCAACTTGAAAAAGAGTTACAAGAACTCGAAAATCAACTTAATCTTGTCAATATGTTCGGCCTTAAGGTAACGCAAAGCACGTATACTGACTTAGAACGTTTATACGAAGATCGACAAGATCATAAAAATTTACTCAACTTAGAAAAAACTCGTGCTCGAGCATTATTAAAATTACAGGGATATGCCACGACAGCCTTGCAGCTTTATCAAGCTAGCGCGGATCGCTTACACACTTTATATCAATCCAATGCGCTTTTGCATCTTAAAGATCAACAGGCACATGCTGAACTAGATTTTCAAACTAAGCAAAACACGTGGCTAACTCGCCTAGATTCACTCGAAAATGAATTAACAAAGTTACGTCAAGCAGGAAAAGGAAACGAGCATCAATACGATCAATTACGAGCTGATATTTTTTACACCAAATCACAAGTTGATTTTATGTATTTACAAATGCTGCTGACACGCTATCAAGATCAGATACAACAATTAGATATTACTATCAGCACGAATAAATCCATTTCTTATTTAAATGATTTATCGACGCGCATGCAATCCTTATCTAAGCAAGTCGATGCATTGGGTGATTTGTTAGCCAGTCGACAAAATATTTTGACAAAAAATAAATATTATTTTGTACAAACACCTAAAATAGAACAAAACCAAGCAGCTCAATTCAACAATTTAGAGGCATCCTACAATACGGCGATTCAAAAAATTAATGCGCTTAAAAGTAAACTTGCAGAGTATAAGCGTGCATTGGATAAAGCCATTCAAACAGAAATTTCCTCTCGCCAAGGATTGCCAGGCTTTGATTTAAATGCTTGGCTACATCTGGGCGGAGAAATTTTGTTACTGCCACATTTGACTTTTCAAGTTTTTAAAAGCTTAAGCGGTGCAATCCTCACGAAAATAACAAAAATACATTTTTGGTACTTCGTCATGATGGCTGCTTTCGAAATACTTTGGGTATTTTTTGCTATGAGCGTTTATGCTTTTCTCAAGCAGCGTGTGAGTCTAATGCCTGATCATGCAGCTGGACATATTAATCTACGCTGGCTTACTGTCAAATTATTTCAACGATTATTATTAGATCTTGCCATTTTTGGTAATATCCTTTGGTTATTCATGCTGCTTGGGGTGCCATTACAAAATTATCTGGTGCTTATCAATCTTTCATTTGTTTGGTTATTTTTCCGCGGTATTATTTTAGTTTCGCGTATTTGCTTGATTGAAACAGTACATGATCAAGCAGGATATGACGTGCGACTCTATCATCATTTAAAATGGATTTTTATTTTGGGCGGTTTAATTACGGCGCTGGCTGTTTTTATACGTCAATTATCGGCTATTGCTTACGGTGTGAAAGATCTTGCAGATCGTTTATTTATGTTATTTTTATTTGTTGCTTCATTGTTACTCTTGAGACAATGGAAGCGATTACCCGATTTGTTGCTGACATATATTGATCCTAAACGTATTTATTTGACACGTTTAATTCGTTTACTCGGTTTATTAATTCCTTTAGTATTATTGGTCAATTCTTTAGTGGGATTGTCTGGTTACGTCAATCTTGTTTTAACCGTTTCTTGGTATGAATGTATCTTCATTGTTGTGTTAGCTGTTTATCTATTGTTGCGTGGCTCACTCAATGATGCGATGGAGTTCGGTTCTAAGCTTTTAATTCGCCATGTGACTAACGGTTGGCTCTGGACTGAAGCTTTTTTGAAACCCATCGATCGTATTTTGCATATCACTTTATTTTTACTCGCATGGGCAGTGTTATTTTTATTATACGGGTGGGACCAACAATCTACAGTCGTAGAGCGACTTAATACTTTATTGCATTATCCTTTAGCTCATATGTTGAATACAGTCATTATGCCCATTAGTATGATTGAAATTGCTATTATCATTTATTTATTGGGATGGGGTGCGCGCTGGACACGTGAGTTCGTTTATCGATTTTTATTATCACGCACGAAAGATCTTGGACTACGCAATAGCATTGCAATCTTGAGTCAATATGCTTTTATTGTGTCGGGTATTCTCATTTCGCTCAGTTTATTGGGTATCGATTTCAAAGCATTAACTGTCGTTGCCTCTGCTCTTGCATTGGGTATCGGTTTAGGTTTGCGAGACTTAGTGAACAACTTTGCTTGCGGATTTTTACTCTTAATAGAACGCCCTTTGAGAATTGGTGATATCATCACGATCGGTGAATTTGAGGGGGAAGTCATTCATATTGGTGGTAGGGCGATTACACTACGCACTTGGGATCATATTGATGTTGTGGTGCCGAATACCGAAATTTTTACCAAATCATTTAGCAATTGGACATCCAAAGATGCGGTTGTTCGTACAGTGATTCCCATTCAAATGGATCGCCATGATCGTCCACAAGATATTCAAGCGCTAGTCCTCGAAGTTTTGCACCGACATAAAGACGTTTTAACAGATCCCATGCCAGAAGTGTTGGCTAAAGAAATGTCGGATGGTTTAACTGGATTTGAAGTGCGCTATTTCTTGAACCTACGTCAAGTGAAATCACGACCCCGTTTACGCTCTGAGATTTTGATTGAGATTTGGGAAGCATTCGATCAGCATGGCGTTAGAATACCGTATCCACATCGAGCGATTTCGCTTGAGAAGTCAACGCAGCAGATTTTGCCGTTAGAGGCTAAATCATGACTTTTTACAGACAATGACAAGACCAATAACATCGTTAGAGGTTAGAGAAACATCCATGATACCATCGCCTCCCATCGCAGCTGCAATAGATCGAAGGTGATCATTGATAATCGCTTTTTGTCGTTTTATGCCAACCACGTTAAAACGTGAAACAATGGCTTTACCGATGACTGTGTAATGACCTTTTGGTTTTTCGCCATGAGTGTAAACGGCTATACCTATCGGATCTTTTACTGGCTTGACGAGCGATGTTTTTATCGGATCGGGTTTGTCAATCGTGGGATTGGTTGGTGTTGCGCAAGAAGAAAGCATTAAAGCAATAATTAAGTAAAATGAGAGTAGAGATATTTTTTTCATCGCGACATCCTTGACGCATGGAATGTATCATTAGATTTTATCTATTTGCTAAAAAAACACAAGATAATTATTATCAATTAATTATTATTTATATTTAATCTGAAAGGTTAATCTATGCCTAGTTTTATGGAAATTGCACGTAAAGATTTACTCGATCCAACTGGCTTAACGGAAAATCAACTTCAACGCGTATTAAATAGCTTAAGCGGCCGCGGTATCGATAATGCAGACCTATACTTTCAGTCAAGTTATTCAGAAACATGGGTATTAGAAGACAGCATTATTAAAGGTGGCAGCTATCATGTTGATCGGGGCGTAGGCATTCGTGCAATGAGTGGTGAAAAAACTGGGTTTGCTTACTCAGATGATATTATTATGCCTGCTTTAGAATCGGCAGCACGTGCAGCGCGAAGCATATGTCATCAAGAAGGAAAACAATCAATTTCTACTGGGAAATGGATAAAAGGCCATGAGCTCTATCTTCCTATTAACCCACTGAATTCCTTAGATGAGAACCAGAAAATAGCCTTGTTACAACGTGTTGATACTTTCGCAAGACAACAAGACCCACGCGTTATTCAAGTGAATGTTGTACTTGCTGCAGAATATGAGACGATCTTAATCATGGCGAGTGATGGACATTTTGCGGCAGATGTTCGTCCATTGGTTCGATTAAATGTTAGCGTGGTTGTCGAACAACATGGCCGGAGAGAACAAGGTTATGCGGGTGGCGGCGGTCGGTTAGATTATCAATACTTTTATCAAAGTGATTTAGCACTTGAGTATGCCAAAGAAGCTGTACGTCAAGCATTGGTGAATCTAGAAGCTGTTGATGCACCTGCAGGTAGTATGCCAGTTGTCTTAGGACCAGGTTGGCCTGGTGTTCTTTTGCATGAGGCAGTAGGGCATGGTTTAGAGGGTGATTTTAATCGCAAAGGGACTTCTGTTTTTAGTGACAGAATGGGAGAAGCTGTTATCTCGCCCTTATGTACCATTGTTGATGATGGTACATTACCAAATCGACGGGGCTCGTTAAATGTGGATGATGAAGGTGTACCAACCCAATGTACAGTGCTTATCGAAAAGGGTGTTTTGCGCAATTACATGCAGGATAAACGTAATGCGCGATTGATGAACTCTCAATCTACAGGCAATGGGCGACGGGAATCCTACGCGCATATGCCAATGCCACGCATGACAAATACTTACATGTTACCTGGCGAATCAACCCCAGATGAAATTATTGCTTCAGTTAAAAAAGGCATCTACGCAGTGAATTTTGGCGGGGGTCAAGTGGATATTACTTCTGGAAAGTTTGTCTTTTCTGCGAGTGAAGCATATCTCATCGAGAATGGAAAAGTGACAACACCGCTTAAAGGGGCAACTTTAACAGGCAATGGCCCTGAAGTATTGAAAAGAGTGTCTATGGTTGGGAACGATTTAAAATTAGATTCAGGGATTGGGATTTGTGGCAAGGATGGACAAAGCGTTCCGGTTGGCGTAGGACAGCCAACTGTTAAAGTGGATTCGTTAATTGTAGGCGGCACTTCTCATTCGTAAATGAGATTTAGTACAGACGAAAACGGCCTCAGTATGAGGCCGTTTTATGCTTGGATTAGCTGGAACCTGCTGGTGTGCCGGAGGTAGATGAATCACCACTTGGCGTTGTTGCATCGGTGTTTGCAGATGTAGCGTCTTTCTGTACTGTTTTTTTCTTTACATGATGCTTTTTACCGTGTTTCTTAGCATGATGGTGACGATGCTTTTTGGTAACTTTTTTCTCTGTAGCAGGTGCTGCTGATGATGAATCAGAAGCTGCTTGATTGTCTGCTGCTTGTTGCTGAGTAGCTTGTGGGTTGTTATTGGTGTCTTGAGCATTATCATCCATAGCAAATGCCACAGTTGAACCTGTTAAACCCGCGCATACTAGCAATGCAATCACTTTCTTCATTTGACTTTCTCCATGTTAAATTTGCGTCTACTAAGATACTATAATTCATCTAAAATAAATATCGATCTAGAGAGATTTTTTATGAAAGAAGTTTGGAATAATCCAGCATTACTCAAAAACATCATGGCAGATGTATTACAAGATGCACTATCGCTTGGCGCAAGCAGTGCTGAAGTCGATTTAAATGTAAATCGGGGCTTCACTGTGACGGCGCGCAATCAAGAAGCCGAGTCTGTTGAGTATAATCAAGACAGAATTTTAGAAATAACGGTTTATTTTGGACAGCGCTTGGGTAGCGCGAGTCTTTCCGACTTTAGGCCTGCTTCTATACGAGCAGCAATTGATGCTGCTTGTCATATTGCGCGATTCACTGATCAAGATCCTTGCGCAGGTATTGCGGATAAAAAACATTTATCTTCTACATACCCAGATTTAGATTTAAATCATCCTTGGTCATTAACGGTTGAACAAGCTATTGATCTTGCAGTGACGTGTGAAAAAGAAGCGCTCGCAAAAGATTCACGTCTTGTGAATTCAGAGGGAGTAAGTATTTCAACGACAGAAGGATGGCATGCTTATAGTAATTCCAATGGCTTTGTTGGTTGTTATCCTGCCTCTAGCCACGAAGTCAGTTGTGTATTGATTGCAAAACAAGGCGAAGATATGCAACGTGATTACGATTACTCTGTTGCATGCGATCCTCAAAAACTAACGCCCATGAGTAAAATTGCATCTACCGCAGCAGAGCGCACGTTAAGTCGTTTAGGAGCTCGATCCTTGTCAACACGCCAAGTGCCTGTCATTTTTGCGGCAGATAGGGCGCGTAGCTTATTAGGTCACTTTGCTGCTGCAATTGCGGGCGGTAATTTATACCGCAAAGCTTCATTTTTAATTGATCGGATTGGGACGCGTGTTTTTCCAAAGCATATTACAATCGATCAACGTCCACACCTTTTGCATGACTTAGGGAGTGCACCGTTTGATGATGATGGTGTTATTACTCGTCCTAATGTATTTATCCAAGAGGGTATCTTAAACATGTATTCTTTGGGCACATATTCAGCGAGAAAATTAGGACTAGAGACAACGGGTAATTCGGGCGGTGTTTTTAATCTTTTTATCAATACGGGTGACAAAGATTTAGCTGCCTTGCTCAAGCATATGGGTACAGGATTACTGGTCACAGATTTAATGGGACAGGGCGTTAATTTGCTTACGGGGGATTACTCGCGTGGCGCGACTGGATTTTGGATTGAAAATGGAGAAATACAATATCCCGTTGAGGAAATTACGATTGCAGGAAATTTAAATGATATCTATGCACAAATCGTTGAAGTCGGCAATGATGTGGATTGGCGCGGGAACATTAAAACAGGTTCTATTCTTATTGGAAATATGATGGTCGCAGGCGGATAAATTAGTCATAACCGTTTATCCCCTGTAAAGAAAGCCCATCTGTGGCCAATCTTTGGCTCATTGCTGGGCTTATCTAGCTAAATTTTATGGCCATAAATATTTACAATTATTCTGCTTCCCCGAAGCGACTATTCACTAACGCGACAATTGCATCCCGTGCATCTAATTCATCCGCACCAGAAATTTTTAATGTTAAATGGGCGCCGCGTGCAGCACCCATTAACATTAATGCCATGATGCTTTTACAGTTAGCTATTTGCCCTGTGCCTTGATGGATAAGCTCAATACTGCATTGGAAGCGTCCCGCAAGTGCAACTAATTTTGCAGCAGCGCGTGTATGCAAGCCTAGTTTGTTAATAATGGTAATATTTTCTTCTATCATTTTTACTCTTCACGATGATCTTTTGATTTTTCTTTGATTTTTGTCAATTGCACAATCAATCGATCAATTAATTTATCAATGGCAGTGTGCATGTCTTCCGCTGATGCAACAGCATGGATGTCCATGCCGTTCACATGAAAATGCGCTTCAGCATGATGCATTTTTTTATCAACATCAAAGGTGAAGTAAATATTTGTTATTTTCTGATTACGCTTAACTAAGCGTGTTACTTTTTCTTCGGTGAAGGTTTTGAGTGAAGGGGTGACTTCTAAGTTTCTGCCTGTGAAATGGATTTGCATAGTTTTCTCCTCAAAATTACAAATTAAAGTGTTCGCCTAAATAAACAGCGCGAACTTCTTTGTTGTCGAGAATTTCTTGTGGCGATCCATGATAAAGGACTTCGCCTTGATTAACGATATAGGCACGTTCACAAATATCAAGGGTTTCACGAACATTATGGTCTGTAATGAGTACGCCTATGTTACGATCGCGTAAGTGGTGAATGATCCGTTTGACATCAATGACTGAAATAGGATCAATTCCGGCAAAAGGTTCATCAAGTAAAATAAATTGTGGTTCAGTAGCGAGAGCGCGCGCTATTTCAACACGTCGGCGTTCTCCACCGGATAAGCTCATGCCTAATAAGTCACGAATATGTGTAATATGAAACTCATCGAGTAACTTCTCTAACATCGTGGAGCGTTGTTGACGCGTTAAATCTGTGCGTAGTTCGAGAATGGCCATGATATTGTCCTCTGTACTGAGCTTACGGAATACTGAAGCTTCTTGAGGTAAATAACTGAGACCAAGATGCGCACGTTCATGAACCGGTAAAAAAGTAATTTCTTGATCATCAAGAAAAATCTGTCCGTGATCACAACGAATTAAACCAACAATTATGTAAAAGGAAGTTGTTTTACCTGCACCGTTGGGGCCTAATAATCCAACGATTTCGCCGCGTTTAACTTCAAGAGAAACTCCTTTAACAACTTTGCGTTCTTTATATTGTTTGCAAATTTTGTCAACACGTAAAAGATTCATATTTTGTCCGGATTAATCACGACAGTTGCGCGCCCTGTTTTTGAGGGCGGGGCTGTTACAGTTTGTGTTTTCATATTATAAATTGCAACAGGTCCTATAAATGTATTTTCTCCTTGAATCACTTTAGCATTTCCTTCCAGGATGACTAAAGATTTTTGCGGATAAAATTTAATGGTATTTGCGATAGCGTGAAGCAAAGGATCTTCTTTTTTGAGGCGCGTCCAATATTCTGCTGGTTTGTTGATGCCGTAGGCGATTGCTTCGCTAATTTTATGTGCATCATTATTGTGCGTAATAACGCGGTCTGCGTTTAATCGTGCTGTGCCTTGTATTACTTCTACATTGCCATCATATTGACTTACGCCAGTTTTATAATTGAAGGAAGAAGCATCAGATGTAATTTGCATGGGTTTTTCACTATCACTCGATAATGCATAAAGGAGCGTTGTAAAAACACAAAGGATTAAAATAAAAAAAAGTTTAAGCATCCGGCACATATTCACCTCTCGTTTGAGATAATAAACGAATCGTTCCATCTTTCAAGTTACTCAACATGCCAACACCGTGCATAATGGTTGAAGGTTGTTTAATTGTAACGGGTAAATTCGTTTGTGCTTGCTGTGTCTCAGGGAAAATCGTGAGCGCTTCTGTCAGTAATGTAGTTGTCGTTGCCTCTGCATCCGCTGCATGAAATACAACAACATGGTCAGAAAATTGAATGGTATGCATGCCGTGCGTCGCTAATGCATGGAGTGCGTCCACTTTCCAAGGTTGAGGCGAGCGCCGAAATACAATGACATGCGGTTTGTCAATGTAGGTTGTATCATTGTTGGCGTAATGCGTCATGCTGAGTGATTGAATAATAAGAATAGGTGTACCCATACGACTAAACGTTGTTGAAACGACTTGATTGATAAAAGCATCTGGTTGATTGGGGTTGTCTTTGTTTGAAACAGCGTTATGTTTTGAAAATAGAATAGAGCATACCGATAATGTAATAGCGATACCTAATAACAGTGAGATAGTGAGCTTTTGAAGAGACAGTGAGCGCATAACTTGCCTACAAAAAAGAATGCAGTAATGGCGTTAAAGTATTTTGCGCATGCATAATGGCTTCGCATAATTCTCTGACGGCGCCAGAACCACCCGCGCAACTTGTGATCCAGTCAACATGTTCTTGAAGTATTTTAGGTGCATTGGCAACAGTGGCTGAAAAACCAACGCGTTTTAACAAAGCTAAATCAGTTAAATCGTCACCGACATATGCAATTTCTGCATCAGTCAGTGAAAGTTTTTCTTTCAGAGATTCATATGCAGTTAATTTATTATGTTGATTTTGGAAAACATGTGTAACACCTAATTCTTGCATACGCTCAGTCAGTGCATCAGAGCTGCGTGCGGTGATGATAGCTAATTCAACACCCGATCGTTGTAAGAGTTTCATGCCTAAACCATCATGCACGTGAAAATCTAACAAGCGCAGTTGATTAGGCCCATAGTAGACGCGCCCAGAAGTCAGTACGCCGTCTACATCTAAGATAAATAGGCGAATTTTTTTAGCTTTTTCTGTGGGAAAAGTTGTCATGAAATACCCGCTTGCAAAATATCATGCATATGCACAACTCCGACAGGTTTATGAGTATGATCCGTTACAATCAATGAAGTAATTTTATGATTTTCCATAATCCTCTGCGCGTCCACGGCAAGAGTATGTGGTGGAATGACTTTTGGATTCGGAGTCATAATGTCGCGGATAATTGTATTGTGTACATCAGCTTCACCATCAAAAGCACGTCTGACATCGCCGTCTGTAAATACGCCCACTAATTGTTGGTCTGAATTAATAATGGTAGTCATGCCAAGCTTTTTTTGTGTCATTTCCATGAGGGCTGTTTTAAGTGGAACATCCATGCTAACGCGTGGAATCGCTTCCTCTTTATGCATGATTTCTTCGACGCGCAGTAAAAGTCGACGTCCTAGTGCACCGCCTGGATGTGAAAGCGCAAAATCTTCTGGTGTAAAGCCGCGTCTATCTAGCAGTGAAACGGCTAGTGCATCTCCCATGACAAGGGCTGCCGTTGTGCTTGATGTGGGCGCCAACCCTAAAGGGCACGCTTCTTTTTCAACCGAAATATTGATATTGACTGTTGCAATGCGGGCTATGGTCGATTCTATTTTACCTGTCAAGGAAATCAGTGGAAGCCCTAGGCGCTTGATAAAAGGAATAATATCAAGTAATTCTGATGTTTCTCCTGAATTTGAAATGATTAAGATCACATCGCCGGGCGCAATCATACCGAAGTCGCCATGACGAGCTTCAGCTGGATGAATAAAGAAAGCCGGGCTACCTGTGCTTGCAAAAGTAGCGGCTAATTTACGGGCAATATGGCCTGATTTACCGATCCCCATCACGATAATCTTGCCTTTACAGTCGAGCAAATAACGACAGGCTTGGGCGAAATTTTCATCAATACGAGTTTTTAGGGCTCGTACGGCTTCGAGTTCACTGTCGATGACAGCTCGGCCTAAATCACAAATTCGATCAATATCTTGTTGTTTCATAAAAGTCACCAGGGAATTGCACGGTGCGTATTCTACCGCGTAGAGTAAAAATTGTCCCGAAGAAAGTATTAACCTATACTATAACTCGCGCTGTCATATCCCCTGCAATCAAGGAATCTTGGATGAGCGATATCGTAAAAATCGAAAACCTCTGCTTTTATCGGAATGAGAGGCCGATATTTAAAGACGTTAATTTAACGATACCACAGGGTAAGGTGGTAGCCATTATGGGGCCAAGCGGCTCAGGTAAAACAACCCTTTTACGCTTAATCGGTGGTCAACTGCGCCCGAATGCTGGCCAAATCACTGTTGCTAATAAAATTATCCATCAACTTGGTCAATCAGAGCTTTATCGCCTTCGTCGAAAAATGGGCATGTTATTCCAAACAGGGGGGCTTTTTACACACCTGAATGTCTTTGAAAACGTGGCTTTTCCGCTGCGAGAGCATACTCAGCTCACTGAAAATATGATTAGAACCATTGTGTTGCTTAAGTTGAATATGGTTGGCTTACGTGGTACACGCAATCTCATGCCCGGTGAATTATCTGGTGGAATGGCACGTCGTGTTGCAATGGCTCGTGCGATTGCACTTGACCCAGAAATCATTCTTTATGACGAACCTTTCTCTGGCCAAGACCCTATCTCCATGGGGGTTTTAGTCCGTTTGATTCGCACGTTAAATAATGTGTTGGGATTGACGACCCTGATTGTTTCGCATGATGTGCAAGAAACCTTATCTATTGCTGATTATGCGTATGTGATTTCTGGCGGGAAGGTCATTGGAGAGGGTACGCCGGAAACAATTATGCAAGATGGTTCAGATGAATTGAAACAATTCCTACAGGGTTTACCTGATGGACCCGTGCCATTTCACTATCCGGCGCCTCAATTTTTAGATGATCTAATGAAAGGAAATACATAAATGCTGAATCGTGTCAGGCAAGTCGGTAGTGGCAGCATTGATCTTATTCGTGATTGGGGAAAAACTGGACAATTGTTGTTTCGCGTGCTCTTTAGATTGCCGCATTTCAGTAAAAGCCTCCCAGCCTTACTACAACAAATTTATGCTGAAGGCGTTTTATCTTTAAGTATCATTATTGTTTCAGGGCTTTTTATCGGGATGGTGTTAGCCTTACAAGGGCACCACACTCTAGCTAAATTCGGTGCCTCTATGGAATTAGGCCCTTTGGTTGCATTGAGTGTACTGCGTGAACTGGGACCAGTTGTGACTGCTATTTTATTTGCCGGGAGAGCAGGTTCAGCGCTCGCCGCAGAAATAGGCTTAATGAAAGCAACTGCTCAATTATCCAGCATGGAGATGATGGCAGTTGATCCTATTCAGCGCATTGTAAGCCCAAGGTTATGGGCAGGATTTATCTCTTTACCTTTGTTAACGCTTATTTTTAATGTGACTGCGATTTATGGGGCATGGTTGGTTGGCGTCCAATGGCTGGGTTTTGATCCCGGTACCTTCTGGTCTAATATGCAATCATCCGTCGATTTCAGATTAGATGTCGTCAATGGTATCATTAAGAGTATAGCTTTTGGTTTTGTTGTGACCTTAGTTGCTGTCCATCAAGGTTATTTTTCAGAACCGACATCGTCTGGCATTGCAAGGGCAACAACACGTACGGTTGTTTATTCTTCACTTGCGGTACTCGGTCTTGATTTTGTACTGACAGCAATGATGATAGGGGGATGGTAATGTTATCGCAACGAACGATCGAAACAAGTGTCGGACTTTTCTTGTTAGCAGCTTTTGCTGCATTTGTGGTATTGGCATTTCGAGTCAGTGGCCTCACCAGTTTTTTTCAGACAAATGGCTATCACGTTGTGGCGCAATTTGATGATATCGGTCAACTCAAAGTGAGATCGGCAGTTAAAATTGATGGCGTCAATATTGGTGAGGTGAGTGATATCTATTTAGATCCCACAACTTTTAAAGCAGTTGTGACATTGCGAATTAATGAGAGTATCAACCAAATTCCAGATGATTCAACTGCAGCTATTTTAACAGCAGGTTTATTGGGTGATAATTATATCGCAATCACGCCCATGTACAGCGAAAATTTTCTTAAAAATGGAAGTGCAATTAACGAAACGCATTCCGCTATGATTCTTGAAAAATTGATCGGGCAATTTCTTTTTAACATTGGTAAATCAACAAATACAAAAAACGATGCAAAATCTGTTAGTGCGCATTAATTAAGGAGCTGTTATGAAAAAATTTCCATTAGCAACCGTATTTCTAACCTTATTTCTTGGATTATATGCGATTACTGTAAGTGCTTCGCAAGATCCTACTGCTATGTTGCGATCGATAGCGGATCAAATGATTGCCAAATTAAAGCAAAATCAAGTGACATTGAAAAAAAATCCAGGTTTAGTATATTCATTTGCTAATAAAATTATCGTGCCGCACGCGGATCTTGATGCTATGTCTAAGCGTGTGCTTCCTCCAAAAACCTGGAATTCAAGTACGCCAGCGCAACGTTCTCTTTTCAAAAAAGAATTTACAACAACATTGATTCGTACCTATGCATCAGCAATAGCGCAATATACTGATCAAACCGTCCAATTTTCACCTGTTCGTGGCGGTTACTCAGGAAAAACTATGGTAAATGTGAACAGTCAAATTAAGCCGAGTGATGGCTCCCCGATTAATGTCACCTACAAATTAATTTCTGCTGGTGGTAATTGGCGACTGATTGATTTAACAGTGGAAGGGGTCAGCATGCTAGAAAGCTTCCGTTCTCAATTTGCTGATCAGTTAAGTCATAGTGACATAAATGGATTAATCCAAGTTTTAAAACAACACAATTTAGCTAACGAACGAGCTGATGGAAATGCCTAACATGGATGCTGTAATTAAAAAACAGGATGACAAACTCTATGTCTCGGGGCAGGTTGATTTTGCAACGGTTCCTATCATTTGGAAAAATAGCTTGTCTTTATTATCCAATGATAAAGGAGCAAAGTTGGAGATTGATTGTTCGGGTATCACATCATCCACAAGCGCTGCCATTGCTTTGATTTTAGAATGGATCCAATATTCCAAAGCACACCAGCAATCCATTCAATTTACGGGGATGCCACAACAAATTATTTCAATCATGGAAGCAGCTAATATTAAGAAGGTACTCGACACTTATTTTTGATGCTTTAGCAAAGGATTGTTGTCATGAAATTACGCGCAAAAGTGTTATTAATTTTAGCCACTGCGTGGGCTGTCATTTTTATGACGCTTTACTTCGCATCAAAAGCCATACTCACTGCCAAATTTTCTAGACTTGAAATACAACAAGTAGATTCCAATTTAGGCCGAGCTACGCTCGCATTTCGTGATATGCAGCATGCGCTTACACTTTTGAGCAACGACTGGGGACAGTGGGATGATGCTTACATTTTTATGCGCAATAAAAATAGTAATTTTATAAAAGCTAACTTTGAAGCGAATACTTTTTCTAATGCGAAAATGAATGTTATTTTTATCTACGACACCAAAGGTAAGCTTTTCTTTGGCAAATATTATGATCTCGTGAATAAACAATTTGCTTCTATTCCTGATGATTTACTTTCTAATATACAATCCACGCATATTCTCAGTAAGTTAAATGAATCTAATACGAATAAAGTAGGTCTCATTAAAACTTCAAAAGGTTATTTAATTTTAAGTGTATCGAGTATTCTCAAAAGTGATGGAACGGGACCAATCGCCGGTGCTATTTTAATGGGATACTTTTTAGATAAAGGTCACATTGAAAAACTTATTAAAGCAGTGCGACTCCCTATGACGTTTTATTATTTTCCTGTTGATTACTCTAAAAACCAGGTTGTGAATAAAGCCTATCGAAATACTTCCAATAATCAAATTTATATCAGTCCATCCAATAAAAAAATTATTTCTGGTTTTGCGCCTATTTTAGATGTCAATCAACATCCTATTGCTATGTTAAGGATTTATGATTCTAGGACACTCTATAATGAAGGTATTAAAACGATTAAATATTATTTACTAACGATATTAATGTTAGGTTTTGGTGTTGCTTTATTGATTTGGTATTTACTTAAAGTGTACGTACTAGACCGATTAATCAGCGTGAGTCAGCAAGTGATTAATATTAATAAAGAAGCCCAATTTTCTAAACGTATTACCATTTCAGGTAAAGATGAATTAAATCAAATGGTCGATGCACTCAATCTATTGATGGAGCTCATCGAATTAACGCAAGATCAGCTCTCTTCGCGCCTTTCCCAGCGTACAGAAAAACTCGAACGTCTTGCGCATTTAAATAAAAATCTTTTCAGTGTGATTAATCAACAAAAAGCAACAGAGTTCAAGATGCGTAAAGATGAAAAAACATTGCGACAAATGGCTTACTATGATGGGCTCACTGGGTTGCCCAATCGAATGTTTTTTAATGAAATGCTCGAAAAAACGATTAAACGCGCAGAAAATACAGGTGTTGGATTTGTGATTATGTTTTTGGATTCAAATAAATTTAAGCATATTAATGACACGTATGGCCATGACATGGGTGATATATTCCTAAAGCACGTGGCAAATCGTCTTAAGCTTGTTGTAAAAGATTCTGACGTTGCTGCGCGTATGGCGGGTGATGAATTTATTATCTTGATTAACAATGTCAAAGAAAAAGTCATTATTGATCTCATTGCTGAAAAAATTTTGGCGTCAGTCAGTGTCCCAATGGTTGAAAAAGATGTCACAATTTCAACGTCATTTAGCATCGGGATTAGTATTTATCCTGAAGATGGTGAAACTGTTGAAACACTTGAGCATAGTGCTGACGTTGCAATGTATTATGCTAAACGGCAGGGTAACAATAGCTATCGTTACGCCAGTGAAGTTGAAAAAGAGGTGGAGTAGCTCAGCTATCCTCCCTAACAGGTTTTTTCTTAGCACTCGCATGACGTTCACGCAATTCAATATCGATATATTTGTCTGTGATCGCGCTTGAGCTATGGCCCGCATCATCGCGCACGTGTTCTCGCGGACGACGTTTGACATCATCAGAAATCCCTGTGTGTCTTAACCAATGGACTGTTGCCTCAAGTAATGCATCGGCATCATCAGTTAAACCATCTTTTTTCAGTCTCTCAATTGCATAATCAAAGCACGACTGAATAATTTTACGTAAATGACTGGTTGATGTAATCGGACCTTTACCTATTGTTTTAGGCAGCAGGGGAGAATCATCGACGGGTGAAGGTAAGGGTGCGAGATTTAAAAAAGCTCGCCAAGTTCGTAATGCATTAAGCATTTGATCGCTCACTGCAATTTGTCTTTGCTTATTACCTTTTCCAATCACAGTGAACCACCATAAACCATCTTGGTCGCGATAAAAATCACACATTTTAGGGATCCATCGATGACTTGCAGCAAGCTCTGAGATACGTAAATACATTGAGTAAAGTGCTGTCATGATGAATAATGTTTTTTGATGTTTATCAGGGTTTTCATAAGCCATTTGCTCAGCTGTTTCAATCACATAATGCCATTGGAGTGAGGATAAACGACGAATTTTTTGTTTGCCCTGCATTTTTAAAAAATAACGACTTTTTTGTCTGACATGCTGCACTGGATTCACTTCAGTGTAATCTTCTTGAATTAAAAAGTGATAAAAACTACTGCTTACTGTGAAAATTTCTCTGAGAGCTTTAGCTGAAAGATGATATTTATTGGGGTCTGGTAAAATACCCCGACG
Source organism: Gammaproteobacteria bacterium (assembly GCA_033762075.1). Lineage (GTDB taxonomy): Bacteria > Pseudomonadota > Gammaproteobacteria > DSM-16500 > DSM-16500 > VFKI01. The sequence continues at coordinate 73,079 of JANRLY010000054.1, forward strand.
ATGTGCAGATTTTGAAACTGTTGCGACGAAGGGTCGCCATTCTGGATTAGGGATTCTCTCACCATTTCGATCGATAAATCGCGTGGTTTTTTGAGTGCCAATCCATTCAAGTGGCGGTGATTGACAAAATTGAATATAGGCTTCGATATCTGTGCGACGTAATTCACGGATGGATTTATTTGCAACCAACCATGACCAATGCAATAGGCGTTCAATTTCACGTCGATAGGCATTAAATGTGGCATGATTGCCATCATAACTTTGTAAAAAAGATTTGGCTTGCAAAAAATCTTGTTTGTGTTTTGAATCAACCGTATTGGGAAATAATTGTGATTTAATATGCTCAATGGTGTCAAATAATGGTAAAGCAGGAAAACTGGATTTACTCATAACATTCCTTTGTTATTTTCTTTTTTCTAATTGATTCACTTTAGCTGCGCAAATAAAATCATTTTCTGATAAACCATTAATCGCATGTGTTTGGTAATGAACAACGCAATAATTAAAACCCACTTCTAAATCTGGGTGATGATTTTCTTGATTGGCCATCCAAGAGATAGCGTTTACAAACCCCATGGTGACATAAAAATTACGAAAGCTAAAACGTCGCGAAATTTTTTTACCGTCAGTGCTGATTTCCCATTCGGGAATATCTTTTAAAAGTTCACGTGCAGTAAAAAGAGATAAAGGCTCAACACCGCCTTCGCAGGGAACACAGTGTTTATTTTCGAGTTCTGACATTGATATTTCTCCACTAACAAGCTGAATCAGGGCCTGATTGATTTTGATCATCAAGTTGTGATTGACGAATGTAATACATTAAATCAATTTCCATGAGATGGTAAAGTTGTTCAAAATTGTCGAGCACAAAATAGAGCGGCTGAATTTCATCAATTCGGTATGGTGTTTTGAGTGCTGTCATCAAATCAAAAGGGATTCTTTTTGGTACGTTGCTCTCAATAGCATACTCTGTCTCGCTGATTGAAGATAAAATACCACCGCCGTAAGCACGCAATCCTTCTGACGTTTTAATTAATCCAAATTCAATGGTGTACCAAAATAATCGTGCGATCAGCACTCTTTCTTTAGGTGTTGCATTGAGCCCTAGCTCACCACAATATTGAATAAATTTCGCGTATTCTGGAAAAGTGAGGAGAGGGCAATGACCATACACTTCATGGAAAATATCAGGTTCTTTTAAATAATCTAATTCTTCCATGGTGCGAATAAATGTCGCTGCTGGAAAACGTTTGTTTGCCAGTAAATGAAAAAATCGATCGAAGGGAATCAAAGCAGGAACTGGCTCGAGCGCCCAGCCACTCGCTTTGGTTAAAGCTGCAGTGACTTCAGCGCATTGCGGAACACGATCCTCAGGTAAATCAAGACGTCTCAGGCCTTCGATATATTCTGGGCAAGCGCGATTTTGGATAATTTTCATCTGACGTGTGATCAGGGTTTGCCAAACTGCGTTTTCTTCGGGAGTATAGGTTGCATTACCAGCCGCATCTACTGATTTTGCAACATATTGCGTTTCTTTGTAGGACATTTTTCCTCCCCCTCTGGATTTTTAAGCACGTTACAATAACATAGTTTTGGGACGGCTTGTATACCTCTCTAGGCGATCGTGAGATTGATGCACATCACGTTGTGCGCTACAGTCTCCGAACTTTATAACAGGAAGGGCGAACATGATGGCTTTTATCAAGAATAGTATCTTAGGTTTCAGTATTTTAATTTTTTCATCTCGTGCTTTTGCAAATTTGCCTGTTTATCCATTGCAGTTTCCACGTGACGATGGTGCACATTATGCAGATGTGCCTTACTCTGTGAGTAATATGACAGAATGGTGGTACTATAATGGAAAACTAGTTTCTCTTTCAGGTCAATCATTTGGTTACTCCATCACATTTTTTAACATCCAAATTGATTTATTCAGTCATAAAATTGTGATACCAACATTAATGATGCAATTAACAGACATTGATCATCATAAAGTATATGGCAAGTTTATTGTATACCCAAAAAATAAAACAAATCTATCAACACAAACACTCGATGTAGTTTTTAACGCAAAAGATCTTTCAGTCAAAGAATTGAATCGTAGCCATTACTTGATTAGTGAGTTAAAAACAACGCAAGGAAATGAAATACATTTTTCTCTTAAAATGCAGCCTACAGGACCTATTTTACTCGAAAGTAAAGATGGGTTAGTGCCTATCGATAAAGGGCATAATGCGTATTATTATGCGAATACAAGAATGATTACTTCAGGTAGTTTGCAAATTGATCATAACAGTTACTCTCTTGACGCTACGCAAAGTACTTCTTGGATGGAACATGTCTGGGGTGATTTTTTATTATCGGCCAGTGATCCGTGGTTTTTTGCCAACATTCGGTTAGAAAATGGTATCGATATTAATTTAGTTAATATGCTTGATCATCAAACGCATGACCCTAACGATGTGAATCACGTTAACATTAGGATGCCAGATGGATCCAACACTTATTTGACATCTGGAATAAAGGTAAAACTTTCTAGTGAAAAACCTTATGCGACACACGCTGAAATATCTATTGAAAATGCTAATCTTCATTTATCACTAGAATCCCTTTCTGATGGACAAGATGTTAATGGATGGTGGGAGGGTATTGCGCGAGTAGAGGGTTTGTATAATGGAAAAGAAGTGTCTGGTTTTGGTTATGTGCAAATTACAGCAAAAAAATAGAATCATTTACATCTCCCCTCCAAATTACTTTATTGGAGGGGTCGCTTGCGACGGCTTGATGATTGGTGATCCTTCGTGTGATTCAATATACTGAAGAACTAACTGCAAAGAATCAGGTTGTACAACAAATTCTCCTTGAAAGGGTTTATATGAGGTGATTAGTAAAAATAACATTGAGGAAACCATGAGCGCTGTTGCAGTGGTCGAAAGTAAATGAAGATAGTAGTTCATTCCGAATAAAAAATTAATACCGATTGTTAAAATGCTTCCGATAAAAATTACCAACCAAATCTCAGGTCCAAGATCAATTGTACTTGCATGAATTCTAAACTCACGTGCATTGTAAAGTTCTTTATTTTCATTCAGTAAATCAGATATGACAGCAGGTTCAACAGGTTTATTCACATGGTAATTAATTAACTGGTCTGAAATATTATCAATGATAGCATTGCCGACATGATTAGGAATTTTACCATCTGCCATTAATGGCCATTCATCATTAATGACATGATTAAGATACTGCTTAATATTTGTTTGAATTATTGCTCGGATTGGTGTATTCAACCAATTACTGTCACGATAAATATTGGCGGCAGCATTAGCTTCTCGTTGCACTGCATTCGACGTAGTGTTTGTTGTGTCGATCATATTAAATGCGATCAATCCAGCGAGTACGCCATAGATGAGGCTAATAATGCAACTGACGGTTCCTATGACAGCGTTTTCTTTTTGTCTCACTTCGTGTGGAACTAGACGATGAAGTGCTGTGACAGAAATAATTGAGAATAAGATAAATGAGCAGCTTAGCAAAGTAAATAATTTAATATCCGACATTCTAAATAAAATATCTAACATATAAATTCCTTTCTCTACAAAGAACAGCAACAGCAAGAGCTATTAGTGTCGCGGTCTAGGTTATTGTATGAATAATCATAAGAATTAAAGAAATTTCCCTGACGTTGGGACCCATAACTATACCCATTGCGTCTGCGCCATTTTACCACTGCTTGCAAAGCAGTTTGAGTATCTTGATACTCTTTACCCAAAGATATTCTCCTTATATTATACCGACGATGATTTTACTTGGATACATGAGCGTTTTATTCCACAAAATGTGCTAGGATTTTATTTCTAATACAGAGTCTATACAAGAGCAAGGATGCTATATGACTAGTAAAAACAACAAGCAAGTGAATCCAGAAGATTTCTCATTAGCAGTAGGGGGTCCACTTTACCGACTTTGCTTACTTGTTGGCTTATTGAAAAAGCCGTTGCTTCTCTACAAGCGCCGGATCATCTTCATTTCATTGCTCGCATGGTTACCTCTGTTTCTATTGGCTGCTTTTGGTGGTGTCGCATTTGGCGGTGTTAAAGTCCCCTTTATATATGATATTGACGTTCATGTGAGATTTATCATAGCGCTATCACTGCTTATTTATGCAGAAGTGATAGCTCATGATCGTATTCACGTCGTTGTCGAACAGTTTCTGAAAACTAATATCATTTCTGCTAATGACAGACAAAAATTTCAACATATTATTGCCTCAGCCGTGCGTCTTCGAGATTCTGTTGTCGCAGAGATTGTTTTAATTGTATTGGTTTATACTGTAGGACATTGGATTTCTCGAGAATATCTCACTTTAGATGTTTCTAACTGGTATCTTTCGAAGATAAATGGAGTCAATGAACTAACGCCGGCAGGTTACTGGTATGTGTTTATTAGTCTACCTATATTCAGATTTATATTATTACGTTGGTATTTTCGTATACTTGTTTGGTATCGATTTCTTTGGCAAATTTCTCGTCTCTCATTGCAGCTTAATTCTCTGCATCCAGATCGGGCAGGGGGACTCGGTTTTTTAACAAACAGTTTATATGCGTTTGGGCCATTTTTGCTTGCACATACAGTTTTATTAACAGGGATGATTTTCAATCGTATTTGGAATACCGGAGCAACACTTTTGGATTTCAAATCTGAAATTTTTGGTGTTATTGTTTTCCTTATTTTAATTCCTTTGGTCCCAATGCTTTTTTTTATGTTTATCCTTGCTAAGGAAAAAAGAAGTGGTACGCTCAAGTACGACGTAGTAGCTAACCATTATGTCAATGACTTCCGCCAGAAATGGATAAATCACAAAACGACGAAGAATGGAGAGAGATTATTAGGCACTACAGATATTCAATCCTTAGCTGATCTTTCAAATAGTTTTCAAGTCACAATACAGATGCGAATCACGCCTTTTGGTCGACAGAGCATTATGGCGCTGATATGTTTGGTCGTGCTACCGCTGCTGCCGTTAGCACTTACCATGATCCCATTAGACAAAATAATTAATCAAATTGTGACGCTACTTTTTTGAGCCAAGCATCTGTGTTAAAAGCTGGGAGTGAGAGGGCTGCTATTATTTTTTAGCAACTTCACTTTGACAATCAGTGCTTAACTTCACAACCTGATCCATTGTAAATCCAAGTTGCTTGTAACAGGCTGCAGGATCTTTCTCATAACCACAGTCTGCATATTGCATTAAAGGCGTTTTCATTTTTGCAGCCACGCATTTAGCATTGATAAGTTGTGTGACACAAAATTTAGCAAAACCAACATATTCATCATCGCTAAGCCCTAAACACTTAGGCATTACACTGCTATCGACGTCAGCACATTTGTTGATTGTTGCCTCTGAGATAGCAGGGGTTCTTTCTGTAAACTTTTGCACCATACAAGCACCAACAACGGTGTTTTCATCCTTGGTTGCCTGATCATCAGCAGCCGAACAGTTAGATATCCAGGCTGCACCTATCACTAAGCCTGCGATTAAAGCGTATACGGGTTTAAATTGCATGACTATCATCCTTTTAAGTTCATGACTCGGAGAGATAACAGCGGTGATAGCGTTATTATAGCATCGTTGTTAGTGCCAACCTAGGAAGGACATGAGTAAATAATCTTAACTATTTAAATATATTGTAAATTATTTCTATCCAGCCAATAATGCCTGATAGAGTATACTATCAGGCTTTTCCTTTGGTGGATTCAGGTGGATTCAACTTGTAAATGCAACCACTATATTGCCTATTATACATCACGCGCCATTTGGCAAGTTGTCTCCTGATACCTAGCATTTTTTGTGATGTCACTGTTTTTATGTCCAAGCTTTTTCAAGATTGTAAATTTTTATACTCTTTCAACTATATCGCCAATCCTGATTTTTTCATCAACTATTTTCGGACGTTCATCTATCATTCTTCGGTTTCTTATTGATGATCTTTGCATGCTTCCAAAACGCTTTCTGTATTTTATATTTTTATGGCGAAGATGTTTATATAGTTCCCCACCACTTTTTTTATCGTCAAGAATAAATTGGTAAATACGTTCATGGCTTATTGAAAATAATTTCCAACGTCTTGCATAACCGCTGATTTGCTGCGGGCTCCAATCAGCGATTAATTTATTCCTAACAAACTCCGCAACTTCTTGAGTGAATTTATAATAGTGTCGTTTTGCTTTGCGTCTATCATCTGCATAGTGTTGCGCATAGTCGGGCTTATAGGCCCAACAACCCCAGCGGGTATGTATACGAGTTAAATTTCTTTTGAATTCTCTGGAAATTGTGGATTAAAGTTGCATTTCAAATTTGAATCTAAGGAAACCAAGTCGAAGTGCAAACTCTTAAACACTAAATGCTTGATAATTCCGTTAAGCTACTCTTTTTCTGTGGATAAATCTTTAATTTCTTATTAGTTTAGCATATTCAACATTAATATTCTCTAATCCGTGCATTGCAAATTCATTAGCATAGCGTTCTCTAACTTCTTCAACTTTCATGACACGTTCAATTCCTTCGAGGGATAAATATTTTTCTTGTCCAATTTCTCTTATAACATCTCGTTCTGCTAACCGATCTATTAATTCGTCCCAAAATGTTTCTGTGTCATAGTTCTCTATAAATTTATTATGTATATATTCATCGTATTCATTAACTTCATAATAATCGTCAGATTCCTTTGAATACTCAATAATATCTTCCGCTTCCATTTCTTTGTAATGCGATAAAAATTTCTTTTTAAGCTCCTCATGCTCTTTATATCTTGCATCTACACTATGTGAATGCATCATCCAGTCAGAAAGATATAACATCTCCACTAACAATCGGAATTCTTTTTTTGTGATATTAACTTTCATAACTACTTCTTCAATTTTCCTGATTAAATAATTCGTTTGGCGTTAAATATAGGCGTAAATGGTTTCATGAGAAATTTGACAATGCCCATCATTCTCGAGTTTTAAGCGTCCTTCAATTTGATAAGGAGACCATCCCAGCTTCAATTTTTCATGCACGTAATTCTGTAGACGCCCATCTTTTTTAAGTTTAAGCCCTCGTTTGTGCCTTCTGAGATATTTAGCCTGAGCAGAATGATTCCAATAAAACTTAAGACCGCTACGCCAGTTTGTACAGCTGTTTCTTTTTACTTCTCGATATATTGTCGAAGGAGCAACTTTGAGTATTTTGGCTATTTTAGTCTTGGAATATCTTTTTTCCAGCATAATTCGTATAAATATGCGATCTTCTTCCGTTAAGTGGTTATACTGTGCGCCCATGCTCTAGCCTCCTTGTGCAATTGACTATATTTTAGTCATTTTTGCACTTGGGTCTAGTCAGTGCCTCATAAAGAAAGAAAGGTTTCAGTACTTGGCGCATTACTAGCGAGTATCCTTGAAAGAAAGCAAGGCAGAATCACGTCCAACACACTACTGACAAATATATTGATGTTAAGTAGAATGTGCGACACAATTCAGTAAAATAGGATTTATTTATGGTTATGATGCGAAAAAGTCGACTTGAAGCATTCAGTGATGGTGTTTTGGCAATTATCATTACCATTATGGTATTAGATCTTAAAATTCCACACGGAATAGACTTGTACGTTCTAAAAGAAAATGCCCCGATATTTTTGAGTTATGTCTTAAGTTTTCTTTATCTTGCGATTTACTGGAACAATCATCACCATTTATTTCAAGTTGTGACTCATGTCAATGGCCCAATTCTATGGGCAAATATGCATTTGCTTTTTTGGCTATCGCTTATTCCTTTCGTGACAGCCTGGTCTGGGACAAATGATTTCGCACCAATCCCGGTGGCTGTTTATGGATGTGATTTATTCATGGCAGCGACCGCCTATTTTATTTTGACAAAAGTATTAGTGTCTTCTCATCATAAAAAATCGAATATAGTAAAAGCACTCAGTGTGAATTTAAAAGAAAAAACTTCAACTGCCATTTACGCTGCCGCAATTTTTGTTGCATTATGGTTGCCAGCTGCCGCACTTGCACTATATTTCATTGTTGCGTGTATGTGGATCGTACCTGACAAACGAATAGAAAGAGTCGGAAAAATTTTAAAAAGTTAATAAAAGATTAGATTCATTCAGTATATCGAAAACAATCTGTTGTATGATCATTTACCATACCCGTTGCCTGCATAAAGGCATAACAAATAGTGCTTCCAATAAATTTAAATCCACGTTTTTTTAAATCTTTTGACATAGCATCAGAAATAGTCGTTTTAGCTGGAACTTCATTTTTATTTTTCCAGTGATTTTTAATTGGCTGACCATCAACAAAATGCCAAATATAATTAGAAAAATTTCCCCATTCTTTTTTGATTTCCAAAAATGATTTTGCATTATAAATTGCAGCGTGAATCTTTAATTTGCTGCGGATAATTTCAGAATTATTTAATAATTGCCCTATTTTGCGGGAATCATACCGAGAAATTATATTTGCATCAAAATTGGAAAAAGCAATTCGAAATGCATTTCGTTTTTTTAAAATAGTAAACCAACTGAGCCCTGCCTGCATACCTTCTAAAATAAGAAATTCGAACAATAGCTTATCATCAAAAATGGGTACACCCCACTCTGTATCATGATAGGCAATATAAAGTGGATCTTGATTACACCAACTGCATCGATTTTTATTCATTTTTCATTCCATCAACATGGTCATCAAGATTATATTTTTGTGAGCAATCTCTCTAATAAATGACTTAATGATTACTTTGATTAGGCATTGTGTTTTGTCTGACTTCATTATCTTCTCTTAACGCTCCACCCTGCACTGCTGCCATAAAAAAACGATTATGCTGTAGTACATTCAATGTTCTGAAAGATTGAGCGCTTTCTTTACGAAATTCGCGACTCATGGCGGCTTGCGCCATAAACTTCAAAGCCAGTGCAGTTGAAATTGCTCCTGTTGTAAAAGCAAGAATAATATTTTCTGTTACAAAATAAGCACAAAATGCTGCGGTAGCCCCTGCAAACAAACCCTTTTTACACATCTGGATTTGATTATGCTCAGAGAGCGCTGGCTCTGACTTAATATGCTGATGAATATCAGGTAGCAACTGTACTATGTGTTTCCATTCATCCTCTGAAAGTGCGTCTAAATCGCTAAATAAACATTCAACTGAGGTATAGCCAAACGATGGTTGATTGTCGCGGATGTACCCCTCTACAGCGTGGTCGATACAAAATTGTTTAAAATCTTTTTTGTCGACTCTTACTTCTAGTAAGTATTGAATGATTTCATATTGTCCGTGAGACATAGCAACATCAAGTAAAGTTTCCCCCTGATTCCACAGAATATTCTCTAGGAGATTCAATTCAAGCAATGCATGTAACTCATTCAGTAAACCATGTCTACAAGCAGTTTTCATGACAAACTCTTTCATGTCATCAATGGTGCACTGTGTAACTTTAAAGCCAATGCGATGATTTAAGATGCTATACTCAAAAGAATCATGATCAAGTTTTTCTTTAATCTGCTCAACAATAACAGCAAATTTTTCTGTCAAAGACATGGTTACCTCAGTTTATTTTTTATAAGTAGGCGTTCTGATTTCTTCGATATTCGTAACAACGCGTGATGATAATCCTTTACGAGGATCTACACCAAAAAATCGATCATATTCGACTTTCACGAATGAGCCTTTATTACAGAACTCATTAGCTTTTTTAAACAACTTTTTATTGTCGTGCAAACTCATCTCCATCGAGTTCAAGCGATTGCCATTTGAGAATTCACCTGGGTTTAAAGTCATTTCATTGGTTTCAAAAAAAGCGCCTCGCTTCCCGACATTATTAATCACACCGGTTTGTGTTCCTGAGGAAATTTTCCATTTTGCGGCTTCAGGAACAACATAGGCTGCACCAACGACGGGCAATAAAGATAATATAACGCGTGTCATACCCATTTTAATTTCTCCTTGTTAAATAAAATTCCTATGAACGCAAAAGCCTTTGCGTTCACTAATTGCGATGAAATTTCTCATTTATAGGCTATGAAGTCAAGCAAAGAAATTGAACTACTACCATTGCGGATTATGTTTTCCTGCGTGTCTTGCTCTAATACTTGCTTGCGCATTTTTAATGCTTTTCGAATGCGCAATGACTTTCCATTTTCCTTTTTCATTTTTTAAAATAGGCCAACCTTTA
>JANRLY010000055.1:0-11001 GCA_033762075.1 Gammaproteobacteria bacterium
GCGACACACTCGTTGTCTTCTCGCCCACATACCCACGGCGCAGTAACAAAGGTGTTTTTTATTTTTATTAATTTTAAAAAAGCGGAGAGGCATCTCTCAAAAAAATTTCGAGGGGTGGTCTAGACGTTGGGGTCACTTTAGGAGATAACTCTTTTGCATTATCAGCGATGAGAAGAATGGCTTCCTTTCTAAGATCTCCTTCCGCATTGTAATCATTCACAGTCTCTAGCGCTATATTGCATAGGTTTTCACGTTTAGATTTTTCGAGGGATGGATCTTGTATCATTTTCGAGAGCCCTGCCATGGCGCCAATTTTTTTGCGTACCCAAAGCTTATCATCCAGAAGTCCATTGACAAGTAAATCTACGACAAATGCTTTTTTATCACCAGATAGTTTTTTAAAAATACGGCCTAGTGCCTTACCAGGTACGTCACCTTTATAGCCGCCATTGTTAAAGTCATCGATGAGATCATGATATAAGTCCTTGAGTTGTTTTTCAGATAGTTCATCCACATGTAAGCTTAAAATTTCGCGTGCGCATGATTGACTTACGCGATTCTTAGAGCCGTCACTTATGAATGAAAACTTGAGTTGATCAATAAAATCTTTTGAAATTAATAAATCTTGTTCATTTAAATATTTCATTTTTTGCTTTTCAGTTAAGACGGAGTAAAAAAGATGATCCATTTTAATGATGGGTTCTTTGTCAGATTGCTGAATCCATTTATTGAATAATGCATCTGCTTTATTCGCGGGCATTTTTTGAAGCAGTTTAATGAGAGAGCCTGTCGTGCGGCCTGGGATAAATCTATCATTATGCTTGAGGAGTGTTGATACCAGTTTTATTTGATGATTTTCTGGAAGTTCATCGTAGTGATCAACAAAGATATCTAACATTCTCTGGTAAGCAGAAAGGTTATTATCCGTCCATCCTGCATTGGCTGCATTCTCGAGGATTATGGTTAATTGTTTTTCTGACAAAACTGAAAAATAAAGTGTCATTAGATTAGCAAGCAATCCATGTGGTTTCGAATCATGTTTGTCGCTTGATTTGATTGCTTGAAAAGTAAGCTTCATGACTTTATCTATGATATCTTGTTCAGAAAACGATTTGAGCCATTCAGGATGATTGCTTATGAGCTCCATTGCGCATTCTCGTACAAATTTCTCTGGGTCAGTAAACAATTCAAGCAATGTTTTCGCAATATTATTTTGTTCGGACGCAGGGAGTTGCGCTGCCCAGTTGGGAAGATGTTTAAGGATAATGTATCCCTGGATTCTCGCGTCTTTTTTCGGGGAATTAAAGTCTGAGAGTATTTTTTTTAATACTTTTTCATTTGATGAATCATTGAAGAAAGGGGATAGCGCGTCAATTTTTCCGAGGAGCATGGTTAGTTTATTGAGTACTGTTTCTTCTTTGAACTTGCAAAGATCTAAGATTAATTGATTAAGATGATTAGATTGTTCTTCTTTTGATTCAGCTGGTACTATTGTCATGTTCTATTTCCCCAGTATTAGTATAAAAACGCGCGCTCAGTATATTGAGGGGTTTTTATTATGTAAATAATTATTTCCAGAAATCTGGGGTATTTGGTGGGTATTACATCTTTGCATTCAATGCGGATTTTGTAAGTTCTTGTTCCAGTTGATTTGCAGTTATTGTTGAGTAGTGCATATTTTTTCCGCTTTTTTCTATCAATCGATAATCACCGCTCGCTAGACGACATTGCACCAACCGATGATCAGCTAAAACCTTACCAATGTATGGGTCTCCGATAATGCCTTCTGGTGTGATGGTGAGTTCGGTTTGTGTTTCTGTTTCGTCAGAGAGTCTAGCTTGAATAAATATTTTTGTGAGTTGTTCATCTGCGATAATTTCTGTGGTGTGTAAAGCGCCACCACGAGTATCATCAGGATCGGTGAAGTGGGCATCCGCGTAACAGGTGTCATTGCTGACAAATAAAACATTATTGTGTCCGCGTAAAATAGCTGGATGATCGCCATAAGGATTGTGTCCAGTTAATACCAATGAAATCTTATTTCGGATGAGATATTTTTCAATTTCGATAGAGGGCGAATTGAATCGGCCGTGGTCATCTAACATATTACCGACGACAATAGAACGTGGAATCAACGGCAATGAAATAGTATCGAGAGGTGTACTCGCAGGTTGCAGAGAAAAAGGTGTTTTCTTTTCACGCCATAATTGAATTTGTTGTTGATACCATTGATTATATCGATGTGCCCATTCATAAATATTTTCTATCATGGGTTCGTCAGCTTTCATGTCGGGTGTGCGTCCGATATTGGTTGGCATTAATCCACCATGTAGCGTTAATACAGACGTGCCAGGAATGACTTCGATTAATTGTGTCAAACTGAGATATTCACCCATCGGGCCATCGGGAGATGTTTCCTGCAAAAATCGATTTAAAATATCTTTGTCTGTGATGGTTTTTTGGGGATTTTCTGCTTCGAGCGCTTCACGCATGTAACGAAATGCATGCGGTGAACCCATCGTGTCTTTTAACATCCACTTTAAGTAGATGAGTTGGCACTCTTCATCGGTTAATGCGTTAATGTCTTGCCCTGCGACAGTATCAAGCGGGCGTGTTTGATGTGAAACCCAACGTGGAGATTCGCAATGTAGTAAACGTTCGCGAATCTGTGATTTATCTAATTCAGTGCTGAGGCGAATCTTGTTAATATCTCTGTTGCCGGCAATGAGCGTCACTTGATCAGGATAATTTAATTTGAATTGCGTTAATAATCGTAAGTGATCAAAACCAAATTTACCGCGATCTAATAGATCACCATTGAAAATAAAATGTGCTCTTTCAGGAATGCGATGGAATGATAAACCATCTTTGGGGTAATAACCCAGGACAGAGCTTTTTTGGATTGCTTCAAAGAAATTTTTGGTGCCTTCTGTGTCTGTGAGATCAAAAATTTTAACGGATTTAATCATGTTGAAAAACCTTTGGCGTAAAGACATAAAGTGACCTTTTTAATTATTCAATATAAGAAGTCAGGCTGCTTTAATTGTGTTTTACATGACACAATTACACCAATCTGACCCCCGTGATCAGCTGAATTTTACTACATAATTGATTTTTAAAACAGTTTATCGAAATAATTTTAAAGGTTTTTACTAAAAAGCCGCTAGCTACTCTTACCAATGTTCAATATTTATTACCGATACTATACTGATTTCTGAATATCAACTTTTAGGAGTATGTGCATGGGAAATGATAGAGAAGATCAGAATCGTAACAAGCAAAATCCAACACAGAGAAATCCAAATCAAGAACCAGGGAAAGATCGTAGTTTAGATCGTAATCAAGACCGTGAAAAATCTGGACAAAGAGGAGGTGACGCTGTTAAAGATCCTAAAAGAGATCAATTTGACGGAAATAATCGTTAAATATATTTTTGAGTTAAGTAAAAAATTAAGGCTTGTCGTTTATTGTTTTGTTGTTAGTATAAAGAATAAAATTAACGGCAGGCCTTAATCATTTAATTTTATTTTTTTAGGTAACGAGTCGTCAGGTTTGTGTAATTGGGTTTCACGTGATGCAATTACACAAACCAGGCTTCTTCAATCTATTCATGCAAAAGTTCGATGCATTGTTTGCAAATCAATTCGACTGCGTATTCTACGACACGTTTTCCACGAAAAGGAATGGATTTCTCAGCAGAGTTTTGTTTAAACGGTGAAAGAAATTCAATGATCAGTTTTGTTTCTGTGGTATTTTGATCATTCCAATAATCTTCTAATCCGCGTATGACAATGTTCGGAAGATCTTTTTCGCTGACAAATTGTATGTGATTTTTATTGTGGGGTGTTTTGAGTGTATGTTCGAGTAAACCACCTGTTGCTAAATCACAGAATCGCAGTGGGAAATGTGAATGATTGATTGTGTCGCGCAACATACGTGATGCGCTTTGTCGGCCATCGCGAATTAAATAAGGTTGAATGACTTCCTCAATTTTTTTGCGGGCCATTTTAAATTGTGCTTTATCTTTGGAATATAATTTAAATTCAAGATAGGGATAGGATAATCTGTAACCTGTCTGACATTGCAATGGAGCCGCAATCGCATCGAGTGTCTCAGCAATTTGTCCTTCGCTCACGCTGAATAATAACCAATTTGCGTGATAAGATTCGTGCGCAAATCCTGTTTGTTGTAATTGCTTTAAAATAATAGACTCTAACATCGGTAAACATTCTGTTGGTGGGCCAGGCAACATAAAAATCTGTTTATCATTATGCTCAAGTCGGCAACCTGCTGCTGTGCCCGCATCATTCGGGATGACGATACTGCCTGCTGGAAATAAAGCTTGTTGGCGATTGGATTCAGGAGGAGTGTCGTATCCGAAACGGTGTAATCGCTGAACAATATTGTCCCAAACATGATCGTGAAAAACGAGCGGTAAATTGAGTGCTTTGCTTAATGCATAACGTGTGATGTCATCGGATGTTGGGCCTAATCCACCGGTCATAATTAAAGCATCATGGTTTTGAAGTAAATAGCGAATAGCTTGTTCGATATCATCGATATGATCGGAGGCAACCATTTGTGTGCCAGGCGTCATGTGATGTTCAATTAATTGACGTGCGATGTCGCGCGAATTCGTATTTACGATGTCGCCATGTACAATTTCGTCACCTGTTGCGAGAAGTGCAATTTTACGATCTGAATTGGACTCGCGCATAGACTCATACCTCATCAAACAAATAAAACATTTTGACATTCCGCTTTTGAATAGCGTAAAACCTATTCCGGCTGTATTTTATCTTTATTTATAAGGAATTCATATGAAAAAGACCTCAGACTTTTATCCCTCTTTAGGTTCATCATTTCAGTTTGCGGTACCCAATGATACATTGCCGCTCAAAGAATTAAAAATAGTAGCTGAGTCACAATCTCTAGTCTGTTTTGCTTCAGGATGGAAATCGGAAAAAGGGAATGATTATTTTGGGAGAGTCTATTTTGATGTTTATGATGATGTTACTGGACAACCTTTAACGCTCGAGGAATGTGCTTTACATGAAGCTATTTCTTGTGATGTTGAAGACTATAAACCTTGCCTGATGAAAGATACAATTATTCCACGTAGGGGTTTTTTTAATGGAAGAGAGCGATTCCTCTTGTCGGCATTTAGTTTCGGCGCTTTTTTGCCACAGGAAAATAATTCAGGAAAACCAAGAAAAATTGGCGGTGTTATATTTTTTGTAGGCTCACAACCAAGTGTCGCCTCTCGCACAGAAAAAGATCAGCTTGAATTCCTCGACGTGCATTCGCCAGTACTTATTAAAGGTTTTCCATCATATGAGAATACTCAGTTCAAAGAATCATGGAGACGCATTTTAGAAAAAGTGTCGTTCCTCAATTCCAATCAGTCAACACACCATCTTCAAATGTGAATGTGCTGGGAGATTGATTATTATATTGCAGTGTTGTAATAACAATTGTTTTTGTTTCTAAGATCTCTCGTGTTGCAGGATTGCCACACGCAGAGATCACATCTCCAGGTGTATTATCGGTTTGTATTATTTGTCCGCAAATGGGTGTTGAAGTGAGATTCACTTCGCTCGTAGTGCAAGTCACATGAGTTGTGCCTGAGATTGACTGCGAAACAGGGGTGCAATTTTGCGTATTCGATTTTACCGTAATATTTTGAATGCCATTATTTCTAAAAAGAATGGTCATTTTATAATTGCCGCCTTGAGGGTCGGGTTTGTAGTATTCCCATTTTTCAGAGACGGTGACGGTTTTTGAGGATTGTGTAGATGAGTTGGGTTGGCCACAATTATTTTCAAAAGTATTGAGCGAATCACCATTAGTAAAAATAGCAGCGCCATTTTTGCATGGCAGCGCAAAGACTTGGGTCGATAAAATGCATGCGAGTATCAAAAGAGAAATTTTTCTCATGACGATCTCCTTGTTGAATGGCCCTTACGTTTAGGTTTTGTAAAATTGGATTTCCGTTTGTCTTGATGTGTTGTTTTTTGAATTTTGCGCGGTTTGATTTTAATGGGAACGTGTTCTTCATCAGCTTCATTATTTCGTTTTAAACGCAGTACTTTTGAATTTGTTGTTTTCGTAGAAGAAAGACGTTTGTTGACGACGCGCTTGGGTTTTGGAAATTCTGATAGAGGTTTTTGTATGGTTTTTGGGTTTAATTGTGCAATTTCTTCTGGCGTGAGCTCGTTCCATTTTCCACGACGTAACATGCGCGGTAATGTGAGTGCGCCAAAACGAATACGAATTAAACGACTTACTGTAACGTTTTGTGATTCCCAGAGTCGTCTGACTAAGCGATTACGGCCTTGTTTGACGATGACATGAAACCAATGGTTGGTGCCTTCGCCACCTTCATCTGTGATCGATTCAAAATGAGCTGGACCATCTTCGAGTGTCACGCCACTTCTTAAATTGGTTAACATCGAGGGTGTCACTTTTCCTTGAATACGAACAGCATATTCACGCTCGAGTGATTTAGAAGGATGCATTAATTCATTTGCTAATTCGCCATGATTAGTAAATAACAATAATCCTGATGTATTAAAGTCTAAACGTCCGATGCTAATCCAGCGGCTATTTCGCAACATGGGTAATTTATCAAAAACGGTTGGCCGTCCTTCGGGATCTTTGCGTGTGCACATTTCACCTTCAGGTTTGTGATACAGCAACACACGGACTTTGGTGTGTGTGGGATTCAATAAACGTACTTCGCGTTGATCTACGCGGACTTTTGCATCGCGCGTGATGCGATCGCCTAATTTGGCGGGTTTACCATTCACAGTAATTCGACCGGCACGCAGCCAATCTTCGATTTGTCGACGCGAGCCAAGGCCTGCGCTTGCAAGAATTTTTTGGATTTTTTCACTCATCGGCTAAAGATACTTGTTCTATTGTTGTTTCGTCTGGAGGGGTCGTTTCTTCGAATTGGGTTAATTCGAGTTGGACTTGTTTTTGTGTTGCTGGCGCCGCATGATTTTCTGGGTCAGAAAATTCAGGTAACGGTGGTAAATCCTCTAAGCTTTTTAAATGGAAATGATCGAGGAATGTTTTTGTTGTGCCATAAAGAGCAGGCTTGCCGGGTAAATCTCTGTAACCTAAAACGCGCACCCATTCACGCTCAAGTAAAGTGCGCATAATGTGCGAGCTCACTGTCACACCGCGGATGTCTTCGATTTCGGCGCGTGTGATCGGTTGGCGCCAAGCTACCAGGGCAAGGGTTTCTAAGAGAGCACGTGAATAGCGTTGAGGGCGTTCATCCCAGAGTTTGGCTAACCAAGGGCTGAATTCAGTGCAAGAACGGAATTGCCAACCACTTGACACTTCGCTTAGCTCAATCCCACGATCTGTATAAAATGCACGTAAGTCTTGTAATGCAGTACGAATCTCAGCGGTAGTGGGCTGTGTGTCTTCATCAAAAAGCTTTTGAATAGCAGCAACCGTAAGTGGACGACCAGCGACCATAAGAGCTGCTTCGATAATCTGCTGTAGTTTTTCCATACGATCACGCAACAGTGAATAAAGCGCCATGATATCAGGTGATGAAGATATTGTCAGCCGGCATTAGAGTCTCTCCTCATTTACTTCGCTTAGGCGAAAATGAGGATAGCTGCTACGCTTCTTGATCAATGGAAACGGTTTGTTTGATTGGCTCTGCCTTCTTTAAATAAATCGGCGCAAAAGGCTCAGCTTGGACAAATTCAATGAGATGCTCTTTGAGTAATTCAAGCATAGCGAGGAAGGTAACAACAACACCACGACGTCCTTCTGTGGGTGTAAAAAGACTTGAAAATGAGGCAAATTCTTTCTCTTGGAGAGTTGTTAAAATTGTAGTCATGCGTTCGCGGACAGAGAGAGGTTCTTGGTAAATCGCATGGCTAGCATGTAATTTGGCGCGCTGTAAAACTTCAGCAAATGCGAGCATTAACTCCTGAAGTGATACGGTAGGTTGAGGCCGTGTTATCGGTAGGGCCTCGATTTTGGCTTGACCAATGTAGAAGTCACGACCTTCTTGGGGCAGCTCATGCAGTTTTTCAGCTGCATGCTTGATGCGTTCGTATTCCTGCAAACGTCGGATCAATTCAGCACGCGGGTCTTCATCGGTATTTTCAAGAGACGGCGGTCTGGGTAATAACATTCGCGATTTGATTTCAGCGAGCAAGGCAGCCATGACTAAATATTCGGCGGCCAGCTCAAGGGATAATTCTTTCATTAAATCGACATATTCCATGTATTGTTTGGTAACTTCTGCAATTGGAATATCGAGAATGTCGAGGTTTTGTTTTTTAATGAGATACAGTAAAAGATCGAGGGGGCCTTCGAAGGTTTCCAGGATGACTTCCATCGCATCCGGTGGGATGTAAAGATCTTTGGGCAGATCGGCAAATGCTTGGCCGCGTACGACAGCGATGGGCTGGGGTACGGCTTCTTGCTCGGGTGTGATATCAACTTCAAGAGTGTTCATGGGAGGTATATTACATGAAGATCATTTGGCTGTCATTCCGCGCAGGTTTTAGCGCGGAAACTAGTGTCTTTAAGGCGCTGGGTCCCGCGCTAAAAGCACGCGCGGATGACATAGTTGAATAGCTTAACTATTTAGCCTCTAAGACCCACAGCGGATATCGACCTAAAGTACCCATATCTTTCACCGTGAAATATTTTGAAGCAGCAGCGCGGATTTTTTCGTCGGTATAATTGCTGGCTTCTTCAGGGGAAGACGCTTGCACATAACGCTGACAGGTTTCGAATTCGACGCGATTATTAAAGATTAAACGACCCGAGCAAACGCGGCGAAGATAGCTGAAAATTTTATCGTGGTCACGATAACAAGCAGGGGAGCGATCACTGCCAAAATAAAGGTATTGGTAGGTATTTACTAAAAGTGCAGTTTCGAAAGGACCGCCTAATTGGTCAATTTGTTCGGCTAATTCATGTAACTGTAAACAGCGAAAATTGACAGTATTATCGTGATAATAAGCTTTTAATTGATGGCAAAAATCAATTTCATATTCAAAAATATCAACGCCAAGGCTGCGCTTTGAATGATAAGTTTGGCTTGCAGTAAAGACAAAAAAACCTTTAGAGCAACTGAGATCAAGAAAGCTCTGCATTGCTTCAGGATAATATTTGCGAAGCTTGCGATAACGCACAGCCAATTTGCATTTTGGTTTTAAACCATCCTCAGTGATTTTAAAGGTATGGTTACCTGGGTATGAATCTTCTGCATAGGCGCGAATCTCTGCGCTCAATGAGATAGAGGGACGAGAGGTCGGAAGAGTTTGCGACATAATGCTCATAACCTGATTTAAAAGATAGGCCGAGAGCATAGCGGGACTGTACAAAAAAAGCAAATCATGACAGTGATCGAGAGATCATATAATATGCGCAGGATGGTTATTTTATAGATACGTTATGACTCAAGAAACTTCCCTTAATCAAGCTGTCGAAATCTTGCGTGTCGGTGGTTTAGTTGCGATTCCGACTGAGACAGTTTACGGACTGGGCGCAGATGCGCGCAATGAAAATGCGCTCAAGAAAATTTTTGCTGCAAAGGGTCGTCCTGCGGATCATCCTTTAATTGTGCATATTGGGGATATTTCTCAGCTAAAGGATTGGGCGCGCGATATTCCAGAGACGGTTTATCTTTTGGCAAAACATTTTTGGCCGGGGCCTTTGACGCTTATTTTGAAAAAGAACCCGGACGTCTCAGATTTTGTGACGGGCCAACAAGACAGTATTGGTTTACGTATTCCATCGCATCCGATAGCGCTTGCTCTGTTGAAAAAATTTGGCAGTGGCATTGCAGCGCCATCCGCTAATCGTTTTGGTCATATTAGTCCAACAACAGCAGAAGCCGTTCGCGAAGAGCTAGGCGAAGCAGTTGATCTCATTTTAGAAGGTGGACAATGCGAAAGGGGATTAGAATCAACGATTTTAAATCTCAGTGCAGACGCGCCTGTTATTCTGCGACCTGGAATGATTTCTCGTGCGTCACTTGAGAAAATATTAAAGCAGGAAATTGTGATGACACAAAATAATGCGCCGCGTGTGTCGGGTTCTTTAGAATCTCATTATGCGCCGCGTACACCGACAAAGTTATTTTCTGAAGATGTTAGATCGCTTGATGAAAACATCGCGATTTTGAGTTATTCAGGTAAACCATTTTCAAAAGGTGTTGTTGTAAAACTGTCTTCTGATCCTGAAAAATACGCGCATGATTTATATCAAACCTTGCGTGAGCTAGACCATCAACATTTTTCTACACTTTGGATTGAGCGCGTGCCTGAAACGTCGGAATGGGATGCGGTGCGTGATCGGTTAGTTAGGGCGAGTAGTTAAAGTCAAATTGTCTTGTAAATATTTACAGCCACATCGTCATTGCGAGGAGACGGAGTGTTTCGACGAAGCAATCCAGTTTTTAAAAGCTGGATTGCTGCGCCTGATCCCGGATCAAGTCCGGGACTCCGCGGGCTCGCAATGACGAGTTCTTGTTGTAGTTTTTTGAGAGCAATCACTCCCCTTGCGCCATCGAATATCCCGGTTTACCATCGAAATCATATAAATTTTCTGTTTTGATGACATCAAATCCTGCAGAATTAAATTGTTGCAGTAAATCGATGATATCTTGATGGGTGACAGGATCTTGATTGTTTTTATCACGTAAAAAACGACAGCTACAATGACCCACATAAGGGGCATCAATCATGCAGTTCGGCCAAATTTTTAAACCGCGACTGGTAATGATGCTGAGCATTAAATTATTTTTGATGGCGGAAATTTTTTCGCCAAGCACTTTCTCATTGTAGTGTGCATTATCAATAAAAATATCTACCCCGCTTAAAGTTTTTTTTGCGAGAGGTTTACGCGCTGCGCCGTAGCATTCAATTCTCGCTTGGACATTTTTTTCGTAATTTGCCGGTTTAAAAATCGTTGGTTTTTGTCTTAAACGTGCAATGACAGCTTCAGCAAATTCTG
>JANRLY010000056.1:0-22507 GCA_033762075.1 Gammaproteobacteria bacterium
GCGACACACTCGTTGTCTTCTCGCCCACATACCCACGGCGCAGTAACAAAGGTGTTTTTTATTTTTATTAATTTTAAAAAAGCGGAGAGGCATCTCTCAAAAAAATTTCGAGGGGTGGTCTAGACGTTGGGGTCACTTTAAACGTTGAATTGTCGATATATTAAAAGCTTCAAATACATTACTGAAAAAGTATAAAGAAATCTCTGGGTGATCATTTAACCAAGAAATAAACTCGAGTGCGCCTGGTAATAATAAAATAGTGTAGGAGTAATACTGTAAGCCAATATAAAATTCATCACTCAAGATATATTCTGGAAAAACTTTTTTGTATACCTTTTCAAATTCAGTTCCATCTACATCATCTCGTATGATGATAGTTCCGTCCAGATCTAATACCACTTTGAGTTTTAGTTGATTTTCATGCGGAAATTTTTCTTTGATGATTCGCGTACTACTCATGTGTACACCTTGTTTTTTTGCAACTTATAGGCTCAATTCGAGTATCGCTGTAGCTGCTCGCTCGCTCGCATCACATCTCAATGCTTGATGTAATGCCATAAATTTATTTTCTATTTCCTCAACTTTTTCTGGATGCAAAAACCACTCTAAAACTGCATGGGAAATATTTTCTGGTGAAGCTTGATGTTGAATAAATTCAGGTACTACGCCTTCACCCACGAGCAAATTAGGCAGCCCTATAAAAGGGATTTTAACCATATTTTTCCCGATTTGATAAGTTAACCCCGCCATGCGATAAGCAATAACCATGGGCTTTTTTAATAGCATCGCTTCGAGCGTCGCAGTCCCTGAGCCGACTAACACAACATCACTTGCCGCCATCACATCTTGCGAAGCTTTCTCAAAAAATTGTAAAGATAATTCGGGTGCTATTTTATCTGCAACCGCTTTTAATTCTTGCTGACGTAATGTATTCGCTGCCGAAGTCATGAAATGTAATCGTGGTAATTTTTTTTGACATAATTTTGCCGCCAATAAAAAAACTTCTGCTAAATATTTTATTTCATTGGGACGACTGCCTGGCATTACAGCAAGATACAAACCATCCGCATCCAATCCTAATTTTTTGCGTGCAATCATTTTTTGCGACTCAAGTGGAATTTGATCAGCCAAGGGGTGACCGACAAATTTGACTGGTACTTGATGCTGATGATAAAAATCTGCTTCAAATGGAAATAACGTTAACATCAAATCGACTGATTTAGCGATTTTAAAAACACGTTTTTGTCGCCAGGCCCAAACTGAGGGGCTCACGTAGTGTACGATTGGAATCTTTGCAGCACGTAATTGTGATTCAACACCTAAATTAAAATCTGGCGAATCAATTCCCACAAATACCGCAGGGCGATGCTCTAAAAAATATTGGATGATACCGCGACGTATACGAAATAATTCTGGGAGACGAAATAAAGGTTCAACCAATCCCATCACTGACAAGCGTTCCATCGGGTATTGACTTTGAAATCCTTCCGCCAGCATTGCTGGACCACCAATTCCACTACTTGTCATCGGTGTAATTTTTTTTTGTAAAGCACGTAATAAACTTGCGCCAAGTAAGTCGCCTGAGGGTTCGCCTGCCAGTATACCAATCATCAACGAACGATGCCGCGCTGTGAAGCTTGAATAAAATCGATGAGGAGTTTAATGTCTGGACAAGTCGGCAGCATATCTTCTAATGATTTAAGCGCTTCTTTCACCGTCAACCCTTGGCGATAAATCGCACGATAAGCTTGGCGTAATCCACGAATAGTTTCAGGCATAAAACCGCGTCTCGTTAAGCCAATCGAATTTAAGCCAAAAGGCTTTGCATAATAACCGGAAACTTTAACAAAAGGTGGGACATCTTTATCAATCATTGAACCCATCGAAGCAAAACTGTATTTACCCATACGACAAAATTGTAAAACGCCAGCAAAACCACCCATTACCGCAAAATCTTCGACGATGACATGTCCTGCCAATGAAGCATTGTTTGCAAATACGGTGTGGTTTCCCACAATACAGTCATGTGCAATATGCACGTACGCCATAAATAAATTATCTGAGCCAACTCGTGTGATGCTCTTATCTTGTGCGGTTCCACGATTGAACGTGCAAAATTCACGAATGACATTGCGATCACCAATTTCGAGATAGGTTGTTTCTCCGCGATATTTTAAATCTTGCGGCATCTCGCCAATTGAAGCAAATTGAAAAATTCGATTGTTTTTACCGATCTTAGTCGGCCCTTGAATGACAACGTGCGGACCAATCCAAGTGTTAGCACCAATCTCAACATCAGGACCTATGACCGAAAATGGGCCAATGCTAACTCCTTCTCCAATACGAGCAGAAGGATCAATAATTGCAGTCTGATGTATCAATGGACTACCCTCTCCGAGCGCTCAGGAGTTCTGCTGAACAAGCCAGCTCATCTCCCACAAATGCTTTCCCTGTAAGCTTCCACATATCTTGTCTTGCTCTCAAGACTTCTACTTCTAGTCTCAACTGGTCTCCTGGTGTCACAACACGTCTAAACCTTGCATTATCAATGCCCGCAAAAAGATATAAGGTGCCGTCTTCCGGAGAAGTATTGGTTGAACGATAAGCCAACACACCCCCTGCTTGTGCCATGGCTTCAAGAATTAAAACACCAGGCATCACAGGACGACCCGGAAAATGACCCGCAAAAAAAGGCTCATTCATCGTGACGTTTTTAATGGCTGTAATTGAACGACCCAGTTCAATATGAAGGACACGATCAATCAATAAAAAGGGGGATCGATGTGGCAAATATTTGAAAATTTCTTGAATGTCCATAACACCTTTCTTACATTATTTCTCTAAAGAGTGACTTAATTCTTTGAGCGCATTTTCTAGCATTTTAACGCGTTCTTGCAAATACGCTAAGCGATGCACACGTGCCGTATTTTTACGGCGCTCTTGGTTCGTTACAAGCCCGCCAACCCCTGAAGAATAAATACCAGGCTGTTGAATCGACTTTGTAACCTCCGTTCCGCCAGTAATCACAACATTATCTGCAATCGTAATATGCCCAGCAAAACCCGCTTGGCCACCAATCATACAATTACTACCTATGACCGTACTACCCGAAATACCGACGCACCCAGCAATAGCCGTATGTTCGCCAATCTGGACGTTATGGCCTATCTGGACCAAATTATCGATTCTGACTCCGCGGCCGAGTATTGTATCATCAATTGCCCCACGATCAACTGAACAATTTGAACCCAATTCAACATCGTCATGAATGACAACCCGCCCCAACTGAGGAACTTTATGCCACACGCCTTTGTGTTTAGCAATGCCAAAACCATCGCTGCCAATCACTGTGCCACTGCCAATCGTGACACGTTCACCTATGATAATACGATGAGAAACAGTCACATTAGCTTCTAAACAAGAAGATTGACCTATTTCTGAATATTCACCAATCACGCAGCCTGGATGGAGCTGAACCCCTGCTGACAAGGTAACATAGTCCCCTATCACACAATTCGCCCCCACACTTGCTGAGGGATCAATCTGGCAATGTTCGCCAACGACAGCACTCGGATGAATACCCGGCTCCGCACGTGGTTTATTATCAAAATATGCTGCTACCTGCGTCCAGGTGTAATAAGGATCACGCGAGATAATTGCGTTTGTTTGACAGTCTTTTGCATGCTCTGCAGAAAGGATAATCGCGGAAGCTTTAGTCTCAGACAGAAAACGACGATAAAGCGGATTCATGAGGAAAGTGATTTTCCCAGGCAAACCCTGTTGTATCGTACAAATCCCCTGAATGACACACGTTGGATCACCTTGAATTTCGACATCCAAGCCATGACAGAGCTGTGCGAGAGTATAAGATTTTTGTTGCGGTTGTTGCATAGGTTTTACTCGATTATGGTGCCATCCTGAATGAAGGATCTCCCGCTATACACAGGGAGATCCTTCGTTGCTTCGCAATTCAGGATGATAAAAAAACATCACTTCGAATCAAACTGTTTCATGACATCTTTTGTGATATCAGTGCTATCACTCGAGAAAACTACGGCTTGTGAATCTAACACGAGCGTGTAGCCATTCTTTTTAGAGATAGAGGCAATGATATTGTTTAAATCTGTTTGTACGCCACCCAAGATTCTTTTTTGTTCTTTGCCAAGATCTTGTTGGAATTCACCAGCATCTTTAGATAAAGAATCTTGATCGCTAGCAATTTTCTTTTGGAGTTTATCTTTTTCTTTCTGGTTCATTGTTGCGGAATCTTTTTTAAATGCATCCATTTCATCTTGCAAAGATTTTTGAGCAGCAATTAATTTATCTTGACGTGGTTTAAATTGCTTTTGCAATTGTTTATTTAAGTCAGAGATACGTGGTGATTGCTGAAAGATTTCTTGTACATTCACAACAGCGATCACAGGTTTAGGAGCATCAGCCGCATAAGTATTTGCAGTCATGCCCACAGCACACATAGCTAACCCAATAGCCAAAATCTTCTTCATAACAGTCTCCAATAAGTGATTGTGATTTCCATTACAGTTACAGTTGCAGCATTTCAAGGTCGATAGTATCTCATGTTTATCCGAAATTGGCACCAAGAGAAAAGTCAAAAAATTGAGTATCATCCCCAGATCGTGGGTTAAGTGCTTTAGTGGCACTGACCTCAATCGGACCCATGGGGGATAACCAATCTATTTCAAGACCAGTCCCATAGCGTAATGGACCTGACCCACCGCCTTGATACTTTTTATTGTTCCACGTGTTGTAAACATTCCCTGCATCGATAAACGCTACAGTACGCAAAGAATCTGACACAAAATTCGGGAAAATCAAGCCTAAAGTACCAGTTGCTAAAGCATTACCACCGGTATGGTTACGATTGCCATAACCATCAGTCGTATTATCAGTTGGGCCCAGCGTATTACCTGTATAACCCCTAACTGATCCAATACCACCTGCATAGAAGTTACGGAAAAATGGGAATCCATCTCCTCCGCTAAAACTATTCCCGAAACCTAAATTACCCCGCGCCAAGCCAATGAATTGACCCGCAATAGGTTGGTACCAGCTACCACTCCAATTTAAGATGTAATATTTCAAGGATTGGCCTGATAAAGGAAGATAGAGTGTTGCGCCAATTGTTTGTAATCCACCTTTGGTTGGGAAAATTGCATGGTCACGGCTATCAAGAGAGTAACCCGCTGTCAATTCGAGTTGATGAAATTGACGACCATGTTGCTTCACAAAGCTTAACACTTGTATCGATGGTGCAACTAAATGTAGCTGTGTTTGATCATATCCGTAACCTAATTGGACACGCTGACTCACACTCGTGGATTGCCCAACTGGAATACCATATAACACTGAAAGAGAATATTCGTTGTCGTTATAACTGTTTGTCGCATTCGCTAAGTGAGGATAAAATTTTGAAGCTGACAATGAAATCGATCGACTGATACCATCTTCCGTGTAGTAAGGGTTGGTAAAATCAATTCCAAAAACTTGCTCATAACGATTACGCGTAGCATTAATGCCTAATGTTTCGCCTGTTCCTAAGAAGTTTTTCTGGTTTAAACCCACACCAAAACCAACGCCTGTTAATCGACCATAACTGACGCTTAAAGAAGCTTGTGCTGCATTGTCTTCTTTAACTTTGTAATGTACATCGACTTGATTATTAGAGCCTGGTACTGGCGTAATCGAAGTGTCGACATTTTTAATAAAAGGTAAGCGGCTCATCCGCCCTTTTGAATCTTCGATGCGACCCGAAGAAACAGGCGCGCCTTCTAATTGTAATGATTCACGACGCAAAACATTGTCATTCGTTTTCACATTATCAATGAATGTAATATGTCGCACATACATACGGCGACCCTGCTTAATGAGGTAAGTCAAAATGACCTCATGATGAGTTTCATCAAAGGTAGGATGTAAATTAATTTCAGCATTAATATAGCCTTGGTCACCCAATGCATCATTAATCGCTTTTTCGGTATCCATGACTGCTTTACGCGAAAAAATATCGCCAACATGCAGAGTATTTTTTTCAGCTAATTCTTTTGATGAAAGAATCGTTCTACCCTGAAAGTGAATTGCTTTCACACGATACACTTGACCTTCATCGATGACGATCGTAATAAAAATGGATTTATGATCTGGCGTCATCGCAACTTGAGAAGATTTAACAGCGAACCGCAAATAACCACGATCCATATAATAATTACGTAATTTATCTAAGCTCGCATCGAGTTTTTCTTGTGAGAAACGATCGGTTTTTGTGAAGTAACTGAATAATCCTGTTGTCGCTACATCTAATTGCTTGATCAGTGTTTTATCATCAAAAGCATGATTGCCAATGATGTTAATGCGTTTCACTTTTGCCACTAATCCTTCGGAAATATCAATCTTGACTAGCATGCGATTGCGATCCATCGGAGTGGCTCGCACAATCACATGCGCATTATATCGACCTAATAAATAATATTGATCCAATAAACTTTGGCGAATTTTTTCGAGAATAACATTATCGTAAGCACGACCTTGCTCAATGCCGACGCTTTTTAATACGGAAGTTAATTGCTCTGATTTAATCGTGACATTACCAGAAATTTTTAAACGGCCGATCGTGGGTCTTTCGCTCAAGTGAATCACTAAAGTATTCCCTTCGCGGCCCAAAGTGATTTTGTCGAAAAAACCGGTTTGATATAAAGCAGAAATGACGGCACCCGTATTGCTGGGCCCTAAATCATCACCCACCTTCACAGGAATATAATTTAATACGGTATCCGTCGGAATACGTTGATTACCAACCACGGTAATCGCTTTGATAGTAAAAGCCCAACTCGAGCTACACATCAATCCAGCGAATAAGAGCAAAACCAAAACAATTATTTTTTTCATAGCAACCGTCGTTCGTTATATTTTAGCAGCGTGACATTATGCTGATTTTGGATCGGTAAATCTAGTTTTTTATAATGACCTTAGCCCGATCACAGAATGTCTTTTTTTTGTTCGAAAAGCTCATTCGGTGACACCGCTTAAATTATCCTGCCAATGTTTTATACAGCGCGATTAATCCCAGGAAATAAATAGGAGTTGCTGCGGTTAAGCTATCAATACGGTCGAGTAATCCGCCATGCCCAGGCAGCAAGCGACCAGAATCTTTTACACCTGCCGCGCGTTTTATCATGCTCTCGAAGAGATCCCCTAGAACAGAAAATAAAACTGTGACCAATGAAAATAAAATAACCAATGGCCAAGCAAATTGTGGAATAACACCATACCAAATGGCAAAACCAATGAGAGGCAATACCAATAACAATGCACCCACTAAACCTTCCCATGTTTTGCCTGGGCTAACTGAAGGCAGCAAACGATGTCGCCCAAAAAATTTTCCGAAAAACCAAGCACCCGAATCTGCAACCCAAATGAGTAAAAAGAGATAAAGTAAAGTCCCTGAATCACTTTCAAAACGAATGAGATTGAGTAAAATCCACGTGGGGACTAATGTCATCACACCCATGATACCCCGAAAGATATAGCCCTTTTTCCAAGTGCCTTCTCCACGCGGATAAGAAAAAACCAAGACCGCTGCAAGTAACCACCAAAAAATGGTGAGACCTAGCAAATCCATCATCGGCAAAAAAAGTGCACCGGCTGTAGCCGCAATAAAAATAATAAAGTATAAAAGAATACCCCGGTAAGTACGAAGCCCCATTAAGTTTGCCCATTCGTACACAGCCCACAAAACAACCACTGCCGTGACAATTTGAAAAACAGCAGGTGAACTTTTGAAAATCAATAATAAAAATAATGGCACTAAAATTGCCGCAGTTAAAATACGCTGCCAAGTCATAGTCATTTCTCATCAAATAAAAGTGGCTGGTAAAGTAACATGCAGAAAATAAAAAAGCCACGATTGACATTTATTAGATTGAGTCTATTATCACGACCTCACCAACTCAATTAGAAGGGAAAAAAGGCATGTATATCAGTCTCGATGAAAATTTTAAAGAAGTCAGCACAGAAAATGATTTGGGCGGCTGGAAAAAATATCAAGCCAATGAAAATAAAATCGCCTATACAACGCCTGATTCAACAGATATTTTTGCAATCTCATTTAGCGATAACGAAATAATGATGCAATGTGAAGTAGAAAAATCTGGACCAAACAATTTTTTCAAATTGAGAGATACGCTAGCTGAAAAAAATGTACTTCACATGAGCAGACTTCTCGAAATTTTCGAAACCGACCTACAGGATGATACGATCATAGATGATGACGTCGCTCAGCTAAATGCTTTATTAGAAAGACTCGACACACAACAAAGTACCAAAACTGGTGAATTCTCATATTGCGGATGCAAACATAAGCTCGAAAACCAAATGTTATTTATCGATACAATCGCAGCGCACCTTTCATATCCTAAAGCATTAGTGTCAGCGATGAAAAATGAAATCACCCGTCACTTCAATGTCACTGAATCTGCAGAAGTGCAACAAGAAGCCGCTGCACTCAATGAATCGAATCAATCGATGTTTGCTAACAATCCTGCGTCTGCGCCATCAGCAGAAGAAAACGCTAGACCAGCACTTAGACACGGTTGCGCGTTTCCGTATGGGATTTAATTACAGAAAGTCTTCCCCCTTTGAAAAAGGCTTTGTTGCATAATTGTCATTCCCGCGAAGGCGGGAATCTATTTCAAATTTATAAATTTCTTAATTAGGCATATTGAACGTAAATTGAGTATTTTTTAATTAGTTATTTTTGAATATCATGATGGATTCCCGCCTACGCGGGAATGACTGGTGGAGTTTTATGATTTATGCAACAAAGCCTTTGAAAAAGGGGGATTTGTATAAAAAACCCATTTTATAAAAATCCCTCCCACCTCCCTTTTTCAAAGGGAGAGAAAAAGAAGAACTCACGAAGCCCCAAACCGTCTTTCACGTTCTGCAAAATATTGTAATGCGCGCTCGAATTCTGCTTCAGTGAAATCTGGCCAGAGTACATCGGTAAAGTATAATTCTGCATAAGCAAGCTGCCATAACAGAAAATTACTGATACGTTGTTCACCGCTTGTGCGAATGAGTAAATCAGGATTAGGCAACCCGGCTGTGCTCAGTTTTGTTGAGATTTTTTCTGGGGAAATATCTTGTACTTGCAAAGTACCTGACGCAACTTCAACAGCTAATTGTTGCATGGCTTGCGCAATATCCCATTGCCCACCATAACTGGCAGCAACAATTAACTTCAGTCCAGAATTTTTTTCAGTGAGCTGTTCTGCACGCGCAATACGCTGCTGAAGCGTTGCATCAAAACGCGCGCGATCACCAATAAATTGTAAACGGATATTTTGTTCATGAATTTTTTGCACTTCACGTTCAAGTGCAGACACAAAAAGACCCATCAGTCCGCTCACTTCATCCGAAGGACGAGACCAATTTTCACTGCTAAAAGCAAATAACGTGAGAAATTCAACACCATGGCGCACTGAAGCTGTGACCACTTCACGAACTGCTTTAACTCCTGCTTTATGACCAGCGACACGCGGCAAAAAACGTTTTTTTGCCCAACGCCCATTGCCGTCCATAATAATCGCCACATGGCGTGGCAATGTAGAAGATTCCATTAAATCGCCATTAAATCTGATTCTTTTGCTGCGAGTAATTTATCCACTTCGGCAACAAAACGATCAGTCAATTTTTGAATTGCATCTTGGAGACGACGCTCTTCATCTTCAGTGATTTCATTTTTCTTCAAATTGTCTTTTAATGTATTGTTTGCATCGCGACGCGCATTACGAATACTCACGCGCGCATTTTCTGCTTCAGCGCGCACGACTTTAATAAATTCTTTGCGACGTTCTTCAGTTAAAGCAGGCAATGGAACACGAATCACTTCTCCTGATGTTGCAGGATTTAACCCTAAGTCAGATGTCATAATCGCTTTTTCAATGACTGGGATCATTTTTTTATCCCAAGGTGTCAGTGTTAATGTGCGCGCATCAGAAATAGTGATATTGGCAACTTGATTAAGTGGCATTTCACTGCCGTAATATTCGACTCGAAGATGTTCGAGTAAACTAGGATGTGCGCGGCCTGTGCGCATACGTGACATGTCTTGCTTGAGGGATTCAACGCTTTTTTGCATACGGACTTCTGCATTTTGTACGACAGCGTGCGTCATATTTTATCTCCGTTTCCAACTAATGTACCGACGGCTTCGCCTAATACAATTTGGCGCAAAGCGTTTGGTAAATTCATATTAAAGACACGCAACAAAAGATTATGATCACGGCACAATAAAATTGCATTGAGATCCATCACTCCCAAGCGCTGCTCAAACACTTCATCATAAGTTAATGAAGTGTAACGTGTTGCTTTGGGATTTTTGACAGGATCTGCGGCAAATACACCGTCGACTTTTGTTGCTTTCAAAATAATATCTGCTGAAATTTCTGCGCCACGCAAAGCAGCCGCAGAATCTGTTGTAACAAGTGGATTACCTGTGCCGCCCACAAAAATTGCGACACGGCCTTTTTCTAAAGTGCGAATCACACGTTGACGATCATACATGTCTGCATAACCTGGCACTGGAATCGCAGAAAAAATCCGCGCAGTGATTTTTCGCTGAGCTAAAGCATCACGCAACGCCAAACCATTAATGATCGTTGCTAACATGCCCATTTGATCTGCAGTGACACGATCAAAACCTGTGGTAAATAATTCACTGCCTCGCACAAGATTACCGCCACCAATGACGATACCGACTTGGACACCTAAGTTGACAACCGCAGCAATCTCATCACTCACGCGCAATAATCTTACAGGATCAAGACCGTAATGATCTCCTTGTAAGGCTTCGCCGCTCAATTTAAGGATGATACGTTTATAAACCAGTTGATGATCTTTTGACATCATAGTTTAAGTTTCCATTCAAGTGAGATTAAACTAGCGCGCACCCTGTGCTTGCGCCATCACGGCTTCGACAAAATCTTCCTCTTGTTTTTCGATGCCTTCACCTACTTCAAAACGTGTGAAACCTAATACTTTCGCATGATTTCTTTCAAGTAGTGCGCCGACAGTGACATCAGGATCTTTCACAAAAGGCTGACCTAATAAACTCACTTCGTCTAAGAATTTTTTCAGACGACCCGCAACCATTTTTTCGATGATTTCTTGTGGTTTACCACTGCCTGCTGCTTGTGCTGTATAAATTTCTTTTTCTTTTGCAATCAGATCCGCAGATACGTCATTAGCCGCAACCACAATGGGTTTGCTTGCAGCAATATGCATGGCAATATCTCTTGCTAAGTCAGTATTACCGCCTTCCATTTCAACGATCACGCCAATGCGATTTCCGTGAAGATAGGTTCCCAGGGTAGGCGCATTGTGTTTTGTGCGGACCAGACGTCTAATGTTAATGTTTTCACCGACTTTAGCGATCAAGGCTCTACGTTCTTCATCAATAGTTGTAGCCTGGCCACTCATTGGTAATGAAGCAAGTGCTTCAACATCTAAAATTTGTTTTGCATTCAGTGCAGTCGTTGCAACTTTATTGACAAACGCTAAGAAGTTTTCATCTCGCGCAACAAAATCTGTTTCACTGTTAATTTCGAGCATGATTGCATTGGCATCAGCGGATTGAATTAAAATCGCACCTTCTGCAGCAATACGATCTGCCTTTTTATCGGCTTTTGCACGGCCTTTCTTGCGCAGCTCTTCAACGGCAAGCTTGATATCGCCTGAAGTTGCTTCTAATGCCTTTTTACAATCCATCATAGGTGCATCGGTAAGATCACGTAATTCTTTCACTTGAGCGGCTGTTACTGACATAAGTGTACTCTCTAAAACTATAATTAGGTTTTCAGAAATCCCTCTTTTTACAGAGGGATTTTTAGATCAAAAGGAAGTTTTCTATTCTTCGCCTTCTTCATCCACATCTGCTGCTGCAGCGGGCTTGCCTTCATCCATTTCAACAAATTCATCGCGTATAACAAGCTCAGGATTACTACCACGTCCTTCGAGGATGGCATCGGCTGCTGCACTGACATAAAGTTGAATAGAACGCACGGAATCATCATTCCCAGGAATAATATAATTCACGCCTGCAGGGGAGTTATTGGTATCGACGATACCCACAACTGGGATTCCTAAACGCTTAGCTTCAGCAATCGCGATTTTTTCGTGACCCACATCGACAACGAAAAGAGCATCAGGTAAACCACCCATTTGCTTAATACCACCTAATGCGCGATCAAGCTTGGCTTTTTCGCGGGTTAAATGCAAAATTTCTTTTTTTGTCAAACGTCCGAAGTTATTTTTTTCGAACATAGCTTCGAGTTCTTTAAGGTGACGAACGGATTGGCGAATAGTTTTGTAGTTGGTCAACATACCGCCTAACCAGCGATGATCCACATAAGGCATGCCACAACGGCTAGCTTCTTCGCGGATAATCTCTTGAGCAGCAGGTTTCGTTCCAACGAAAAGAACACGGCCTTTATGTGCTGCAATACTACTCATGAAATTCAAAGCATCTTTAAAAAGCGGTAAGGTTTTTTCTAAATTGATAATATGGATTTTGTTACGCGCACCATAAATGTAGGTGCCCATAGCTGGGTTCCAGTGACGCGTTTGGTGACCAAAGTGGACACCGGCTTTCAGCATGTCACGCATGCTGACTGTTTCAATAGACATCATTTGATGACTCCTAAAGTTGGGTTGGGCCTCCACGCATCCCGAATGTAGCTTTAAACCGTCATCTTTGGCCAATCTTGCGTGAAAAATCTCCTCGAAATGCCCACATACTCTCTTGTATGCTGCACATTCTCGTCAATTTTTCACGTAACCTTAGCGCAAATATGGCGGTTTACAGCCAAATTCTAATTGATCAACCGAGCAAGCTCGGCACCCAATCAATCATTGTGATACGTGTGTGGTTTATAAAATATCTACCTGGAAAATATTGGTTGCCAGACAGAGCCCGCCTTTATACCATAGTCGTTGAATTTCAACAATGATTTGATGCACGAAGGTATAATGAAAATCACACTGAAAACCCCTGAAGAAATCGCCAAAATGCGTGTTGCGGGGAAGCTTGCCGCCGAAGTCCTTGAGATGATCGAGCTCTATATCAAACCAGGGGTTACGACAGAGGCACTCAATGATATATGCCATGATTATATCGTCAACACGCAAAATGCTATTCCAGCACCCCTCAACTACAAAGGTTTTCCGAAGTCCATCTGCACTTCAGTCAATCACCAAGTCTGTCATGGCATCCCTGGCCCGCGCGAGCTTAAATCAGGTGATATTATCAACGTAGACGTCACCGTCATCAAAGAAGGTTTTCATGGCGATACCAGCAAAATGTTTTTCGTGGGTAAGCCCTCTATTTTAGCAGAACGACTCACGCGTATTACCCAAGAATGCTTGTATTTAGGGATTCAAGAGGTCAAACCCGGCGCTCATTTAGGCGATATTGGCGCGGTCATTCAAGCCCATGCCGAGAAGAACCGCTTCACAGTAGTACGAGAATATTGCGGCCACGGGATTGGACGCATCTTTCACGAACCACCTAACGTATTGCACTACGGCAAACGTGGCAGCGGCGAAATCCTCAAACCGGGGATGATTTTCACCATTGAGCCGATGATCAATGCAGGAAAACGTTTTGTGAAATTACTGACAGATCAATGGACCGTCGTCACCAAAGATCATAGTTTATCAGCGCAATGGGAGCACACCATTTTAGTGACCGACACAGGCTATGAGGTGTTAACGCGCAGACAAGAAGAAAAGATTTAAGGAATACTCGTGGGCAGTATTTTTTCAAAAAAAAATAATAAAATTACCTCCCCCGAACAACCAAAGGCTCCTGTGATTCTAGAAAGCAAGAATGAATGCCCTGCTTTGCGCATGTTAAAAAATACAGCGAAGGCAACGAACCAACCTATTCCAACCGAATTATCTTCCCATTCCAAAAAATTATTAGACATTGTAGTACTCGGACGTATTGCCGAATATCAGCATGACTCTTATTTCCAACAATGGATTAATTTTAAAACTCCATATCATGAATATCCGCGGCCAGAAACAGAAAGAACATTGCGATTTTTATGTATTTTTCATGAGGAATTAAATTATCATAATCAATTAACTCACGTATTTTTTTCGGATCAAACAGACAAGAACGTAATTATAAAAGAAAATGCTTTCAAGATGTTTCTAAAAGCGGTCATGCACGACTATGTGAAATTAGCCGATAAACTTTTAACTGAATATCCAGACTTTTTAACAAAAACAGGTTCTGTTCAAAACAAACTAAACAATACTAAACCGCTTGAAAACATCAACGCATTGGAGTGCGCCTGCCATGAAGGCAGTGTGGATATGATTAAAATGCTAGTCAAGCATTATAAAAACCCTTTGGACGCTTTCACAATCCTAGACCGATACTATCCTGACTCGCTTGAAATCGAATCAAAAGAAGATGGGCTTTTTGATTTTTCTGAAATTGTTGAAGTGATCAATTCACATAGAACCATTTTAGAAAAATATGATGTGAGCGTTTACATCCAAATGAAACACAATCTTATTGATGACGACAATACATCAAGTTACACAAAAGCTGAAGTCGAAAAAATTAAAAAGGCTACTGAAGATGAAATTAAGATTTTTGAAGAAATGAGCCAAGCTATCGACGATTTTAGACTTTTTTTTATTGAATACGAAGAAACACAAGATAAAAATATCGCCTTAAAAAACTTATTAAAAACGTGGAACATTTATAGCAATTTTTATAAAAATAGCAAATGGAGTGATAGGCAAAAGATTTTATTTTTCACAAACATTATCGGTTTTATAGATGGCCGGCTCGCAATTAATGATGCATTTGCGAATTGCCAAGGCCTTTACAATTTCGATCTCGTTAAGGGGCAGCCGTTGAGGCGCAACTCATTATTGATGCTTAATCAGCTAAATGATCAGCGTGTAAAAAATATAAACAATACAGGCATTCCATTTTTCTCGTTGTCTCTCGGTCTTTCTTTTGGTGTTTTTAGTTATTACGCGGCGGAAGCAAGTGGCGCCGGCCAGAGCAAGCCCTGGTTAAGTTTGGTTTGGTCACCTCCACCGGAATGGTTGGTCAAAGGCGTTGAAAAATTATGTCGAGCAAAAGCGGAGCGACTTCATGGAGTTAAAGAACAATTGCTGATTGCGATGCAACAACAGTCTCAGGTTGTGTAAATTGCAAAAAAGCGTGAATGGTTACAAAATATAGTGCGCGATTAAAACCCCAGCCATTTCGTCATATGATACTACCTCTTTCTATGCATAAAAATTTTCTTTAAATTCACGCAGCTCTTTTCCAATGATTTCTAACTCTGCTTCATCTAATATCTTTTTAACTTTAGGGAAGAGTTTTGATTCTTCTTCTTTTGCGTGATGCAAAATGCTCTCTTTAACCTTTTTAAATTTTTCATTCCAATCCTCTTCAATCTTTATTTTGTTTAATGCATTTATTTCAATATGAGCATCCTTTTCCTCGGCTAGCAAATGTTTAACGATGTCTCGTAATTGCTCGTTATTTTTAAAATAGGGATACCAAACTTTTTGCTCCATGG
The DNA here is from genome assembly GCA_033762075.1 of Gammaproteobacteria bacterium. GTDB lineage: Bacteria > Pseudomonadota > Gammaproteobacteria > DSM-16500 > DSM-16500 > VFKI01. Next base: position 15,630 of record JANRLY010000056.1, read on the forward strand.
CTTCATGACGTATAAGATCCTCTGATAAAGCTTCAAACATTTGTTTTTTTGTCGCGTAATGATGTGAGGCAACTCGAATGTCAGATAATTTCTTTCTGACTTTTTCATGCTCCGCAACGAGAAACTCGATAGCATTCATATATTCACTCCATGAGATACTGTTGAAAAAAACTATACATGTGGAAATCCAGATTCACTTGGACGATTTTTTTTAGCACAGCATTTTTCGCAATATTCCATACCATAATGCCCGCCAAAACAGCTTGAAAGAGCACCCACAAAAAACAATGCAAAGATGAAAAGCATGCTTATTCCAAGATCATTCGTTTCTTTTTGGGAATTCACAAGAGGCTGAGAAGTGTCAGAAGATTGCATATCTGAGAGCGACTGCGCAGAATCAGATGACTGCATCGTTTGAGGCGTTCTATCTTTATTTAGGGCGATGGCTGCAGGATGATGCGTGACAAACCCTTCATAGTAGGACACATAACGTGTAATATGAGTCGCAAACATGGCCATCAAAATTAACCCTACACACCATGCGGCAAATCCATAAAGAACACCTAAATGACGTTTATTACAGTCAGAATATCCTAAGTATCCCGCTGTATATCCAGCAGTAAACATTGAAACAATTGTACTGATTAATAATCCAATAAAACCACCTATAGCTAAAGACATCATCCCTTGATTTGTCGTTTTCACAATAGACAAACCGATTGCTACGCTAAATAAGTTCAACAAAAAACTTATTCCTACTCCAACTAATGCACCAATAATAACAGCTGTCCAAGAAAGACGTTTTAAGTAATGCATCTTATGGCCGGGTATCGCACAATGTTCATTGTTCATGTAAATCTCCTTAATGTGTTTCAAATTTAGAAAAGATGTGAGAATAAATAAATGATAACGAGTAGACCGAAAGGAACCCCTATTAACCATGCTAATAAATATTTAAGCATGCATAATCTCCTATAAGTAAAAATAAAAATTCAAATAATTGTCTCTTTCAATTTCATTATTTTTTACGATATATCAATACGAAAACCCGAAAACCTACTTTTCCGATTTTCATTTTCAAAATGTAAGGAAAACTCATTATGAGTTGCTCAGGGTAAACCCTAGGACAAAAAAAATATCAGCACTTTATGGGATGAATAGAGGGATTAAATAAATAATAATCAATGCTAATTATGCAAAGCGCGTGATTTAGAAGCAATACATTCAATTCAATTGCAAAAGGAGTTTTTATATGTCAGAAGTCAAAGAAGTGCCTTACAACTTGGTAAGAACCAAAGAAGTCGTGGGAGTTGCTGTAAAAAATGCTCACGGTGAAGACTTAGGAAAAATTGAAGAGATTGTCTTAGACAAACAAACCGGACAAACCTGTTATATTGTTTTGTCTTTTGGCGGCATGTTAAGCATAGGCGACAAGCTATTTGCTCTCCCTTGGGATATTGCTACCTATGATCCAGAGGAAGAATGTTTCATTTTAGATATCGATAAAGACAAACTTAAAAACGCTCCAGGGTTTTCCAAAGATAATTGGCCTAATATGGCTGATAGAGCTTGGAATGAATCCATTAACAAATTTTATAACACCAAATCACATTGGGAATAATTGAATTTTCAGGGAGCATGCTAAATATGTTTATCAAAATGTACTTAAGATTTGCCTTGGCGTTATTTGCTTTTTTCTTTTCAAATTGCGTCTGGGCAAATGACATGCCAAACACTCCAGATAATCAAATTACTTCTGTTGTAAAAGATAAAATTGCATCAGATAGTTCATTATCAGGAGCAGCAATTCATGTGAAGAGCGTCCAAGGAGTTGTAACACTTTCAGGAAATGTAGAGTCTGACACTCAAGCAGAGACAGTCGTACAATTAGCAGAATCTACTCCTAATGTGAAAGATGTTGACACGAAACAACTAACAATCAAAGGCAGTAAACATCCAATGGATGATGCATTAATTACTGCAAAAATAAAAGGCACGTTCTTACGGGAAAAAATATTTGGCGATAAAGATATTGCCTCAATGACGATTAACGTAGAAACGAATAATGGCGTTGTCTCATTAAGTGGCACAGCTGACAATCAAAGTCAAATAGACACTGCAAAATCAATTGCCAGTTCCACCAAAGGTGTTAAGGGCGTTAAGTCTACCGTGGAAATTTCCCGGCAATGAGAAATTGGCTCTACATGTTTAGCTCTCGCCATTGTGAAACTCATAGTCTCGCAATGGTGAGAGATTTTTTTCACAGAAGATTACTTCAACATTTTCTGAATCCGCTCACTGTACGCATGCAATTTAGCAACATCCGTAATGCCAGCTGAGGAATTGATTCGATTCACCACCCACTGATTATTTTCACGGACAAACTGCCACAATTCGCGAAATGACTCTGGAGTATCTCGATCACCACTAATCAACTGACCAGTCGTGTCATTAATGTGATAATCAATCATGCTGCCTTTCATTAACACCCAAAAATAATCTTTAGTGTCATCTAAAAAATCATCAATATCGACCACAATAAAATCGTCAAGATTAATTTGGTCAAGCACATTTTCATCGTGTCTGTCCAACATCGCATCCGTTTGCGCTTTATAATTTAAATATAAAGCTTCACTCATGTAACCTTTTGCCAAATTTTGATTGCGCGCCGCCCACGCATTTTGTAACGCATAAAACGCTTCAACAATACGATTACGCATACCCGATAGATCCCAAACCGAATCAGCTTGAGAAAGTTGCGCCAGAAGTTGATCGACATGTTTCTTTTTATTAATCGCGATACCACTCACGATCGCTGAATAGGCCACCATCAACGGCCACAAAATTAAACCTAATATGCCACCGCCACCGCCTCCATGTCCACCACCACCGCCGGCACGCGCATACAACACAGTACAAAAAATAATAGCAACCAGAGAAACGAAACTGATTAAAAAATTTTTATGGCGTCGCAATAATGAAATCTGCATATACTTATCCTTTAAGAATCTTTTTCAAATTGAAATCCAAATCGGCCAAAGTGTCCTTCTAATTCATCAATATTATTGAAACGAATTTTCACATAACCGCCACCACGATCCTCATAATCAATATTCACTTGATTGCCTAAATGATCCGTCAAAGCAGTTTCTAATTTTTTCAGATTGGAATCACTGTAAACACCTTGCTGCTGATTCCCTTGTAAATGTTTTTTAATTGCGGATTCTAAACGACGGACACTCCATTTTTTGGCGACAGCTTCTTTTGCAAAATGGTACTGATCTCTCTCAGATAAACCTGCCAGAATTTTACCGTGTCCCTCAGATAAATCATTTGAAATAAGCCACGCTTGCACGCGCGCGTCTAGTCGCAACAACCGGAGTGCATTTGTAATAGCGACACGTGACTTACCAACAGCTGCAGCAACTTCTTCATGCATATATTGAAATTCATCAATCAGTCGCTGATACGCTGCCGCTTCCTCTATAGGGTTGAGATCTGTACGACTGGTATTTTCAATGATGGCAGCTTGCAAGGCTTGCTCATCAGTATACTCACTGACGAGACAACTCACTTCAGATAATTCAGCCAATTGTGCTGCGCGCCACCGTCGTTCACCGGCAATAATTTCATACTGATCTGAAGAGGGCATGGGGCGGACAATGATCGGCTGCAATAAACCGCCGGTTGCTTTAATCGAGTCTGCTAATTCTTGTAGTTGTGTTGCATCAAAATGACGTCGCGGTTGATATTGCCCACGAATGAGTTGTTCGATTGAAATATGTTGCAGTATCGGCGATTTTTTTTTCATATTTTCCCCATTGCCAAAAAATTTCCTAATAACGCCCGCCCTGATAACGTTAGCACAGACTCAGGATGAAACTGTACACCAAAAACCGGTAGAGACCTATGCGCCAACGCCATGATTTCACCATTTTCGCAACGAGCTGTCACTTCTAAATCGGCAGGAAAATGCTCATCGCTCACAATCAGCGAATGATAACGCGCAACTGAGAGTGGATTTTCGAGCCCACAAAACAAATCTTTTCCATGATGGGTAATGATAGAAGATTTACCATGCATAGGTTGACGGGCACGAGTGACCTTGCCGCCAAAAACTTGTCCAATCGCTTGATGACCCAGACAAACACCCAGCATCGGAATATGCCCCGCAAACTTTCTGATAGCCCCTAATGAGACCCCTGCTTCATCTGGCGTACAAGGGCCGGGTGAAAAAATTAAATGAGAAGGCGCCAAACGCCTAATCTCATCGAGTGAAATCGCATCGTTACGCACCACTTGGCACTCTAAGCCCGCTTCTCTAACGTAGCGCGCCAAGTTGAATACGAATGAATCATAATTGTCGATTATCAAAATCATAGGATGCGAGTATAATGCAACAAATCCTATGGAACACAATTTTATGATCCAATTTTCCTTAAAAGATGCCGCGCAACTTTTAAACACTGCAGCACCAGCCTCGGATATCGTCTTTCAAGGCATCCATCACGATAGCCGCGCGATTCAGCCTGGACAACTATTTGTCGCGATCAAAGGTGAACGCTTTGATGGTCATCAATTTATCCAAGCCGCTCAACAAAAAGGGGCTATCGCCGCACTGGTGATGCACCCCACTGAAATCGATTTTCCTCAGCTGATTGTGAAAGACACCATTCAAGCGCTCGGTCAAATCACCACTGCCTGGCGTAATCAATTCGCCCTACCCTGCATCGGCGTCACCGGCAGCAACGGCAAAACGACTTTAAAAAATATGATCGCCGCAATTCTCATTGCACACTGTGACAATCAACCAGACGCTGTGCTTGCAACAATGGGCAATTTAAATAATGAAATCGGCCTCCCTCTAACACTTGCCCGCTTCAATGCAAATCATCGTTTTGCCGTCATCGAAATGGGGATGAATCATTTTGGAGAAATTCATCGATTAACTTTACTCACGCGCCCAACGATTGCTGTGATTACGAACGCGGCTGAATCGCATCTTGCCGGCGTCTCAGATCTTCAGGGTGTTGCAAAAGCAAAAGGTGAAATCCTAGATGGGCTCGACAGCAATGGGATTGCCATTTTAAATCGTGATGATCAATTTTATGAAATGTGGCGCAAACAACTCGGCACTCGACAGCATTTTAGCTTTGGCTTAGAAAATCCTGCCGACTTTTCTGCACATTCAATAAACGATTCTCATGCGATTTTCAAAACCCTGCAAGGAGAATTCCCAGTGACTTTATCCTTGCTCGGTAAACACAATTTAATGAATGCGCTTGCGGCAGCAGCTGCAACACTCGCTGCTGGCGCTTCCATCACAGCCGTGCAACAAGGACTTGCAAAAGTTGAAGCTGCGCCAGGCCGCATGCAACGTCATCAACTCGACAATGGCGCAACACTCATCGACGACACTTACAATGCTAATCCCTTTTCTTTACAAGCGGCCGTTGCTACTTTACAAAATAGCTTAGGACACAAAATTCTTGTGTTAGGCGACATGAAAGAATTAGGGCCACAAGAAAAAATCTTTCACAAAGAAGCAGGTGATAAAATTCGCGCCGCAGGGATCGATCAACTTTACACATACGGCAATCTCACTCAAGAAACGGCAAAATCATTTGGTAAAAATGCTCAACACTTTACAGATCAACGTGAATTGATTTCAACACTCCTTCCTCATCTCAACGAGAAAACCATTGTATTAGTCAAAGGTTCACGCTCAATGAAAATGGAAAATATTATTCACGCATTGTTGAATGGATCCTGAATAAATGCTCTGCATTTTTCAGGATAACTTTCGTATTTCTAAGCGTAATTTTAATATTTTACGCTTAGATAATACTCACGTTAAATAAAATTAAAAGGAACTCCCATGGCAATTAAAACCCCCATCACCATTGCATACGGCGACGGTATTGGTCCAGAAATTACTGCTGCGACACTCGACATTTTAACTGCAGCCGATGCGCCAATTGAATCTGAAATCATTGAAGTCGGCGAAAAAATATATCGCGCAGGTTTTACTTCTGGTATTCCTGATACGGCCTGGGAATCTTTAAAACGCACAAAAATTTTATTAAAAGGTCCGATCACAACACCACAAGGCGGTGGATATAAAAGCTTAAATGTCACACTGAGAAAAACACTCGGTTTATTTGCGAATGTTCGTCCTTGCATTTCATACGCACCTTTTGTCCCCACAAAACATCCCAAAATGAATTTAGTCATTATTCGTGAAAACGAAGAAGGGACTTACGCTGGCATTGAGCATCGTCAAACAGATGAAGTCTATCAATGTCTTAAATTAGTGACCCGCCCCGGTTGCGAGCGTATTGTACATTATGCATTTGAATACGCGCGTAAATTTAATCGCAAAAAAGTCACTTGTCTTACCAAAGACAATATCATGAAAATGACCGATGGGATTTTTCATCAAGTCTTTAACGAAACCGCTGCAGAATATCCTGACATTCAATCCGAACATTTCATTATCGACATTGGGACAGCATTGGTTGCAGATCAACCTGAACGTTTCGATGTGATTGTGACATCCAATTTATACGGCGATATTTTATCGGATGTGGCCGCACAAGTCGCAGGCTCAGTGGGTCTCGCGGGTTCTGCCAATGTCGGCAATCACGTTGCGATGTTTGAAGCAATCCACGGCTCAGCACCTGATATTGCCGGCAAAAATATTGCGAATCCTTCCGGTATGCTTAACGGCGCAATTCAAATGCTCATTCATATCAACCAACCTGAAACTGCAGAATTGATTGAAAATGCTTGGTTAAAAACACTCGAAGATGGAATTCACACACGCGACATTTATTCAAAAGAACATAGCACTGAACTTGTTGGCACAAAAGAATTTG
>JANRLY010000057.1:0-14712 GCA_033762075.1 Gammaproteobacteria bacterium
TAGAAACATTCCTCGCCCGAATCAGCATATGCCAACCCAGTGTTTTCTCGTAGAAGCGAAACAAAAAGCGCGGCATTAAATTCCAGGGAAAGCGTTTTATGTAGCGATAATGCACATACTCAGAAATTTTGTAGGGAAAAATATGATCTTTTTTAATTGAGATTGATTTGAGTGAATTCTTCCGCAGGATTTTTTTGATTTCACTTGCTGTATAAGTGAACGCAACAGGACATCCAGATTGCGCTTCGGGTTGCGCCAAACCAAACAAGATCATTGCATTTTTCGTGCTCACTTTTGAATAAAGCATAGCTCGAAATTCACCTTGAGGTTTGAGCAATTTTGGAATCGCCGCAAAAATTTTTTCGGGATGAGGAGAATGATGGATGACACCAAAAGAATAGATTAAATCAAATTTTTCATCTGCTGGTATCAAAGATAATAGCTCTTCGGCATTCCCTGCAATGAACCGTGCCTTCAATCCAAAAACATCGAAGCGTTGCTTCGCAATTTTCAAGCTCTCGTCAGAAAGCTCGACGATTGTTAAATCAGCCCCTGCTCTCGCAAAATTAATAGAATCTGTTCCAATCCCACAGCCAATTTCTAGGACCTTTTTCCCTTTCCATTGCGGGAAATCTGCAAAATGCACAATATGGGGTTCGACGAAATATTTCCGCCGCTCAACTTCATCAAAGTATTGCTTGGTACCCAATGCCGCCGGGCTGTGGCGAATATTACACGGCCGCGCATTCCAGTAATTTTTTACGCTCTCAATGGTTTCCATTCATCCTCCGCCGCCGAAGAGTTAAAGATCGAGGAGTATATACGGGTATACAACGGAATACAAAGCCAATATTATAGTGCTTCATTGTTTAGAACCTTGGCAGCAACGTATGAAAATTAAGAACATTATTTTTGATCTCGGCGGTGTAATAATCGATATTGATTATAAGAAAACCTATCAAGCATTTTCTCAACTAGGTGCGACTCATTTTGATCATGTTTACAGCCAAGCAAAGCAAGAAAATTATTTTGACCTCTATGAAACTGGTAAAATGTCGAACGAAACTTTTAGAAAGACCTTACAAGAAAGACTCAATATTTGCGTATCAGATGATCAATTCGATAATGCGTGGAATGCAATGTTAGGAGCTCTTCCCAAAGAAAGACTTGAGTTCATTAAAACATTAAAAAATGATTACCATGTATTTCTATTCAGCAACACAAATAATATCCATTTAAAAAAAGTATTTGAAATATGCTTTCGAGATACTGGCCTGGAAAATTTTGATGGCTTATTTCATAAAGCATATTATTCACATCTACTCGGTCATAGAAAACCAAACCGAGAAGCATTCATCCATATTTTGGATGAAAACAAACTAGACGCAAACGAGACCTTATTTGTTGATGACTCGCCTCAACATTTAGTTGGTGCTTCAAGTGTTGGTATCCATACAATGCTCTTTACAAAAGATATGCAGCTTATTGATATTCGAACACATATTAACAAAGGGAAATAGTTAATATATCCGAGCGATGAGCAGGCATTGTTGCATCGATAAACCGTCAATCCCGTGAACGCCTCATTAAAACCTCTCAGTTTTTGTCCATTTTCGTGCTCGTTTTATAAGCAACAATGCTTGTAAAACAAGGACGAAAATCAATAAAAATAATCAAACTTAACCGGAACATATTCCTTTTAAGTTATCTTTATCCGGAGTATATTCCTGATAAGTTATCGTCTCGTAGAGAAACTTTTTTCATGAAAAAATCCTCAGCCCTACACTTTTTATTACTCATGAGCTTTGTCAGTTTATTTGCTGACATGACTTATGAAGGCGCGCGCAGTATCACCGGACCTTTCATGGCAACGCTGGGTGCAAATGCTGCGATCGTTGGGTTTGTTACTGGCTTTGCAGAATTTTTAGGATACGCATTACGTTTTTTTTCAGGCTGGATCACAGAATACACTGAAAAATATTGGACGATTACTTTTTTAGGTTACGTTTGTAATTTACTTGCTGTTCCTTTACTCGCACTCGCCGGACATTGGTGGATTGCAGCTGTCCTCATTATTCTCGAACGTAGTGGTCGCGCAATCCGTATTCCACCTCGTGATGCCATGCTGTCATACACAGGCCAACACTTAGGCATGGGTTGGATTTTCGGTTTACACGAAGCGATCGATCAAATTGGTGCCATGCTCGGCCCCATCATCGTTGCAACCGTTTTATATTTTCATGGCGGATATCCGCATAGTTTTGCCATATTGTTGATCCCAGCCTTGTGTGCATTAAGTTTACTAGGATTCACATGCAAACAATTTCCTCAACCTGAAAAACTCAGCATTCATACTGACAACTTACAAACGAACAAATTACCGCGTTCATTTTGGATTTATCTTTTTGGCAGCATGTTAGTTGCAGCAGGGTTCGCAGATTTCCCTTTGATTGCCTATCATTTTCAAAAAAAATCTCTACTGCAACCGATTTGGATTCCAATTTTTTATGCGTGTGCTTTAGGGATTACTTCTTTGACCGCTCCTCTATTTGGGTGGCTCTACGATAAATATGGCATGTGGATTTTAATTTTCGCAACAATCATCGCGTCGTTATTCGCACCATTTTCTTTTTTAGGCAATTTTAAAATTGCCTTTATCGGTACATTATTATGGGGAATTGGTGTCAGTGCACACGAATCATTCATGCGCGCGATTGTCGCCAATCAAGTTTCTCCAAAAAGACGCGCCTCAGCGTATGGTATTTTTAACATGGGCTTTGGATTAGCGTGGTTTCTTGGCAGTTTTGCGATGGGTATGCTGTATGATTTTTCAATTATGTCTCTAGTTATTTTTTCAGTAGCATCGCAATTACTCGCTGTGCCGATATTTTGGATAGTAAGAAAACAACCTTAACTTTCGGCGACACAAGATCATGTACTATTTCGAGTAGGCGCTGACCTTTGCGCTTCACCCTCTTGTCCCAAAGATAGTGTTTTTTCAAATTTACGATCCGCAGTATTTATTTTTTTAATTGCACTATTGACAGTATCCGAAGCGAACTTAACAGGATCAACAGATAAAAAGAATCCTTGACTTTGTGCTGGCTGCTTATTTAGTTCACTGGCATTTTCAGTAATAAATTGATGGAGTTCTTTCGCTAATTTTTTCCAATCCGTACCTGATACACCATAAATATGTTCGCCATCTAAATAAGTATTATTTTGAGTTGCTGCAACAATTCTTCGATGCAAAGTATGGATAAAAGCTAACTCAGGCGAAGCATGATGTTTTTGCAAGGAATCTCTAAAAACTTCTTCCGCTTCATCTAATTTTAATTCAGGAGGCAAGTTACACTTATGACGGTAAACTTCTGAAATTTGTTTTGCTAAAACAGCAATAAACTTTTCTTCATTTCCCGCCGGGATTTCTTCATAGGCACGATCATGCATACCTCACCTCGCTTTATTTCATCGCTTTAAAAAAAGTATAGACGCGATTTTTATTTCTGCACGGGGTATGCGATGCTCTCAGTGCTGTAAGAAAATCAGATAGTTAGCAGCTGTTTTGCCGATGCTTTAGAGGCTGTTGGTATTCAACTCTTGACCACTGTCATTCCTGACTGAACGCCACTTCGTCATCCTGAGCGCAAGATGACAAAGTAACGCTCACTTTTTTATTGGTCTTGGTATATCTAAATCTTTTTCATCAATTTTTATTCTTTTGCTAGCCTGTTCATCTTTAGGTGTAAATAAAGTATTTCTATCAGCCGAAAAATAATTTGGATTAGCTTCGTTGATATTTATTTTGTCTGTTTTCAAATCTATTTTTTCTTGCAGAATACTCATCAGTGCAAGTGATATCGCTACTGATTTATAGCCTCGCTCTCCGGTAGATGGTGCAAATTCAGAAAATTTTTGCACCGCCTGCAAAAGAATCTCTGGGTCCTCTTGAAGATTCTGAATCATATTTTTATAAGTAGTCACCAAACGATCTGCAATTTCATCACCATTTATCGAGGTGCTATTCGTGATAGCGTGATCAAAAATTTGAATCGCATGTGCGAGCGCCTTTTGCATATTTTGATTCTTAATAGCTGCAAAAAATCGATCTACATCATATTGAAAGTACTCCAACTTATCAGTCATGGATCTCTCCACTTAGCGATTACTTATCACAAGTATAGGCGAGGTTTTGAGCAATATTCAGACAGATTTCTCAGAGACGATTTAGGCTATTTAATTAGTATAATCATATGGTTATGTAAATAAAAACGCGATTTGCAAGTTCATGTTCTATAATTTGGACAGGAGTGCGTCTAGCACACATTAGGTGCGCGTGAAGTAGTATATCAATTAGGAAAAGCACTATGACCTTTAGGAAGGCAAAAAGAGTAGCTCAGTTAAATACAAAAAGTGAAACTCTTATTGCTGTAAGTAAAGAATACAGCAGGCAGTCTTTTGCTGCACTTAAACCCAAAGCACATATTATAAAACAAGGATCTAAAATATACACAAAAGGCACTGAGAATTTCGAACAAAAAGGTGAAAACCCAATCATAACCTTACACAAAGAAGTGGAAAAAATACTTAGCTCCCTCACGGCAGAGAATTTTGAGGAAAAGATTAGTCATATAACAGAGCTTATTCAAACAGCAAAAAATGAAATGATCATTAACGAAGGTGGCCCTGAATCAAATTTTTTTAAACAACTCATTACCCTGCTGCAAAGCAAAACATTTTCAGAAAAATCTCTAGACGAATTTGCAGCAACTATAAAAGAAAAATTTAATATTGATATAACAGATAAAAGTTTTCAACAAAATTTAATCAAAGAAACAAAAGATGAAATTAATTCAGCAGTTGAAGATAAAAAACATCTCAATCAATTCAAAGTTGATCTTTTGGCAATATTTACTGACACAGAATCCACAAGCAAAGATAAGATAAACAATATTGATATAATTAAAGACATAAAATATGTCAAAGAACATACAGATCAAGACAATAAGAAAGTACCGGCAGCTTTTGAAATCACCATGACTACTCAACGAGGAGCCAGCAATGTAGCGGCTTTTTTTACCTTAGGTTTAGTTGGTGAACTAAAAACTTTTTTCAACACACGAGCAAATACTTTAGTTAGTCATGCAAATGATAATTTAGGAAATAAACCTAATCCAAAAATTGTAGAAACAATGGAAAAATTACTAAGGCAGGCAAGCAAGTATGCTGTTGGATATAATAAGCTTGACAAAGACACTCAAGATTATCGAAACAAAGCACTAACTGAAGATTTACAGAAAATTATTGATGGAGAGCCTCCTCCAGAACCTAGATTATCTAGACCTCTTCAAGAAGAAAAGCTGCAAACTGAGTCCTCTGTGATGGATGAAAAAAATGATGCAATTTCACCTCGCGAAAAATCTATTAAGGAAGACAATATTTCTAAACAACCACAACCTAAAGTAACTGAAGAAAAAATTGAATCACCCATATCAAAATCAATATCTAAAGATGATTCATTCCTATCTTCCACCACTGAAGATATCAAACAAAAGGAAACGAGGAAAACACGGCGCAGCGCTTCCGTCGGTAGCGCTCCCAACACAGCACAGGAAGATGCCTCAACCAAAAAAAATCCCGGATCATCAACCTCTAAAAATCAAGAAGAACTAGAAAGCACAATAAAACAAAATGATGCAGCCATTAAAGAACTCAGCGATCAAATTAGAATCTTGAAAAAAGCGGAACCACAAACTAATTCCGAGATCAAAGAAGAAGGAGAAGAAAAACAGCGCAAGCAGGAAACTATTATTACAGCGCTAGACAGTGAAAAAAAAGAAATCTTTGAAAAGATGAGCACGGAGATCGATAAACAATCAAAAAGCGTGAAAGGTCATCAAGATGTAAAAGATAAACAAGAAAAACTTGATAAAATTAAAGAAAAAATAGAGGCAGAAGAAAAAAAATCCTCTCAACTTAGCGGGCAAGACACTATACCTTTCCAAGAAAACTCTCCTACTGAAAAACCCACCCTAATGCGAAAGATACATACAACAAGCATGCCTGAAATAACTAAAAATGGTTACACTGCAATACAATCTACGGCAGACGCTCAAGCATATAGAGAATTTCATGATGATGTAATGGATAATTATACAGTAGATAAAGCATCCGCGGACTTATCAGATAAAATTATATCAGCAGAGAAGCATTTAGAACATATAAAGTCAGAAAATCTTAAATTAAGAGCTGAAAATATATTAAAACAAATTCCAGAAGAGAAGATTGATCTAATTACTAATGCAAGGAACGAGTTGTTAGAGTTCACTAAAATTCCAACAACATCTGAAGCTCTTGATGAAATTATCAATGAGAATTTGAAAAGCATAAAAAATAAAACAGTTCATAATAATACTGAAATAGAAATTTATACTGATTTTTTGGAAACAAAAAGTGATAAGACGCCAACTCAAGAGGCAATGTTAGATGTTTTAAAGACACTAAAAGCGCCACATAATAAAAAAACACCGGATGATAATCTTGTCGAATACTCTAATTATCTAGTTGAGCAAGTAAAAGCGCTAGAAAAATACAATAAACTAAATCAATTAAATGCAGAGCTTGACCGAAAATGGGAAACATTATCAGACCAAGAGAAAGATGTGCTTAGCAATACATTCAAGGAAATTGAAGAAGATAGTATAAAAATCATCCTAAATGACCCGAGTGACAAAAATGCTATTGAAGAACAGCTAAAACTACTGGACAAAACAATCAGTGAAAAAAGAAAAGAACTCGCCGATGAAAACGCCAAATCAACAGCAAATGATTTAGCGCAAAAGCTAAGCACAAGACCGAGCCCAGCCGATGAGAAAGAATCAAGTTCGCCAAAAACAGATGCGATATTAGAAAAAATAGTCAAAGACTTAACTGCTGCAGGCGGTTCAGACAAAACAACACCTGAAGCAGTTGATCAGATTGTAAGCAATGGAAATTCTGAGCTTGATCAACACATTCAAGAGCAACAAGAGCAACAGGTAAAAGCTAAAGCAATGCTGACTACAATTGAAGAAGAGCAGAAAAACACCCCTGATGATCACTCCAAAACAAGCGAATATTTAAATGCAGCAAAAACAGCTGCTGAAAATGCAGCGAAATCATTTACACCAAATGCATCTAAAACCCCAGCTGAACAATTATTAGATAGAGCCGCTCATGCTCGCGATCAAGAAAAGCAACTTTCAGAAGCCGAGCTAAATCTTGAGCGAGCGAAATTGCACGAGAACGCAGCAACTTTGGCAGGCAAGCTAAGTCAATTAGAAGCTGAAATTAAAGGCATAAATCCCAGAACAAAAGAAGATCAACAAGAATTAAAAAGAATTAGTGACCAACGAGATAAAATTGCAACTGAAACTGAAAAAATTATTCAAGAAGCTGCGAGTGGTAAGGTTAAAATTCCTGATGCAGCTGCGCAACTTGAAGAACAAAGCAAAAAACTAGAAAAATTAAATGAGGAATTTAAAACGTTCTCAGAACAACAAACGCTCTGGGAAACTATCGATAAAAATAATAAATTAATTCAAAATATTTCAGATAATGAGATCAAGCCAAAACTTAGAAATATCAGCAAGCTTGAGGAAAAAGAAGAAACCAGCCTTAAAGAAATTGAAGGCTGGCCACATAGAGATGCAACAAAAGAAACGCTTGAAAAATATATCTCTGCCCAAACATCACATCTCAAGGACTTAAATAACGTTAAAACTCTTGTTGGCCAAGCTTTTGAATTAAATAATAAATTAGATGAGATTGAGCGAAAATTAAAGAAAGGGCCTATAATAGATTCAGAATTAACTAAAACTCGAGAGGCACTCAAAAGTACAGTTGAGAGATCAGCAAAGACTTTGAAAGCCGAAAATTTAGATGATATTTCAAAAAAAATAAAAAACTTAGAAACGAGGATTAATGAGGAGTTAGCCATGGCTATTCATCAGAAAATTGCGGCGGCGACAGTTAAGGATTTTGCTACTTTAGTGATAATCACTACAGCCGCAACACCAACTATGAATGAAGAAAAAGCAGTGGAAGAAAAGGACGCAGTCCAAAGTCAATTAGAAAGCGGTACACGCGTTGATAGAACAAAAAGAGCATTAATAGACTGGAGCAATAAAGTAATACTCGGCAGCCAACGCGTCATTTCAGATGCAGAACTTCAAATTGTTACCAAAGATTATATTGATAATCTACTCTTAAAAATGACTCGAGAAAAAGTAATAGCGTTGTTTCCTGAGCGCATAAAAGATTTACCATTTGCCCAATTAAAAGAGATTTTAATTGCACCTGATCTAGAAGCCGTGCGACTTGCCGTTTCACAGCATCTTGGTTTAAACCCGGCGGCCATTATTCCAAATGATGCTACAGCAAAACAAGTAAGAGAATTTGCTCAAACAAGAATGCTTGCACTAACACCTCAAGAACTTATTAGTTCTGGTGCTCTTCAATCACTAGGACGCGATGATTTAACAAAAATCTTAGATGCAAGAAATATGAAAGAATTTCATGAAGCCCTGATTCCAGGACTATTTGAAAATGTTAACCAAGCTAAGTTACTTTTCCCCGGCGATGATACTGCCACTCTCGATGCAAATGCAACAAAATTTAAAACAGCAGCAGCGATGACTTATAAAGCCAATTTTTTATCTGAGGACATTAAAAACCAAAATCCAAACATTCGCATGGACTTCAAATCAACAGCACGGATTGCTGCTGCAACAACAAACCAGACTATGGTAGCCGCACTAAGTGAAGAAAAACCTCAAGTATATACACCTCAAATGGCACAAGCAGTTGTTGAAGCAAAGATTGATCATGAGATCAATATAAATGCAATTGCTGCAACACAAGCGCTTCGTTTTTTATTATCAGATGAAAGTCCAATTAATGAGTTAACTCTCGATCAGCTGCGAGTTCTTACAAATACACCTTTGGGCACAAAAGATTCTGTAATGCAAAAAGCATTGCAGAATCATAATGGGGGAATAGAATTAACCGAAAATCAAGCCAAAGCTATCATTCGAAATCGTGATGACGTTGATCGAGTAAGAAATCGCTGCGCAGTACGACTCCGCGAACCTGATGTTCTACCAGCTGCGTGTGCAACTTTAAATTTTGAGCAAGCAAAAGCAGTTGCTGAGTGTAAATTAGATGACTTTGATACAATGCAAAGTTTATTACAGGGTGATCCCTTTAGATTGAGTAAAGATGCAGCTGGTAGGGTTGCGTCGAATGATTTTGGGGGTCGAGATTTTATTAATGAGATGCGAGCAAGAGCTGATGTAATATTAAGTCCATTTTTTCGTGACACTGCAATCCATGCCGTCAACGCAAAAAGCTTTAATGATAGAGCACATCTAGAACCACTTGTTGCAGCTAATGGCGCTGCTGTTGCTAATGGAGCTGCATTAGTTGCAATACGAGCTAATCCTGATCGCTTTGGTTTGACACAAGCAGAAGCAAATAAATTATCTGAAGCGCATGCTGGAGAAATTGCTACAGCCGCAGCTACAAGATCAAATGTTTTATTTAAAGATGAAGCAATACGCGTAGTCAATGCAAAAGTTTTCAATGATAGAGCACATCTAGAACCCCTTGTTCCTGTACCTCCAGTACCTGCTCTTCTCGGACCCGCAGCAAAAGATCAGATAGTGGCAAATTTTGCGAACTTTGGTTTAACAGAAAATGAAGCTAGAAAATTATCAGATGATCATGCTTTAGCAGTTGCTACGCGAGCAACTGAAAAATCAAGTGAATTATTTCTCAACGAAGCAAAACGTGTTATTGGTACAAAAACTTTTGCTGAACGAGCACAGTTGATACCGCTTGTTCCCGCGCCGCCCACTGTATTTACGGGGCCTCAAGCAAGAAACGTAATAATTGCAAATTACGCTAACCTTGGTTTAACAGAAAATGAAGCACGCAAATTATCAGACGAACATGCTTTAAACATTGCTGATGAAAACACCGCAAAATTAAGAGTTTTACTAAATCTTGAATGCGGTAATTTAAATTTCCCCCAAGCCAAAGCCATCGCAACTGCAACGACTGTTGATGAAATGCGTGCAGCATTGGGGCCAGCACCCGGCGGCGCAGGGTTACTAACTGCTGCCGAGGCTAATGCCGTTATTACAGATCCAGCACATCTTGCACCATTAAAAACAGCCGCGGCTGCTCGACTTCGCACTGCTTTGCCAGATTTAACATTCGAGCAAGCAAAAGCGCTTGCAGAGTGCAAAGCAGGTAACGATGGAGTTGGCGAAGTTCAAACAATATTACAAAAACCACCTTTTGGTTTAAGTAGTGCAATAGCCAAACAAGTGGTCCCAGATGCTGGTATTAATGCTGGTAATCATGTCAATGCAATGAGACAGGGTGCCGCAGAAAAAATTCGCAATGGCCTCTTTCCTCCTTTAACGCTTGATCAAGCAAAAGTAATTGCAAATGTCGCAGTAGATGGTCATATCGCAATGCGAGCTGCATTAGCTCTCCCACCGTTTAATTTATCCCCAGAAGCACAACAATTAGTTTGCCACGACGCTGCGGCTGCGAATACTCTCAGACAAAAAGGCGCAGATCTTGCGGTATTCATGCACCTGAAAGCAAGGATAGGCACTGGAGCCATTGATGCTGCTATCAATGAACTTTCAAATGCTGGCGCTGCTCCAGCTGGTATCCAAAATATTTTTAATAATCCTACTCATAAAACAAATCTTGGATTAAATAATACACTTGTAGCTGATGCTGCTTTACTCAATCGAGCAATTGCAAATCTATCTCCAGACCAACTTCTAGAACTCCAACGTGATGCTGCAGCGAGAATGCGTCCATCCAACGTTCTCCTCTCAGACATCAACATTTGTCTTGCGCGTGTTCAGAGAGAACGTGAGATGTTTCCAGGAGGCATAGACAGATTTGATAAACCACCTTTGCGAGCAAAAATAGCACAATTAGAAGCTGCCAAAAATGCCATTGAACAAGAAAATGCGGGGCACGCTCCTCCCGATATCCTTACTCACAAACAAAATGCCATGCAGATTCTGGATAATGAATTCTTTATATCACAGAAAGCGCACGATGATCACACACGTGCTCATTACGCTGATTATGCTGCTGCTCATCCACATGACCCAGCTCCTCCTCCATCCCCTCCTCCTCTCAAGACGACGATTTTTTACCCGAGAGAATGTCCAACTAACATTTCGGAAGGCGAATTAATAGAAGCTCGCAGCGCCACTTTTTCAAAAGTAAAAATGGAACAACTTTATAAGAATCTTTTAATAACTTATGAAAATGCAGAATTCGATGCGCTTGCACATCAACAAATAAAAGATGATCTTGCAGGGGTTATGGAAGTCATTAGAACACTGCAGGCTGCAAAAAATACTGGCGGCGATCCGGCTTGGCTTGATCCGATGATTGCAGCCTATCAACAACTTGCATTCGCCATGAAAGAACGTGGAGAACAAACGTTTAAGCTGATATATGATCCGTTACAAAGATCCTATGGGGCATCTGAAAAATTAGAACCCGACGAATACAAAGAATATCTTAAAACAATTGGTATTATATCACCTGCGGGTGGTGTGCCTGGTGCACCTGAACGTGGTGTTGTAGCAAGCGTAACACCTAATCCCCCCACACGTGATGTACGTTTTGAGCTGAATAAACATTACATACACCCGCCTCGCGTGCGAAATGCCGCTGGTGGTTTCGATCCTCCTGATCCAGCTAAATCTGTTGTCGCTGTACATGCAACACCAAAAAGAACTGAACATATTCTTTTAAAATTGCCGGATTCCATTTCAGAGCCAAAGTTGTTGAATGATTTTATCCGCATTGAATGCAAGTTCGCTGTAAAAGATGAACCTCGATTTAAGGCTGCGTTACATGCACTCGGTCCTGTTATCACTCGAGATGCGCTGATTCATTTTTTAGATGACATACGAAAAGAAAATATTGTCGGATTTAAACTCGGGTTCGACACAGCTTTTGCCGATGATTTCATGAAGTATAAAGATAATCATCGGACAGCACAATTTAGTTATCCAGGAAAAGGCCTGCCTTGGGGTGATAGTCATGGCAAATGGCAAGGCGGACCTGGCTCTGTCACACTGCCAAATAAAGCTATGTTAAAAGCAGCCGCTGAATTTCTTAATTCGCACATTACAACAGGACATGTTCCTGCGCGAATTGAGCCAGGCGCTGATCCGATGTTTGTTCTTGCATGCAAATTAGTTTTGCACGCAAACGATTTCCATGCAGATAATAAATTAAAGTTTTCGGATCAATTTATTTTACCCACACAACCGCAACCCACCGAGTCACAACTAGAAGCAGTTACACATTTAGTATATGAATCGAAACTTGGCAAGGTAAGTGGCGGCGATAAAATGGAAATTATATTGAGTAGCGGCGTAGAAAGTGCAAAACAGTTAAAACGTGATGTAGACATGATGGGAAGAGCAAATTCAGAAACAGCGCAAAGATCTGTCGAAAAAGATAAACAAGAAGGCTTACACGGAGTTAGAAATCCACTCGATCCAAATGCTAGCGGATTTGGAGTAGATAAAGGTGATCTAGAACAAAAACGTGACGGCGGAACACCTCGTAGGCCCTAGGATGTCTTCATATAATATTATTTAATATAAAATCCCCCTCAATCCCCCTTTTTCAAAGGGGGAAGTTTTAGAGCAATTCTCTTCTTCGTCACACTTCCCCCTTTGAAAAAGGGGGATTGAGGGGGATTTTTATATAATCATTAGAAGAAATAGTATCACCCAGTTGATTTATTAAAATAAAATATTGATACTGAATCTGTAAGATCATCGCTTAGCCAAGTCCCTACCTCGCCATACCTCCAAACTATTCATTATTATCGCTTGACGATATTATCGTTATGCGATATTATCCAAGGATGCCAGAATGATTAAAACATTTAAATGCAAAGAAACGGAAAAACTATTCAACAAAGAATTTATCAAAAAATTACCACATGACATTCAACGAGTTGCTTTAAGAAAACTTAAAATGCTAGATGCTGCGACGATACTCAATACATTAAAAGTGCCACCTGGCAACAGGCTTGAAGCGTTACATGGCAAACGTAAGGGACAACACAGCATTCGCATCAACGAACAATGGCGTATTTGTTTTATCTGGCAGCATGGGGATGCATTTGACGTAGAAATTGTCGATTATCACTGAGGTCATTATGAAAAAAAAATTATCTGCTATACACCCAGGCGAAATATTACTCGAAGAATTCTTAATCCCAATGAATATTTCTCAGTATAAATTAGCGAAAGCACTACACGTCAGCCCAATTCGAATTAACGAAATCATTCATGGTAAACGTGCAATTACAGCTGATACAGCGATTAGATTAGCGCGCTACTTCAAAATGGAAGCGCAATTCTGGATGAATTTACAAGTTTCATATGATTTAGAAAAAGCAATGGAAAAGTCTCGCACCATCATTTATCAGCAAGTCCGTCCCAAAAAAGATGCCGCTTGAACGGTTGATTTTTTAAAATAAAATATTGATACTGGCTCAGTAAGATCATTTCCTAGAAGTTCATTCATATTACACGATCATCTCACCAAAGAAACTTCAATACATTTTATTAAATAAATATCGTTACATTTAAAAATTAAATCCCCCTCAATCCCCCTTTTTCAAAGGGGGAAGTTTTAGAGCAATCACCTTTTTCAAAGGGGGAAGCTTTAGTGGAATCACCTTTTTCGAAGGGAAGCTTAAAGCAATTCCCTTTTTCAAAGGGGGAAGTTTTAGAGGAATCACCTTTTTCGAAGAGTGAAGCTTAGAGCAGCTCATTTTTTCGAAGATAAGAATATTTGCAAAAGACCAGGTCACACTTCCCCCTTTGAAAAAGGGGGATTGAGGGGGATTTTTATATAATCATTAGAAGAAATAGTATAACCCAGTTGATTTATTAAAATAAAATATTGATACTGATTCAGTAAAATTATTTCTCAGCAAATCCCGTCATTCAACACTCCCCAAAAAACTAAAAGGATTAGTCTATGCCAACAATTTGCATATTTTATGGTATTGTCATTCAAATGTTTTGGAATGATCATGCGCCGCCCCATTTTCATGCGCTTTATGCAGAATATGAAGCCCTCATCGATATCAATACACTTCGAGTCATTCAAGGCAGCATGCCGCGCAGAGCCTTAACATTAGTGTTAGAATGGGCCTTTCAGCACAGAACAGAATTGCTTGAGGATTGGGCATTATGCCAACAAAATCAAACCCCCAAGAAAATAGCACCGCTCGAATAAAGCCTACTGCGCCATGGAGAGTAGCGCACATTAAAATACTCAAAAACTATTCTTTAAATGTGACGTTTAATGACGGAATATCAGGTAACGTTGAAATGTATGACCTCATTCACAGCCAAAATGCAGGCGTTTTTGCCTCACTGAAAGATATCAACTTGTTTAATCAAGCGTATATTGAAATGGGGGTCGTGACCTGGCCCGGCGAAATTGATTTATCACCCGACGCAATGCACGAAGCAATTAAAAAAGAAGGTCGCTGGGTTTTAAAATAAAATATTGATACTGAGTCAGCAAGATCATTTCCTAGAAGTTCATTCATATTACACGATCATCTCACCAAAGAAACTTCAATACATT